>CBFGWL010000034.1:0-27895 GCA_965652565.1 uncultured bacterium
TCCGCGACGAGCTCAAGGAGCTGCGTCGGGATCTGGAGGGCCTGCGCGCCTGAGCCGCCCGACACCCTCCGCGAAGCGCGTGCAAGCGGCCGAGCGTGGCGTTATCGTTCCGCAGCGCTCAGCACGGTAAGGACGCTGTGTTCATGACTCGGTGGGGACGACCGAAACGCTCAGGTTCGCTTGCGCCGCTGGCGCTTGCCCTCGTTTGGCTCGGCTTCGCGGCGAGCGCGCAGGCCGCCGATCGCTTCGACGTGCTGCAGGTCGACACGCGCGGCGCCATGCAGCCCGTGCAGGGGAGCGACGGGCGCCGGCACCTCGTGTACGAGCTGCGCCTCCAGAACCTCTCGGCCCAGTTCGGCGTGAAGGTCGAGCGCGTTGACATCGTGGACGCCCGGCGCAACCGGACGGTGGCGTCGCTGTCCGGGGCGGCGCTCGCCGACGACATGGACCTCGGCGACCCGTTCGCGCTCGTGCAGACGACCGAGCTCGAGCCCGCGCAGGCGGCGACGGTGTGGCTGCACCCGTCGTTCGCGAAGCGCGCGCCGCGTGTGATCCGTCACGTGCTCTGGGTGGCGCCGGGCGCGGGCGTCGATCCGGCCGAGTTCGACCTGCGCTACGGGCGCCGCGTCGTCACGCCCCGCGCGCGCGTCGACACGCGCGCGCCGCTGCTCGTGCGCTCGCCGCTGCGGGGCGGGCGCTACGTCGCGATCAGCGGCTGCTGCGTCAGCCGTCACGCGCGCTCCGCGCTCGCGGTCGGCGCGCACCAGTGGGTCTCGCAGCGCTTCGCGGTGGACTGGGTGCGGGTGAGCAAGGCGGGCCTACCGCACCGGGGCGACGGCACGAAGCTCCGCCAGCACTACATCTACGGCGAGCGCATCCACGCGGCGGCCCGCGGCAGGGTGGTCCGTGCGGTCGATCGCTTCCAGGACACCCCGCCGTTCGAACGCGACGACAGCACGGTGACGCCGAAGCGGGCCGCCGGCAACCACGTGATCATTCGCCACGGCCCCCGGCGCTTCGCCCTGTACGCGCACATCAAGCCCGGCACGGTCAAGGTCGAGCGCGGCGAGCGGGTCCGCGCGGGCCAGGTGATCGGGCGGGTGGGCAGCTCGGGCAACTCCGACGCTCCACACCTGCACTTTCACGTCACGGACCGCCCGTCGCCGATCGGTGCCGACGGCGTGCCCTACCGGTACCGCCGCTACGCGCTGCAGGGCCGCGTCGGCGCGGGCGACGAGGTGGTCTGGTTCAAGCGCAAGCGCCCGCGCCGCGCGAGCCTGCCGCTCGGCGACACGGTCGCCGCCTTCCCGAAGGCTCCGTAGGACCTCAGCGGCTCGTCGCCTCTACGGGCCGTTCGCCGGGTTTGCGTCCGGCGGTCCCGCGTGCGCCGGGATCTCGAGCTCGTCGGCGCGCATCACGCCGCGGTCCTCCTCCATCGGCTTCACCCAGAGCTCCTGGACCAGGATCACGATCGCCGAGAGGATCGGCACGGCGACGAACAGGCCGATGAAGCCGAAGAGCTGACCGACGAGGATCACCCCGATGGCGATCAGCGCGGGATGCAGCTTCACGCGCTGGGCCATGATCAGCGGGATGATCACGTTGCCCTCGATCTGCTGGACGACGATGTAGATGATCAGCGCGAGCAGTGCGGTGGTCGGCGAATCGGCCAGCGCGAAGAGGATGACCGGGATCGCGCCGAGGATCGCGCCGAAGTAGGGGATCACCACGAGCAGCGCCGAGAAGACCGCGAAGAAGATTGCGAACTCGAGGTCGATCAGCGTCAGCCCGATGTAGAGGAGGACGCCGGTGACCAGCATGTCGGCGACGACGCCGTGCAGCCAGCCGATCCAGGCCGCGCGCATCCGCTCGATGACCCGCGCCACCGCCTCGCGACGCGCCGGCGGGAACAGCGAGAGCACGCCGCCGACGAGCGGGTCGGGGCGCACAGCGATGTAGTAGGCCGTGATCAGCATGAAGACGAGCGCCGCGAGGATCCCCGCGATGCTGAGGCCGAGCGAGGTGAGCGGCCCGATCAGCGTCTCGGGGTTCTCGGTGTAGCTCTCGAGGAAGTTCTGCGCCTCCTCGCCGACCTCGCTCGGCTCGACCCCGACGATCGCGCCGATGCGCTCCTCGAGCTCGTGGGCGACATCGGGCACGGAGTCGACGAACTCCTCCGTCTGCTCGATGAACGGCGGGATGATCAGCGCGAACACGCCGGCGACGACGGCAAGCCCAAGCAGGAGCCCCGCCAGGGCGCCCGCGGCGCGCGGGATCCGGTAGCGCTCGAGGAAGCTCGCCGCGGAGCTCAGCGGGATCGAGATGATCACCGTGACCAGGATCGCCACCAGCAGCGTGACGAGCTCTTGGAAGAGAAGGCCGAAGACCAGCAGCCCCGCCGCCAGCAGGACGCCCCGGTAGACGACGTGCAGCTGGCTGAACGGCGGCATCGGCCTCAGCCTTCGAGATAGCGCAGCACCGCGAGGACCCGCCGGTGATCGTCCGGCGTGGGCGGGAGGTCGAGCTTGGAGAAGATGCTGGTCACGTGCTTTTCGACGGCGCGCTCGGTGATCACGAGGCGCTCGGCGACTGCCGCGTTCGAGCGCCCCTCGGCCATCAGCGCGAGCACCTCGCGCTCCCGCGCGGTCAGCGTGGCGAGCGGGTCGTCGTTGTCCGGCTTGCCGAGCATCGCGGTCACCACATCTGGATCGAGCGCCGAGCCGCCGGAGCCGACCCTGCGCACGGCCTCGACGAACGCGTCGACGTCGGCTACCCGGTCCTTGAGCAGATAGCCGATCCCGGAGGCGTCGTCCGCGAGGAGCTCGCGCGCGTGGGCGGGCTCGACCATCGCGGAGAGCACGAGCACGGCCGTTTGCGGGAGCTCCGCGCGAATCGTGCGCGTCGCGCGCACGCCCTCGTCGGTCTGCGTGGGCGGCATGCGCACGTCGACGATCGCCACGTCCGGCTTGTGGGCGCGGACCTTGCGCAGCAACTCATCGCCGTCGGCGGCTTGCCCGACGACCTCCATTTCGTGCTCCGCAAGCAGGCGGGCGATGCCCTCGCGCAGGAGCACCGAGTCCTCGGCGATCACGACTCGCACAGCTGGCAAGGTAGTGGGTCGTCCAGACTGCGGTCAGGAAAGCGGGATCCGGGCTTCGATCCGCGTCCCGCTACCGGGTGCGCTCGAGATGTCCAGCTCGCCGTCGAGCGCCTGCACGCGGTCGGCGAGGCCACGCAACCCCGAGCCGGCCGGGTCGGCGCCGCCGCGCCCCTCGTCACGCACCGCGACGCGCAGCAGGCCGTCGCGCCGCGCGACCTCGACGCGCGCGCGGTCGGTGCCTGCATGGCGCGCGGCGTTGGTGAGCGCCTCGGCGACGACGAAGTACGCCGCGGCCTCGACGGGCTCGGGCAGCCGCTCCCCGACGCCGTCGTCGAGCTCGACCGTGAGCGGCGAGCGCTTGGCCAGCGCCGTGAGCGCGGCGCTGAGGCCGCGGTCGGTGAGCACGGCGGGGTGGATGCCGCGGGCCAGCTCGCGCAGCTCGTCGGTGGCGCGCGCCAGCTCCTCCGAGGCCTCGTCGAGCAGGGCGCGGGCCTGGTCGGGGTCGGAGCCGAGGCGGTCGCGGGCCATGCGCAGCGACAGCGCGAGCCCGACCAGGCGCTGCTGCGCGCCGTCGTGCAGGTCTCGCTCGAGCTTGCGCCGCGCCGCGTCCGCCGCCTCGACGATCCTCGCCCGCGAGGCGCGCAGCTCCTCGTAGCGGCGCTGGAGCTCGGCGTCGAGGCGCACGTTCTCCTCCGCGATCTCCTCGGCGGCGACCAGCTTGGAGCGCAGGAGCCCGCCGAGGAACGCGTAGGGGATCGACGCGAGCGGGACGACGGCGAAGAGGTAGACCGTCTCGGTGACCTTGTCGGCGCCGGTGATCGAGATCGCGACGAGCGACATGAAGAACGCGATCGTCACGAACGCCGCCCACAGGGTCGGCCCGAGGTCGCGGCGGGCCTCCGGGCCCGCGTTGCGCCAGCGGCGGATCACGAGCACCAGCGTCGCGGCCAGGAGCAGTACCCCGATCGCGTTGAGGGTCCCGAAGATGGCCGAGGCGAGCTCGGGCTTGTTGGCGATCATCATCGGGTTCGGCGGGCAGTCCGTGCCGCAGAACTCCGCGTTGGTCGAGTCGGCGAACAGGTAGGGGATGGGCACGGCGGGCACGGTGACCGCGTACGCCCCGAGGACGACCGCCTTCGTCCAGCCATCCTGGAGGCGGCCGGAGGGGAAGGTGAGCGTCATGTGGACGAGGATCGCGATCGGCACCGCCCCGACCAGCGCCCCGGCGATGAACAGCCCCGGCACGCTCGAGTTCATCAGTCCGGAGAGCAGCCAGGTGAGCCCGACCGCCTTCATGAACGGGCCGACGCGGCTACTGGGCCGGGCGTTCCACGCGTAGAGGCCGGTGCCGACGAACGACCAGCCGACGAGCAGGGTGAGGCAGGCGAGCGCCGCCTTGTCCTCGACGTGGTCGCTGGTCAGGATCGTCGTCAGGACGAGCAGGCCGAGCACGAAGCTCGCCAACCCGAGGGCGATCAGGGCCCGGCGCAGCGAGATCATCGCAGCAGTGCGGTGATCGCCTCGCCCGAGAGCTGGTCCTTGGCCAAGAAACCGATGGTGTCCGGGGTGGGCTCGACGTCGTCGCGGCTCGAGATCAACAGCACCTGGGCGCCGTGCTCGCCGAGCTGAGCCGCGAGGTCGCGACCGTCGCCGTCGGGCAGGTTGACGTCAAGGAGTACGAGGTCGGGCGTGTGCTCGGCGGCCGCGCGCACGGCCTCGGCGCCGTCGGCGGCCTCGGCGACCACCTGGAAGCCCTCGCACTCCAGGAGCCGGCGGGCGTTTGCGCGGAAGCCGGCGTGGTCGTCGACGATGAGCACTCGCTGTCCCATCACGTTGCATTGTCCCTTACCCAGGACGGCGTTCCAATACGGCTAGCGTCCCCGGGGGGTGCGGTTATCCCCACCGCCAAACGCCGGAGAACTCCATTGGATCGGGGCCGCCCGCGGCGCATGATCGCTGTCGTGAGCGAAGAACGAGCCCAGGAGCGCAACATGGAGCCCACCGGAATCGCGGCGCGCGCCGGCCGCTGGAGCGCGCGCCACCGCCGTAAGGCGATCGCAGGATGGCTTGCGTTCGTGATCCTCGCCGTCGTGATCGGCGGTTCGGTCGGCACGGAGACGCTGACCGACGAGGAGTACGGAGTCGGCGAGTCGCAGCAGGCGGACAAGGCCTACGCCGACGCCTTCTCCGACACCGCGAAGGAGACGGTGCTGATCGAAGGCGCCGACGCGCGTGGGCCCCAGGTGCGCGCCGCCGTCGATGAGCTCGTCACGGAGCTCGAGGGCACCGGCGTCGCCGAGCGGATCGTCACGCCCTACGACGACCCCAACCAGATCGCGGAGAACGGGCAGGCCGCCCTGCTGACGTACGAGATCGCGGAGCCGCCGAGGGACGCGGACGAGACCGTGGAGGACCTGGTCGAGCGGCCCGAGGCCGCGATCGAGTCCGTGGCCTCCGCGAACCCCGAGCTCGAGATCGGCTACTTCGGCGACGCGAGCGCGAGCAAGGCGCTCAGCGAGTCGTTCGAGGAGGACTTCCGGCAGGCCGAGGTGACCTCGGTGCCGGTCACCCTGCTCATCCTGATCATCGCCTTCGGCGCGCTGCTGGCCGCGTTCGTGCCGCTGATTCTGGCCGCGACGGCCGTTGCGGCCTCGATCGCGCTGCTCGGGCCGATCAGCCAGATCTTCCCGGTCGACGAGGCCGTCGCCTCCGTCGTGCTGTTGATCGGGCTCGCGGTCGGCGTGGACTACGCGATGTTCTACCTGCGCCGTGAGCGCGAGGAGCGCGCCCGCGGCCGCAGCAAGGACGCCGCGCTGGCCGCGGCCGCCGCCACCTCAGGACGCGCGGTGCTGGTCTCCGGCCTCACCGTCGCCGCCGCGATGGCGGGGATGTACTTCGCCGGCGCCGCCACGTTCACGTCGTTCGCGACCGGCACGATCCTGGTCGTTGCGATCGCCGTGGTCGGTTCCTTGACCGTGCTCCCGGCGGTGCTGTCCGCGCTCGGCGACCGCGTCAACAAGGGCCGCGTGCCCTTCCTGATGCGCCCGGAGCAGCGCGCGGGGCGCGAGCCGCGCGTGTGGGGCGCCGTCCTCAACCGCGTCCTGCGCCGGCCCTGGCTGGCGGGCGGCGCGGCCCTGGCGCTGCTGCTCGTCCTGGCGATCCCGACGCTCAACCTGAAGATGCAGGTGCCCGGGATCGAGACGCTCCCGCGCGATCTCGAGGTCATGCAGACCTACGATCGCATCCAGGCGAGCTTCCCGGGCGAGCAGATCGCGGCGACGGCCGTGGTCGAGACGAACGGCGCCCCGGAGAGCGAGGTCGACGCGGCGCTCGCCGAGTTCGACCGCGCGTTGGCCGACAGCGAGTACGTCGTCGGTCCGCGCTCGGTGGAGACGAGCCCGGACGGCAGCGTCCACGCCGTGAGCATCCCGATCGCGGGCGAGGGCACCGACGACACCTCGTACGCGGCGCTCGCGTCGCTGCGCGAGGACGTCATCCCGGCGACGATCGGTTCGCTGCCGGGCGCCGAGGTGAACGTCACCGGCTTCACCGCGGGCTCGGAGGACTTCAACCAGGTGATGGAGGACCGCGTGCCGATCGTGTTCGCGTTCGTCCTCGGGATGGCGTTCCTGCTGCTCCTGGTGACCTTCCGCTCGATCGTGATCCCGATCAAGGCGATCCTGCTGAACCTGCTGTCCGTGGGCGCGGCGTACGGGATCGTCGTGTGGATCTTCCAAGAGGGCCACTTGGAGTCCCTGCTGGGCTTCGAGTCGACGGGCGCGGTGACCTCGTGGCTGCCCCTGTTCCTGTTCGTGATCCTGTTCGGGCTCTCGATGGACTACCACGTGTTCATCCTGAGCCGGATCCGCGAGGCCTTCGACCGCGGCATGTCCACCGGCGAGGCCGTGGGCGCCGGGATCAAGGGCACGGCGTCGGTGGTCTCCGCGGCGGCGATCGTGATGGTGGCCGTGTTCGCCATCTTCGCGACCCTCTCGGCGATCGAGTTCAAGCAGTTCGGCGTGGGTCTCGCGCTGGCGGTTCTGATCGACGCCACGATCATCCGCGCCGTCCTGCTGCCGGCCACGATGAAGCTGCTCGGCGACTGGAACTGGTACCTGCCGAGCTGGCTGGAGTGGCTGCCGCGGTCGCGGTTCGAGTCGCACGGCGAGCTGCCGGTGCCTCCCGCCGAGGACGCGGATGACCGCGAGGACGAAGAGGGCGCCGAGGCCCCGGGGACACCGGCTCCGGAGCCCGCGGGCGCCTAGACCAAAAGCTCCCCCCACAACAGAGGCAAAGCGCCTCACACATCCCATCCCCCCGGCAACGGCGCACCCGCGGACCCCCGGACGCGGGTGCGCCGCGTTTCTTGGGGGCTCGATCGCGAGCCCCGCGCGCTACTGTGACTGGCGATGGACGTCGATCAACTGGTCGCTGAGCTGACCGCACGTGTCCGCGAGACCCTCGCCGAGGCCGACCGCAAGGCCCGCGAGATCGTCGCCGAGGCCGAGGCCGAGGCGGCCGCCATCCGCCAGCGCGCCGAGCGCGACGCCGAGCAGCGCCTCGCCCAGGTGCGCCAGGCGCTCGCCGGCTTGGAGGGCGCGCTGGGCGGGTCGCCGGACGCCGAGGTGCCGGCGCCGCCGGAGCCCGAGCCCAGCCCCGGGCCCGAGCCGGTCCCGGAGCCCTCGCCGCCACCGGTCCCCGAGCCCACGCCTCCGGCCGAGCCCGAGCCGATGCCGACGGAGCCGGAGATCGAGCCGCCCGCGCCCGAGCAGCCCGATCGGCCCGAGCCGGCGGCCAACGGCGCGCGCTCCACTGACGTCACGGCGGCGCGGATCGTTGCCGCCAAGATGGCGCTCGACGGCTCCTCGCGAGATGAGATCGCCGCGCGCTTGCGCGAGGAATACGACCTCGACGACGTCGACGGGCTCCTCGATGACGTCCTCGCGCGTGCGTCGAGCTAGGGCGGGCACTACCCGATCACGGTCCCCGGGTGGCGACTGACCCGGACCGTACACTTGTTCGTATGGGCAGCAGCAGCGGCAAGATCGCGATCACCGGTGCGCGTGCCCACAACCTCAAGGGGATCGACCTCGAGCTCCCGCGCGAAGCGCTGATCGTCGTCACCGGGCTCTCGGGCTCTGGCAAATCGAGCCTCGCCTTCGACACGATCTACGCGGAGGGGCAGCGGCGCTACGTCGAGTCGCTCTCCTCGTACGCGCGCCAGTTTTTAGGGCTGATGGAGAAGCCCGACGTCGACTCCATCGAGGGCCTCAGCCCGGCGATCTCGATCGACCAGAAGACGACCTCGCGCAACCCGCGCTCCACGGTCGGCACGGTCACCGAGATCTACGACTACCTGCGCCTGCTCTGGGCGCGGATCGGCAAGCCGCACTGCTTCAACTGCGGCGCGCCGATCGAGGGGCAGTCGCTCGAGCAGATCACCGACCGCGTGCTCTCCCTGGAGGAGGGCACGCGCTTCATGGTGCTGGCGCCGGTCGTGCGCGGCCGCAAGGGCGAGTACGGAAAGCTGCTCGCGGAGATGCGCAGCCAGGGCTACGCCCGCGCCGTCATCGACGGCGACCTGCGCCGCCTCGACGAGGACATCGCGCTCGACAAGAAGTTCAAGCACGACATCTCGATCGTCGTCGACCGGCTCGTCATGAAGGAGGGCGTGCGCAAACGGCTGGCCGAGTCGATCGAGGCCGCCTCGCAGCTCGCCGACGGGGTGATCGAGGTGGAGCTGCTGCCGCCGCGCGGGGAGGACGCCGCGAAGGACGCTCCCGACCTCACCAACGGCGGCGACGCCCGCGGCGCGAAGGTGCTCACCGGGCCGAGCGCCGGTAAGCGCGGCCAGGTGCTGGTCTTCTCAGAGCGCTTCGCGTGCCTCAACTGCGGCGCCTCGATGCCCGAGATCGAGCCGCGGATCTTCTCGTTCAACTCGCCGCACGGCGCCTGCGAGCGCTGCCACGGCCTCGGCTTCCAGCGGGTGATCGATCCCGAGCTGATCGTGCCCGACCCGACGCTGTCGATCGCCGAGGGCGCGCTCGACCCGTGGACGAAGGCGGCGTCGATGTACCACCGGCGCCTGCTCGAGGCGGTGGCCGAGGCGGCGGGGATCGATACCGAGACGCCTTGGCGCGACCTGAGCGAGGCGGACCGCCGTGTGCTGCTGGAGGGCACGGGCGACGAGCGCTACACGGTGAGCTACCGCAACCGCTTCGGGCGCCGGCGCACCTACAACGTGCGTTTCGAGGGCATGCTCGCCAGCCTCGAGCGCCGCTACGAGCAGACCGACTCGGAGAACACGCGCGAGCGCATCGAGGACCTGATGGCGCTGCAGCCGTGCCCTGCCTGCCACGGCGCCCGCCTGCGTCCCGAGAGCCTCGCGGTCACGGTCGGCGGGCTCAACATCGCCGAGTACACCGCGCTTTCCGCGAAGGCCGCGCACGAGTGGATCCGCGCGCTGGAACTCACGGAGACCGAGCGGGCGATCGCGCGCATGATTGTCCGCGAGATCGAGGAGCGCCTGTACTTCCTGGAGAGCGTCGGGATCGGCTACCTCTCGCTCGACCGAGCCGCGTCCACGCTCTCGGGCGGCGAGGCGCAGCGCATTCGGCTGGCGACGCAGATCGGCTCGAGCCTGGTCGGCGTGCTCTACATCCTCGACGAGCCGTCGATCGGCCTGCATCAGCGCGACAACGAGAAGCTGATCGCGACGCTGGAGCGCCTGCGCGACCTCGGCAACACGGTGATCGTCGTCGAGCACGACGAGGGCACGATGCGCGCCGCCGACCACATCGTCGACCTCGGTCCCGGCGCGGGTGAGCACGGCGGCGAGGTGATCGCCGAGGGCCCGCCCGAGGAGATCGAGCGGGTTGAGGCGTCGCTCACGGGTCAGTACCTGGCGGGCAAGCGCGCGATCACGCCGCCCGAGGTGCGCCGCGAGCCGCGCGGTGAGATCGTGGTGCGTGGGGCCCGGCAGCACAACCTGAAGGACATCGACGTCGCCTTCCCGCTCGGCGTGCTCTGCAGCGTCACCGGCGTCTCGGGCTCGGGCAAGTCGACGCTCGTCAACGAGGTGCTCTACCGGGCGCTCGCCAACCGGCTGCACCGCGCCCGGCTGCGCCCCGGCGCGCACGACCGCATCGAGGGCCTGGATCAGATCGACAAGGTGATCAACATCGACCAGTCGCCGATCGGGCGCACGCCGCGTTCCAATCCGGCGACGTACACCGGCCTGTTCGACCACATCCGCGACCTCTTCTCGAAGACGAAGGAGGCGCGGGCGCGCGGCTACAAGCCGGGGCGCTTCTCGTTCAACGTCAAGGGCGGCCGCTGCGAGGTCTGCCGCGGCGACGGTCAGATCAAGATCGAGATGCACTTCCTCCCAGACGTCTACGTGCCGTGCGAGCAGTGCCACGGCCGCCGCTACAACCGCGAGACGCTCGAGGTCCGCTACAAGGGCAAGACGATCGCCGACGTGCTCGACATGCCGGTGGCCGAGGCGCTCGAGTTCTTCTCGTCGATCCCCAAGCTCAAGCGCCGGCTGCAGACGCTGCACGACGTCGGGCTCGACTACATCCGCCTGGGCCAGCCGGCGACCACGCTCTCGGGCGGCGAGGCGCAGCGCGTGAAACTCGCGACGGAGCTCAGCCGCGTCGCGACCGGCCGCACCCTCTACATCCTCGACGAGCCCACCACCGGCCTGCATTTCGGCGACGTGGAGCGCCTCCTCGACGTGCTCGACCGCCTGGTCGAGCAGGGCAACACCGTCCTCGTGATCGAGCACAACCTCGACGTCATCAAGTGCTCGGACCGGATCATCGACCTCGGCCCGGAGGGTGGGGAGGCTGGCGGCGAGATCATCGCCACGGGCTCGCCCGAGCAGGTCGCGGGCATCCCGGATTCGCACACGGGCCGCTTCCTCGCGGAGCTCGTGGAGCCGGAGGCGCCGCGCGTGAAGCGGGCCGCGGGCCGCGGGCGCAAGCGCGCCGCCGTCACCGCCTAGAGGCGCCGGCGCCCCGGCGTTTGAGGATCTCGGCGAGCGGATAAAGGCGAGCCGGGTAGTGCGGAGGACGCGAGAGGAGAGACATTTGTGAGGCGTACGCTGGCGCTCGGGGGGCTGCTGACCATGGTGTTCTTGTTCGGCCCCACGGGAGCCGGCGCGCAACCCGACGCGAGTGCCGGCGGAGGCGGCGCGCTGCAGATGTATCGCGCGACGCTCACGCCCGACGAGCTCTCCGAGCTCACCGCCGAGGGCTTCGACGTGACCGTCGCCGAGCTCACGGCCGCGGGCGCGGAGGCGGCGCTCGTGCTCACCCCCGGTGAGCGCGCCGCGGTGGCCGAGCGCGGCATCGACCTCGAGGTCTGGCGCGACGAGCGGGGCCGCACCCAGCGGCAGGCGGCAGCGGCCCAGGCGCGCGGCGGCTACAAGGTCTACCGTCCGTACGACGGTCGCAACGGGATCGCCGCGGAGCTGCGCAAGCTCGCGAAACGCAACCGCAACCTCGTCCAGCTCAAGCGCATCGGCAAGACGATCCAGGGCCGGCCGATCCTCGCCGTGCGCGTGACGAAGAACGTGCGCAAGACGAAGCTGCGCAAGCGGCCGGCTGTTCTGTACCAGGGGACCACGCACGCACGCGAGTGGATCTCCACCGAGGTGACCCGCCGCCTGATGAAGTGGTTCGTCAAGAACGGCAAGAAGCCGGCTGTCAAGAAGATGCTCGCCAATCGCGAGCTGTGGTTCGTGCCGGTGGTCAACCCCGACGGCTATCAGTACACGTTCGAGTCCGAGCGGCTCTGGCGCAAGAACCTGCGGGACGTCAACGGCAACGGCGAGACCGAAGCGGGCGACGGCATCGACCTGAACCGCAACTACCCGGAGCGCTGGGGCTATGACGAGGAGGGCTCCTCGTCGGACTCGGTGAACGAGACGTACCGCGGGTCACGCCCCGCGTCCGAGCCGGAGACGCGTGCGAACGTGAAGCTCTTCGACAAGGCCAAGTTCCGGTTCGCGATCTCCTACCACTCCTTCGGTCCGCTGTTGCTCTATCCGCAGGGCTGGCAGCTGCAGACGCCGACCGCGGACGACCCGATCTACGTCGCGCTCAGCGGCACCGACGAGAACCCCGCGGTGCCTGGGTTCGACCCTGATCTGGCGGCGGAGCTTTACACCACCAACGGCGAGTTCACCGACTGGGCACACGCGCAGCGCGACGTGCTCGCCTGGACGGTGGAGCTCAACGAGGGCTGCGAGGGCTGCGGGTTCGTGTTCCCGGACAACCCGCGGCTCGTGCGGGAGGAGTTCGAGCGCAACCTGCGCTTCGCGCGCAACCTCGCGCGCTCGGCTCGCGACCCCGCCAACCCGGCCTCCCACACGAAGCTCAAGACCGAGCTGTTCTACCTGAACCTCGCCGATATCGACCCGTACAAGGCGAACAACCCGCTCGCCGACCTGCGCGTGCAGGAGTCCTACGCGGGCGGCGGTGAGCAGCCCGTCGAGGTGCTCGCGAAGCGCTCGGCGGGCAAGGTGCAGCTGCGCTACCAGGTCAACGGCGGGCCGGTGCAGAAAGCGCCGACCAAGCGCACCCCGGTGGGCGAGCGCTACGGCGGCAACCAATACGACGCCTACTACCGGTACCTGCGCGGTTCGATCCCGGGCCTCGAGCAGGGCGACGAGGTGACCTACTGGTTCGCTGCCGGCAAGCGGAAGTCGGAGCGCACGACCTTCGAGGTCACCGGCGAGGCGGGCGCTGACGTGCTGATCCTCGCCGCCGAGGACCGCACCGGCGCGGTCGCCGACCCGCCGTACGAGAGCTCGGATCCCGACACGCCGAACTACCTCTCGTACTTCACGGACGCCGTGGCCGAGGCCGGGCACACCTACGCGGTCTACGACATCGACGCCCAGGGCCGCCGGGCGCCGGACAACCTCGGCGTGCTGAGCCACTTCGACGCGGTCGTCTGGTACTCGGGCAACGACGTGGTGCTGCGCGAGCCCGGCTGGGAGGCGGGCAACGCGTCGCGGCTCGCCAACGACCTGATGCTCGAGGTGCGCGAGTACCTGAACGAGGGCGGCAAGCTGCTCTACAGCGGGCAGTGGGCCGGCGCGCTCGAGAACGGGATCGCGGGCGCGCAGTACTTCGACCCGATCGCGAACGAGCAGTGCGTCGTGGGCGGCGAGCTGGCGCTCGCGAGCTGCCAGCTGATCGCCGACAAGAACGACTTCCTGCAGTACTACCTCGGCGCGTACATCTACAGCTCCGACGCGGGCACCGACCCGCAGGGCGATCCCCTGCCGCTGGAGGGCGCGGAAGATCCGTTCGCCGGCGAGACCTGGGCGCTGAACGGCGCCGAGAGCGCCGGCAACCAGATCCACACCGCGGCGTTCGTGACGACGAGCAGCCTGCTGACGCCCGATGAGTTCCCGCAGTTCGAGAGCGCGGCCCCCGTCCTCTGGGAGGGCGCAGCCGGGTCGTTCGAGCCCGACGACGGGGAGTACTACGCGTACTCGCAGCAGGCGGACATGGCGTTCAAGCGCCTGACGCGCACGATTGACCTCACCGGCGTCGATGCGAGCGACTCGCCGACGCTCAGCTTCCGGACTTCCTACGACATCGAGCCCGACTGGGACTGGATGTTCGTGGAGGCCCACACGGTGGGTGAGGACGACTGGACGACCCTGCCGGATCTAAACGGCGCGACGAGGACCGACACCGGCGCGTCCTGCGAGGAGGGCTGGTTCGAGATCCACCCGTGGCTCGAGCGCTACCAGGGCGCGGACTGCTCGGGGCAGAATCCCGACACCGGCGGCGAGTGGCACGGGTTCACCGGGCGCTCGGCCGGCTGGACGGACGTGACGGTCGATCTGAGTGAGTACGCCGGCTCCGAGGTGGAGGTGTCGATCACGTACGCGAGCGACTGGGCGTTCCAGGGCCTCGGCGCGTTCATCGACTCGATCGAGGTCTCCACGGGCGAGGGCACCACCTCGTTCGAGGAGGACGACGACCCGATGGACGGCTGGACAGTCGGTGATCCGCCGGAGGGCAGCGGGCCGAACTCGAACGACTGGGAGCGCACGACCTCGGTGGGCTTCGCCGAGGGCGCCGTGGTCGCGACCCCGGACAGCCTGCTCTTCGGCTTCGGGCTCGAGGCGGTCGACACCGCCGCGGGTCGCGCCGACCTGATGGAACGCAGCCTGAATCACCTGCTGGGCGTCGCGCCCTGAGCTGATGCCGCGGCGTCCCGGGGCGCCGCGGCCGTCACTCCTGCGAAGCTTCCCGCCATGGCCGATCTCCAGGCGTGGCGGCTGTGGTGGGCGAAGCGGCGCTGGTACGAGCGCAACCGCCGCCTGCGGCGGCGCTGGCGGCTGCGCGCGCATGCGGCGCGCGGCGGGTTCTACATCCGCGAGCCGGTGGAGGGTGAGTTGCTGGAGGCCCTGGACGAGGGCCGGCTGCGCATCGGCGCGGACACGCTGCTCGAGCCGGGCTGTTGGATCACCATGGCGCCCGAGGCTCGCGTCGCGATCGGCTCCGGCTGCTTTCTGAACCGGGGAACGATGCTCGCCGCGCTCGAGGCGATCGAGATCGGCGATCACGTGATGTTCGCGAACGGCTGCTTTGTCGGCGATTCAGACCACCGCTATGACGATCCCTCCGTCCCGATCACGCAACAGGGCTTCGTGCCCCGCGGCCCGGTGCGGATCGGGTCGAACTGCTGGTTCGGGGTGAACTGCGTGGTGACGGGCGGGGTCCAGATCGGCGATCGCGCGGTGATCGGCGCCAACTCGGTGGTTACGACCGACATCCCATCGGGCGTGATCGCCGCTGGCGCGCCGGCGCGCGTGATCCGCCCGATCGAATTTATGGACGCTTAATCGATGCCGCCGCCGCAGCCGTTAGGTTTCCGTAAGTCGGATGTTGGGACTTCTTAATAATGAGCGGCGCCGCGCTGCGGCCCTCATCGCCCTGCTCGCCGTGTTCGTCCTTGCGCTGGGGGCCTGCGGGGGCGACGAAGAGCCGGAGACGGAGACCGCGCCCGCGGTGATCGACGACGACGGCGGCACTACGGTCGCGGGCGAAGACGGCAGGACGAGCCCGGCGGACGAGCCCGCCGAGGACCCAGCGACCGACGAGACGGCGGTCGAGGCGACGCTGGAGCGTGTGCTCACGTCCACCGACCCCGGCGAGGTCTGCATGGAGTTCGTCACGGAGCGCTACGTGCGGCGGGCGTTCGGCGACGAGGCGGGCTGCCGCCAAGCGCAATCGCAGCAGGCGGCCGCCGACCGCGTGCAGGTGAGCGAGGTCGTGGTCACCCCCGAGTCGACCGCGCAGGCCGTCGTCCGCGCCCGCGGGGGCGTCTACGACGGCCAGCGGCTGCGCGCCGAGCTCGTCCTCGACGCCGGGTTGTGGCGCCTCGACGGTCTGCGCTCCAACGTCCCGGTCGGCCCCTAGGGGCCTTGTCGCTTTGCGGCGACCTCCTGGGGTGGTGCGCTGCGTCTGCGGCGCCGCCCGGGGCGTTCGTGGTCGCGCAAGCGTCAGCGCAACTTCGATCCCCGTCGCCAGGCGAGTTCGCGATCGCCTTGGCGTTCCGACCACGCGCCCGCGAAGCCGCGATCCGGCCGAGTAATCCGGCGTAATCGCGGTCTCGATCCAAAGCCCGCGCGAAGCCGGGCGAGTAATACTGCGAAATCGCGTTTCGGTGTGCTGGACCCTCGCAAACCGCGATCCGACCACCCGCCCCGCGAGCTTCAGCCACATCGCCGGACCCCCGCGACGTTCAGCCCTCATCGCCGGATATCGACGACGTGGGCTGAACGACCGTGCCACCGGCCGCGCCCCCCACGACGTTCAGCCGTGGTCGTCGAATATCGATTACGTGGGCTGAACGACCGGGCCGGCGGCGGCGTTCCGCGCGAGCTTCAGCCCTGGTCGTCGCTTTTCGACCACCTGGGCTGAACGTACGTGCCACCGGCCGCGCCCCCCGCGACGTTCAGCCCTGGCCGTCGGTTTTCGAACACGTGGGCTGAACGTACGTGCCGCAGGCCGCGCCCCCCCGCGACGTTCAGCCCTGGTCGCCGGTTTTCGACTGCGTGGGCTGAACGTCGGCGTTGCCGGGCGGCACGGCGCACACAAGGCGCGCGTCGTGTGCCCCAGGGCGCGCAGCGTGTGCCCGAACGCACCCGAGAGACGTTGCGCACCCGCACCCCGCAGGGCCCTCTCCCTCTTACCTGCCCATCAACCCGGCCGGAGCCCGCACGAACACCCGGCCCCGCCGCCACACGGCAGGGCTCACGGGGGACCCGGCCGGGGCCTGCACGAACACCCGGCCCGTTGCCACACGGCAGGGCTCACGGGACCCGGCGCCGAGCCCGCGCGTGCACCCCTGCCCCGCCGCAGCTGCGCAAGCGCGGGCTGCGCCGGCGAGGCGGATCCCAGCCCTAAGGCCAAGATCCGCCTCGCTCAGCGCGTGGGCGCCGGGGCCCGCGTGTTACGGGCCCCAGTCCCAGTCGGAGTGGCTGAAGGTGCCCTCGCTGCCGAGGGTCTCCTGGTCGAGCCACTCCCGGAAGCCGGCGAGCTCCGCGGGCTCGACGCTGTAGATGTGCTCCGCCGCGGGGAACGCCCCGGTGCGCACCTCGTCCGCGTAGGCGCTCACGCCGCGCACCATCTCCGCGCGCACCTCGGCGAAGCGCTTCACGAACTTCGGCGAGCGGCCGCCGAAGATGCCGAGCAGGTCGTGGAACACCAGTACCTGGCCGTCGGTCGCCGGCCCGGCGCCGATGCCGATTACGGGGATCTCCATGCGCGGCATGAGCGCTTCGGTGATCGCGGCGGGCACGGCCTCGAACACGATCGCGAAGCAGCCGGCGGCCTGCAGGGCCAGCGCCTCTTCGGCGATCTGCGCCGCGCGCTCCGCGGTCTTGCCCTGCGCCTTGAAGCCACCGAGCGCCGTCGCGGTCTGCGGCGTGAGCCCGACGTGGCCCATCACCGGGATGCCGGCCCGGATGATCGCCCGCGCCCGGTCGACGGATGCGCCGCCGCGCTCGAGCTTCACGGCGTCGCAGCCCGCCTCCTTGATGAAACGCTGCGCGTTCTCGACCGCCTGCTCGTTTGAGCCCTCGTACGAGCCGAACGGCATGTCGCCCACCAGGATCGGCGTGCGGAGGCCGCGGCGGACGGCGGCAGTCAGGACGAGCATCTCCTCCATGCCGACCGGCACGGTCGAGTCGTAGCCGAGCACCGTCATCGCGCCCGAATCGCCGACGAGGACCACGTCGACGGCGGCCTCCTCGGCCACCTGCGCCGACGGGTAGTCGTAGGCGGTGACCATCACGATCGGCTGGCCGTTGCGCTTCATCTCCGCCAGCTGGGGAAGCGTGAGCGGCTTGCGGGCGGGCGCTTCCCCGCCGTCCTTCTTCTCCTGTGGATGCGCGCTCATGCCGCCACCTCCGAGGCCAGGGGGGAGTCCATCAGCAGCCCGGCGCTCGAGTCGATGCGAGCGGGCCGGTTGCGCTCGTCCACGTGCACCACGAGCGGATCGTAGGCCTCCAGTTCGGCGGCTTCGTAGGCCGCGAACGACGCCACGATCACCTTGTGGCCGGGGCCGACGAGGCGGGCGGCGGCCCCGTTCACCTGGACGGTGCCGGAGCCGGGCTCGCCCTCCAGCGCGTAGGTCACGAATCGCGAGCCGTTGTCCACGTCCCACACGTGCACCTGCTCGTTCGGCAGCAGATCGGCGCTACGCATGAGCTCGGCGTCGAGCGTGATCGAGCCGACGTAGTCGACGTCGCAGCCGGTGACGGTGGCCCGGTGGATCTTGGATTTCAGCATCTGGCGTTGCATCGAGTTCCTTTCAGTCGGCGGGCGTCTCGGCCTCCGCGGGAGGTCCAAGCACCACGTTGTCGATGAGGCGCGCGGCGCCCACCTGGGCGGCCACGGCTACCAGTACGGGGCGGCCGTCGAACGCGGCCGCGGGCTGCAAGTCATCGGCGTAGCGGGCCTCGAGGTACTCGGGCTCGATGCCCGCGTCCGCCAGGACGCGGCGGGCGTCCGCGAGCGCCGCGTCCAGGGCGGCGCCCCCCTCGTGCGCGGCGCGAGCCGCGCTCAGCGCGCGGTAGAGCGCCGGCGCGCGCTCGCGGTCGGCGGGGGAGAGGTAGGCGTTGCGCGAGCTCATCGCCAGGCCGTCGGGCTCGCGCACCGTCGGCACGGTCACGATCTCTACGGGGAAATCGAGATCGCGCGCCATCCGCCGGATCACGATCGCCTGCTGGGCGTCCTTCTCGCCGAAGAAGGCGACATCGGGGCCGACCGCGTTGAACAGCTTCGCGACCACCGTCGTCACGCCGCGGAAGTGCTCGGGGCCCCGCCGTTGGGGGTCGCCGCAGAGCACGTCGGTCAGCCCGCCGCCGACCTCGACCCAGGTGGCGAAACCGTTCGGGTAGACCTCCTCGACGGCCGGCGCGAAGACGACGTCGGCCCCGGCGTCGCTCGCGAGCGCGACGTCGCGGTCCTCGTCGCGCGGGTAGCGCTCGAGGTCCTCGCCCTCCCGGAACTGCGTCGGGTTCACGAACAGGCTCATCACGACGACGTCGCAGCGCTCGCGCGCTGCCTTGAGCAGCGCGAGGTGCCCGTCGTGCAGGTAGCCCATGGTTGGTACGAGCCCGATCGCCTCGCCGGCCAAACGCCTGGGCCGCAGCGCGGCGCGCAGCTCGGCCTTCGTCCGCACGACGCGCGCGCTCATTCCCGCTCTCCCTCGGGCCGCCCAGCGATCGCGCGCGTGCGCTCGGCGAGCTGCTCGTAGAGCGGAACGAGGTGAGGCGCGTGCTCGCGCAGCGCCTCGAGGTGCCGGGCCACGGTTCCCTCATCGCCGCGCGCGATCGGCCCCGTGAGCGCCGCCGAGCCCTCGTCGGCCCAGTTCGCGGCCGTGCGCAGCACGAGCGGGGCGAGCGCGGAGCGCGGGTCGTCGACGCCCGCCGCCCGCATCAGTTCGGCCGCCGACTCCTGCAGCGCGATCAGGAAGTTCGAGGCCATGGAGGCGGCGGCGTGGTAGGCCGCCCGCGCCTCGTCGGAGAGGGCGAACGGCTCCATGCCGAGGGCGGTGGCGAGCGCCTCGGCGGTGGCCGCGGCTTGCGGCGAGGAGCCGGCCACGGCGCACGGCGCGCCCCGCAGATCCGCCTCCGGCGAGGGGATCGTCTGCAGGGGATGCATCGAGAACGCCGCGGCACCCGCTCGCGTGGCGGGGGCGAGCGCATCGAGCCCGCTCGCGCCGCTCACGTGGCCCACGAAGCGCGGGGTGGGATCGGCGCCTGCGACGGTCTCGGCGGCGTCGGCGATCGCGCCGTCGGGCACGCAGAGCAGGACGACCGCGGCTCCCGCGGCGGCCGCGCTGGCGTCGTCGCGGCCGGCGAGCGTCACGTCCAGGCCGGCCTCCCGCGCGGCGCGCGCGATCGCGCCCCCGGCTCGCCCGCGGCCGATCACGACGAAGCGACCGGCGAGCGCGCCGGCATCGGAGGTTGGTGTCGCTCGGAGGTCCCGTTCCAGTTCTCGCATCGAGATACCAGACGGCTCGTGTCGGTTCGGCAAGTAGTAGGTGGGCTAATGCCCCGAGTCCACGCCCGCCATGCGGGTCGCGGCTTGTGAGAAGTATGACGAGTGCGGACCGATTTATGCGCAAATTGCCCCGTCGCCACCGCGCATCCGACGTTCCCGTCACCTACGATCGCAGGCAGTGCCGGTCTACGAGTTCCAGTGCGAGCGCTGCGGCGAGCGCTTCGACGCGCTCGTGGATCCGGGTACGCAATCGACGCCCTGCCGGGCGTGCGGCCATCCTGATACTCGGAGGGTGTTCTCGGCGCCCGCGGCGCCCATGAGGCTGGTCAAGAGCAGGGGCGAGACCCGCAAGCAGGAGCGGCGCAACGCGCAGCTTCGCGAGCGCACCAAGGCCCGCTTCAAGGAGGCTCGCCGGCGCGCGCGGGCGCGGCGCGAGGGCGGGGGAGGAGGCGCGTGAGCCACGACGCCGCCGCCCGCCGCGAGCAGCTCGTCGAGCTCTACCGCGAGGTGTCGGCCTGCACGCGCTGCCCCTTGCACGAGACCCGCACGAAGGCCGTGTTCGGGGCGGGGCACGCGAACGCTGACCTGATGTTCGTCGGGGAGGCGCCGGGCGCCGAGGAGGACCGCCAGGGGCTCCCGTTCGTGGGCCGCGCCGGCAAGCTGCTCACGCAGCTGCTCGAGGAGATCGGGCTGACGCGCGACGACGTGTTCATCGCGAACGTCCTGAAGAGCAGGCCGCCTGGCAACCGCGACCCCCAGCCGGAGGAGATCCACGCCTGCCGGCCCTACCTGGAGCGGCAGATCCAGCTGATCCAGCCGCGCGTGATCGGCACCCTCGGCAACTTCTCCACGAAGTTGCTCACCGCCAACCCGACGGGGATCACGCGCGTGCACGGCACGCCGCAGCTGCACGAGCTGGGCGGGCGGCCGGTGTTCATCATGCCGCTGTTCCACCCGGCGGCCGCGCTGCGCTCACCTCAGCTCGTCGACACGCTGCGCGAGGACTTCGCGAAGCTGCCCGCGCTCCTGCGCGAGCCGCTGCCGGAGCCCGAGCCGGACCCCGTGGACGACGGCGACGCCGACGAGCAGGCCCAGCTCGACCTGTTCGCGTGAGCGCGCAGCGCACCGAGAGCGCGGCGGAGACCGAGCGGCTCGCCGCCGAGCTCGCCCGCGAGCTCGAGCCCGGCGACGTGGTCCTGGTGAGCGGCGAGCTGGGCGCGGGGAAGACCACCTTCGTGCGCGGCGCGTGCCGCGCGCTCGGCGTGCGCGAGCCGGTGCTCTCGCCCACCTTCACTCTCGGCCGCCGCTACGAGGGCGAACGCGGGCCGGTCTCGCACCTCGACCTCTATCGGCTGGCCGGCTCGACCGACGAGGAGCCGGGGCTGTTCGACGAGTACCTCACTCCGGACGCGATCGCGTTCATCGAGTGGCCCCAGCTGGCCGAACTGCCGCCGGTGCGCGTGGTGGCGCGCGTGGTGCTCTCGCACGCCGGCGGCGACGCGCGCATCGTGGACGTGCAGCGCGAGCGCTGAGCGGCCGGGCGCCGCCCGCCGCCCGCACGGGACCTCCCGGCGCCGGGCGCGTACGCTGCCCGCGTGGCCTGCGTACTCGGCATCGACACCGCCACCGCGCATCTCTCCGTCGCCGTGCTCGCTTGGGGCGCGGAGGCACATGAGCGCACGATCGGCCCGGAGCCCGGCGGCCGTCCGCGCCACGCCACCGCGCTGTTGCCGGCGGTGGAGGAGGTGGTCGCCGAGGCGGGCGGCTGGGAGCGGATCGAGCTGATCGGCGTGGGAGTGGGCCCCGGCACGTTCACGGGCCTGCGCATCGGAATCGCGACGGCGCGGGCGCTTGCGCAGGCGCGGGCGCTGCCGATCGCGCCCGTCGGCTCGCTCGCGGCGCTCGCCGCCGGCATGGCGGAGGCGCACCCCGGCGCGGGGCCGTATCTGCCCGTGCTCGACGCCCGCCGAGGGGAGGCGTTCGCCGCGCTCTACGACGAGGCGGGCAACGAGGTCTGGGAGCCCATGGTGCTGGCGCCCGAGGCCCTCGGCGAGGCCGTCCGCGCGCTGGAGGAGCGGCCCTTGGCCGGAGGCGACGGAGCGCTACGATTTTCTGCGGTGCTCGAGTCGGAGGGCGCGCGAGTTCTCGACCGAGCGGACGCAGCTCACCACGTGCGTGCGCGGCAGGTTTGCAGGCTCGCCACGGCGGCGACCGCGGGTCCGCCCGAGAGCATCAAGCCCCTCTATTTGAGACGACCGGACGCGGAGCTATGGCGTGAGCGAGATCGTGGACGCAGCGGGCGTGACTGAGGCCGGCGCCGGCACGCGCGGCCGGCTCTCGATCCGACGACTCGTCTACAGCGACCTCCCAGCGGTCCTGTCGATCGAGCGGCGCTCGTTCCCCGCGCCGTGGTCGCTTGCGATGTTCGTCCTCGAGCTCTCCAAGCCCTCGGGGATCTGCCTCGCCGCGACCAACGAGCGCGGCCTCGTGGGCTACCTCGTCTGCTCACGCTACGCGGACGTGTGGCACCTGATGAACGTCGCGGTCTCTCCCGATCACAGGCGTATCGGCATCGGCAGCACGCTCCTGCGCCGCCTGCTCTCCGAGGTCGGCCCCGGGGCGCGCGTCACGCTGGAGGTGCGGGCCTCGAACGCCGGGGCGATCGAGCTGTATGAGCGGTTCGGGTTCAAGCCGGCCGGGCATCGGCCGCGCTACTACCAGGACAACGGGGAGGACGCCGTGATCATGTGGCTCGATCCCGTGCCGCGCTGATGGCGGCGCCGGGTTTGGCCGAGCGCACCCTGCTCGCCATCGAGACCTCATGTGACGACACGTGCGCGGCGGTGGTCACGGGCGCGCGCATCCGCTCCAACGTGATCTCCTCGCAGGCGAAGGCGCACGAGCGCTACGGAGGCGTGGTGCCCGAGGTCGCCTCGCGCCATCACGTCGAGCTGATCAACCCGGTGGTGACGGCGGCGCTGCGCGAGGCCAGTGCCGACCTCGCCGATCTGGACGCGGTCGCGGTGACGCGCGGACCGGGGTTGATCGGCGCCCTGCTCGTGGGGGTGAGCTCCGCGAAGGCCCTCGCGAGCGCCCACCGCCTGCCGATGATCGGCGTCGACCACCTCCACGGGCACGTGGCGGCGAACTTCCTGGAGCCCGAGCCGTTGGCGCCCCCGTTCCTGTGCCTGATCGCGAGCGGAGGGCACACGTTGCTCGCCGGCGTGCGCGAGCACGGCTCGTTCGAGGTGCTCGGCCAGACGCTCGACGACGCCGCCGGCGAGGCCCTCGACAAGGGTGCGCGCCTGCTTGGGCTGGGATATCCCGGTGGCCCCGCGATCCAGCGGCTCGCCGAGCAGGGCGATCCGGAGGCCTTCTCCTTTCCGGTCGCGATGAGCCGCGACGGCTCGCTCGACTTCAGCTTCAGCGGGCTCAAGACCGCTCTGCTCTACGCGACCCGGGAGCTCCCCGAGGCCGAGCTTGAGGAGCGTAGGGCGGATCTGGCGGCGAGCTACCAAGCGGCCGTCGTCGGCCAGCTCGTCGCGAAGCTCGACCGCGCGCTGCGCAGGGGCGAGTGGCCGGCGGTGGCACTCGGCGGCGGGGTCGCGGCGAACGCCCTGCTCCGCGAGCGGGTGGGCGCCCTCTGCGGCGAGCGCGGCCTACCGCTCAAGCTGGTGCCGATGGAGCTGTGCACCGACAACGCCGCGATGATCGCGGCGGCGGCGCAGGCTTGCGAGCCCACGCCCTACCCCGGCTACCTGGACTGGGACGCGCGCGTATGAGCGCCCGTGAGCTCGTGCTCTACGGCAGGCCCGGCTGCCACCTCTGCGACGAGGCGCGTGAGGTGCTCGCGCCGCTCGTCGCCGCGAACCCCGATCTCGTGCTCCGCGAGGTGGACATCGAGGCCGACGAGAAGCTTCTGAAGCGCTTTCTGGAGCGGATTCCGGTGATCACGCTGGACGGCGTCGTGATCAGCGAACTGGTGCCGGATGCGGAGCGGATCGAGGCGACCCTGCTACATACTTCCTCCAGATAGGCATGGAAAGCGCGAACACAACGATCGATTCAGTCGCGCGCAGGGACGGCGCCACGGAGGGCGAGCGGCTCTCGCTCGGCGTTGCCGCGCGGCTCTCGCGCTACCTGCAGGTGCTCATCCAGGCGCGGAAGATGGGCAAGGAGACGATCTCCTCCCAGGAGCTCGCCGATTACACGCACATCAACTCGACCCAGATCCGCCGGGATCTCTCGGGGTTCGGCAAGTTCGGCAAGCGGGGCGTCGGCTACCGGGTCGACTCGCTGGTCGCGGAGATCCGCAAGATCCTGCGGACTTCGGGCCAGCACAACATCGCGCTGTTCGGCGCCGGGCACCTGGGCCAAGCGATCGCGAGCTCCGACATCTTCGCCGATCACGGCTTCCAGATCGTCGCGATCTTCGACGTCGACGACTCGCTGATCGGCAAGGAGATCGGCGGCGTACCGGTGCGGAGTTTCGACGACCTCGAGCGGGTCGTCACCGAGGACGAGGTGGTCGTGGGGGTCCTGGCGGTGCCCGCCCGCGCGGCTCAGGACGTGGCGGACCGGCTCGTCGAGTCCGGGGTGAAGATCATCTTCAACTACTCGGACCGGCTCCTGCAGGTGCCGCCCGAGGTGACGGTGCACACCTCGAGCCCGGCGGTCGACCTCCTCTACGCCCTCTACTTCTATCTCGCCTGAATGGGGGATCGGGCCGAGCAGGCCGTCGATCCGGGGCTCGACCTGGACGCGGTGCGGGAACGGTTCGAAGGGTCGACCGATTTCACGGTCGGGCTCGAGGAGGAGTTCGCGATCCTCGATCCGGAGACGCTGGAGCTCGCGCACCGCTTCGAGGAGATGTACGCGCTCTGCATGGAGGACGAGCTGCTCGCCGATTCCGCCGCCGGGGAGCTGATCGACACCGAGATCGAGATCCGCTCCGGGCGCGCTGAGAACTTCCGCGAGGCGGTGAGCTTGCAGCGCGAGCGCCGCGCCCGGCTCTTCGGGCTCGCCGATCGCATGGGGGTGGCGCTG
The DNA here is from genome assembly GCA_965652565.1 of uncultured bacterium. Lineage (GTDB taxonomy): Bacteria > Actinomycetota > Thermoleophilia > Solirubrobacterales > 70-9 > RSA11. The sequence continues at coordinate 24,694 of CBFGWL010000034.1, forward strand.
GCCGCGATGGGGACGCACCCCTGGGCCAACTACCTCGACCAACACATCATCGACACGCCGCACTACACGCGCCTGCGTCGCGAGCTGCGCTGGGTGGCGCAGCGCAATCAGACCTGGAGCGTGCACGTACACGTCGGCGTCCAGGGCGCTGATCGCGCTGTCGCGGTCTCCGACTTCTTGCGCGAGACGCTGCCGCCGCTGCTGGCGCTCTCGGCGAACTCGCCGTTCCTCGACGGGCGCGACACCGGCTTGCACTCGGTTCGCACGCAGATCTTCACGCGCACCTTCCCGCGCTGCGGCGTGCACGACCCGTTCGAGAACTGGGACTCCTACGCGCGGTTCATCGACACGCTCACGCGAACCGGCTCGATCGTGGAGCCCACGCAGCTTTGGTGGAGCGTGCGGCCGCATCATTCGTTCGGCACCGTCGAGCTGCGCATCTGCGACGCGCAGACGCGCGGGGACGAGTCGTTCGCGCTCGCGGGGCTGATCGCCGGCTGCATCGCGCAGGCGGCGCTCGATTACGACGAGGGGCGGCTGCCGGCGCCGCTGCGCGGCCGCGAGATCGAGGAGAACCTCTGGCGGGCGATCCGCTACGGGCTCGACGGCGAGATGATCGACTGGCGCGGCGGCGCCGAGCTCGTGCCGACGCGGGCGCTCGTGGAGCGGTTGGTCGAGTGGAGCGCGCCGGCCCGGGAGCGGATCGGCGCCGAGTTCGAGCCCTTCGAGCGCAACGGGGCCCAGCGCGCGCGTGCGGCGGTGCGGGCCGGGCAATCGATCCCAGAGGCCTACCGCGCGGCGGTCGATGAGACCAGGCGTACGTATGCTCCGGCCCTAGCGCGAACCGATTGACCAGCAAGCGAGCGAGACGAGGACACTCCAGATGACGACTTCCGATCAGCCCGGGCCCGAGGGCCAGCCGTCCGAGGAGGAGCTGCGCGCGCGGCTCGAGGAGCAGCTGCGGCGCGTGCGCGTCCAGGACCTGCTCGTCGAGAGCGCCGCCTCCATCATCAACCTGAGCGCTCGGCGCATCGCGAAGGCCGACGAGCGCGACCTCGAGCAGGGGCGCATCGGCATCGAGGCGGTGAGCCGTCTCATCGATCTGATCGAGGGCGAGGTCGCCGGCCAGATCCGCTCGGCGCTCTCCGAGCTGCAGCTGCTGTACGCGCGCGAGTCGCAGGGCGGCGGCGAAGGCGGCGAGGGGGGTTCCGGCGAGGGCGGCGGCGCCGGCGGCCCTGGTGGTTCCGGCGGCGAGGAGCCGCCGCGGCGCCCGCCGAGCTCCGGGGGCGGCGGCACCTCCGGCCTGTGGGTGCCCGGCCGCGACACCTGAGCGCGCCAAACGGCGTGAGAATGGGCAGAACAAGCGTCCACCGCGCCTTTTCCCGCCGCTGAGCGGATAGACTGCGAGCGCTCTTTGGCCGCCCCTCGTCCGGGCGGCTTTGCCACGCATACACACGCAACCACCAACCGGAAGGAAAGAAGTTGACCGACTTCCTTACCGACTACGGCGTCGTCATCGCGCTCGTGTGCGCGGGCGCCGCCGTGCTCTACGGAGCGCTCGTGACGCAGCGGTTGCTCGCCAAGTCCGCGGGCAACGAACGCATGCGCGAGATCTCGGGCGCCGTCCAGGAAGGGGCGCAGGCGTATCTGAATCGCCAGTACACGATCATCGGCCTGGTAGCCGTGCCGCTGGCGATCCTGCTCCTGATCATCCAGGACTGGAGCGTCGCAGTCGGGTTCGTCCTCGGCGGCGCGCTCTCGGGCGCTGCCGGCTACATCGGCATGAACCTCTCAGTGCGCGCGAACGCTCGCGTCGCCGAGGCCGCGCGCGGCGGCGTGCCGCCGGCGCTCGACGTCGCCTTCAAGGGCGGCTCGGTGACCGGCCTGCTCGTCGTGGGCTTGGCGCTGCTCGGCGTCGCCGGCTACTTCGGCATCCTCGTGCTCGCCGACAAGAGCGACGAGGCGGCCGTTGACGCGCTCATCGGGCTTGGCTTCGGCGGCTCGCTGATCTCGGTGTTCGCTCGACTGGGCGGAGGCATCTTCACGAAGGCCGCCGACGTCGGCGCAGACCTGGTCGGCAAGGTCGAGGCCGGGATCCCCGAGGACGATCCGCGCAACCCCGCGGTGATCGCCGACAACGTGGGCGACAACGTCGGCGACTGCGCCGGCATGGCGGCCGACCTGTTCGAGACCTACGCGGTCACCTCGGTCGCCGTGATGCTCCTCGGCGTTCTCACCTTCGGCGAGGACTTCAGCCGTGAGGTCGCGCTCTTCCCGCTGGTTATCGGCGGCGTGGCGATCATCGCCTCGATCATCGGCGCGCTGAGCGTGCGCACGAACACCGACCGCGTCGAGGGCGCGCTCTACCGCGGCCTGATCGTGTCGGGGGTCCTGTCGGCGGCGGCGTTCTACCCCGTCACCGACTGGATGATGGGCGACGCGCTCAACCTGGGCGTGCTCGACCCGGGCAGCACGCTGGCCGGCGCCTCGGTCACCGACCTGTGGCTGTGCGCGCTGATCGGCATCGTGGTGACGGCGGGCTTGTTCGTCATCACCGACTACTACACGTCCACCCGGTTCCGCCCGGTCCGCACGATCAGCCAGTCGTCGGTCACCGGCCACGCGACGAACATCATCCAGGGCCTCGCGCAGGGCTTCCAGGCCACCGCGGCTCCGGCGCTGCTGATCGCGCTGGCGATCCTGGGCGCGAACGAGCTCGCCGGCATCTACGGCATCGGCATCGCCGTGATGGCGCAGCTGTCGCTCACGGGCCTGATCGTCGCGCTCGACGCGTTCGGCCCGATCACCGACAACGCCGGCGGCGTCGCCGAGATGGCGGAGCTGCCCGAGGACGTGCGCAACGTCACCGACCCGCTCGACGCGGTCGGCAACACGACGAAGGCCGTCACCAAGGGCTACGCGATCGGCTCCGCTGCGCTCGCGGCGCTGGTGCTGTTCAAGGCGTTCGAGATCGAGCTCGGCCGCGAGGAAGGCGGCGAGGGCTTCTTCTTCTCGATCTCCGACCCCGACGTGCTCATCGGCCTGCTCGTCGGCGGGCTCATGGTGTACCTGTTCTCCGCGTTCGCGATCGAGGCGGTCGGCCGCGCCGGCGGTCAGGTCGTCGAGCAGGTGCGCAAGCAGTTCCGGGAGAAGCCCGGGATCATGGAGGGCACCGAGAAGCCCGACTACGGCGACACCGTGA
>CBFGWL010000035.1:0-27416 GCA_965652565.1 uncultured bacterium
GAGAAGCCCGGGATCATGGAGGGCACCGAGAAGCCCGACTACGGCGACACCGTGAGCATCGTGACGGCCGCTGCGCAGCGGGAGATGATCCTCCCGTCGCTGATCCCGATCATCATCCCGGTGATCGTCGGCCTGCTGAGCGTCGAGGCGCTTGGCGGCCTGCTGATCGGCGTGATCGTCGTCGGCCTGTTCATGGCCGTCTCGATGACCGCCGGCGGTGGTGCGTGGGACAACGCGAAGAAGCTGATCGAGGATGGCGCCTTCGGCGGCAAGGGCTCCGAGGCCCACGCCGCGTCGGTCACGGGCGACACGGTCGGCGACCCCTACAAGGACACCGCTGGTCCCGCGATCAACCCGATGATCAAGGTGGCGAACATCGTCGCGATCCTGATCATCCCGCTCGTGGTCTGAGGACCGCGCGAAATCGCGTTTCGTTCGAGACGGCCGCCCCTCGGGGCGGCCGTCTCGCGTTGGGGGCGCGATCAGCGCCCCACCGTGGTTCAGCCCTGGTCGTCGTTTTTCGACTACGAGGGCTGAACGTCCCGCGGGCACCCACGACGTTCAGTCGTGGTCGTCGTTTTTCGACGACCAGGGCTGAACGAAGCGGCTTACGCGCGGCCGAAGCGCTGCTCGAGCCATGCCACCGCGAAGCCGGTGAGCTGACGTGCGTCGAAGAGGTGGCACTCCGCCGCGCCAACGTGCCCGCGCGCGCCGACCCCGGCGGCCAGGGCGTCGGTGGCGATCGCCTCGAACTCGTCGACGCCCAGCTCGAGCGACGCGTAGTCGTAGGCGCCGTCGCGCGTGTCGATGTCCGTGAGCGTGCGCTCGACGCCCCGGTCGTCACCGCGGACGCGGACGGTGTAGGTGAGCTCGCGGCGGCCGCGGGCGCGCGCGATGGACTCGGCGTGATGGAGCAGCGTGATCGTGTCGAGCGGGGCGCCCAGCATGAGCACCTGCCCGCCGGCCTCCACGAAACGGGCGAACGGGCTCTCCGGCCCGTAGCCGTCGTCGGGGTGCGGGCGGGCGAGCCACTCGGCGCGCGCGCCCAGGGCGGCGATGCTCGCTTCGGGGTGCGCGCTGCGCACGGCGCCCGGCCAGGTGCGGATCCGCTCCGGGACGCGACCGTGCTCGCGCACGGCTTCTGAGATCACCGGGTCGAACACGGGGGGCTCGGCGCGGTAGGCGGCGGCGTGCTCGGCCGGCCGGTCGGAGTCGTCGTAGGCGTGCTCCTCCCACGCGGTGTAGGCCATGAGCGTGCCGTCGGGGCCCACGGCGTCCAGTAGCGCCCAGACGACCGTCTCCGCGGCGCCCACGACCCAGCCGAGCGCGCTCATGCGCGCATGCACCATGAGCACGCCGCCGGGGCGCACGCCGAGGGCGCGTAGCTCGCCCGCCAGCTCGGCGCGCGTGATCGCCCCCGGCGGCATGCGGCGCCCTAGGAGCGCTCGATCAGCTCGATCCGGTAGTCGTCGGGGTCGCGCACGAAGCACAGGCGCGAGCCGCCCTCGCGCACGCGGTACGGAGGCTTTTCGGGCTCGATGCCGAGCTCGGCGAGGCGCTCGAGCGTGGCGTCGAGATCCTCCACGGTGATCGCGATGTGCCCGTAGCCCGTGCCGATCTCATACGGCTCGGTGCGCCCGTGGTTGTAGGTGAGCTCCAACCGCGGACCGTCCCCGGGCAGCCCCATGAAGACGTTGGTCGCCTCGTCGCGGATCGGGACGCGGCGGATCTCCTCGAACCCGAGCTTCTCGTAGAAGTCGATCGAGCGGTCGAGGTCCAGGACGCGGTAGCAGGTGTGGATGAGCTCGGAGGCCATGGCCCGCACCTTAACGAGCGGCGTGCCGGCGGCGGGTCCGGGGTCGGCGGCGCCTATATTCGCTCGGCATTGGCAGAGCGGCATCCACGTGAGGAGGCGCTACGCCGCGTCCACGGCACCTCGGCCCTGTTCTCGGCGGCGTACGGGAACGTCGGCTCCTCCATCTACTACGCGCTCGGCCTCGTCGCCGCGTTCGCCTTGGGGCTCACGCCGGTCGCCTTCGCGATCGCCGGGCTGATCTTCATCTGCACCGCCGCCACCTACGTGGAGGGCACGGTGATGTACCCGGAGGCGGGCGGGTCGTCGAACTTCGCGCGCCACGCCTTCAACGAGCTCGCGAGCTTCCTCGCCGGGTGGGGGCAGATGCTCAACTACGTCATCACGGCGGCGATCTCCGCGTTCTTCGTGCCGCAGTACCTCGGGACGTTCTGGGAACCGCTCTCGGAGTCGCCGTGGGACGTGCTGACGGCAGGGCTCATGCTCGCGGTGCTGGCGGCGATCAACGTCAAGGGGACCCAGGAGTCGGCGCGCGTGAACCTGGTGCTCGCCGTGGGCGATCTGTTCACGCAGATCCTGCTCGTCGGCATCGGCCTGGTCCTCGTCTTCAGCCCCGACACGCTCGTCTCCAACGTCGAACTCGGGATCGCGCCGACCTGGGGCGATTTCGCGCTCGGGATCGCGATCGGGATGATCGCCTACACCGGGATCGAGACGATCTCGAACATGGCGGAGGAGGCGCGCGACGTGGCGCGCACGGTGCCGCGGGGCGCCGGGCTCGTCGTCTTCGCGGTGGTGATCCTCTACCTGCTGCTGCCGCTCGTCGCGCTCTCGGCGATGCCGGTGGGCGTCGACGCGTCCGGCGCGCACTCCACGGAGTTGGGTACGACGTACGCCGACAATCCGGTGCTCGGGATCGTCAACAACCTCGGGCTAGACGAGGGGCTCACGGAGGTGTTGCGCGGGTACGTGGCGGTGCTCGCCGGGGTGATCCTGTTCACGGCGACGAACGCGGCGATCATCGGACTCTCGCGGCTCACGTTCTCGATGGGGCAGTACCGCCAGCTGCCCGAGGCGCTGCGCCGGATCCACCCGCGCTTCAAGACGCCGTACGTGGCGATCATCGTGTTCACCGGGGTGGCGGCGATCGCGATGGCGCCCGGGCAGACCGAGTTCCTCGCGACGATGTACTCGTTCGGCGCGATGCTCTCGTTCACGATCGCGCACGTGTCGATCCTGCGCCTGCGCAGGGTGCAGCCCGATCGCGAGCGGCCGTGGCGCCCGCCGCTCAACTTCCGCTGGCGCGGCGCGTCGCTGCCGGTCTCGGCGGTGGTGGGCGGGATCGGGACGTTCGCCGCGTGGATCGTCGTGATCGCGCTCAACCTGGCGACGCTCGCGGCGGGGCTCGGCTGGATGATCGTGGGCGCGATCGGCTATCTGCTCTACCGCCGCCACCAGGGCCTGAGCCTGACGCGCACGACGAAGGTCGAGATGCTCGAGCCGCTGGGCGTGGAGGAGGTGGAGTACCGCAGCGTGGTGCTGGTTCTCGAGGAGGGGCCGTTTCCTGAGGAGGTCGTGGCGACGGCGCGCGCGCTCGCGGCGCGGCGGCGCCGGGCGATCCACGTGCTCGCTCCGGTCACCGTGCCGACGCACCTGCCGCTCGACGCGCCGATGGCCGAGGCCGACGCGGAGGCGCAGAGCAAGATCGAGCGGGCGAAGCTGATCTGCGGGCAGCGGATCACCGGGACGGTGGTGCGGGTGCGCCCGGGGCAGGCCGGGAAGGTGGTCACCGAACGTGCCCGCGAGCTGCGGGCAGCCGCGGTGGTGGTGCCGCTGCGCTACCGCAACGGGCAGCCGCTCTACGGGAAGACGCTGCGCACCGTGCTGAGCGAGCGGCCCTGCCGGGTGATCGTCGCCGCCCATCCGAGCGGGAGCGCGGCACCGTGAGCGCGCGCCCGCCCCGCCGGCCGCGCCCCGATCAGGTGTACCGCGGCGCGACGCGCGTCTTCGCGGCGATCATCACCGGCTTCGGGGTGGCGATGATCGTGATCACGCTCGCGCGCGGCGGCGGGTTCGCCGCCACCGGGCTGTGGATCGGCTTGTTGTTCACGGCGCTCGGCGCTGGCCGTCTCTACCTCTCGCTGCGCGGATGAGCACGGGGCCGCAGCGACCTGTCGCGAGGGTGCTCGGCGCGCCGCTCTTGTTCGCGATCGCGTACTCGGCGATCGGCTTTTCGCTCTACGTGGTGCTCGGCGCCGTCGCCGGGCGGGGGCTGGGGCTCACTCCGCTGATCTTCGCCGCGGCGGGGGTTCTGCTCGTCCTCGCGATGGCGAGCTACGCCGAGGGCGGGATGATGTTCGTCGCGCGGGGCGGAGCGTCGAACCTCGCCCGCCATGGGTTCAACGAGTTCGTGAGCTTCGTGGCGGGCTGGGCCCTCATCGTGGACTTCGTGCTCGTCGTGGCGCTCGCCGCGGTGTCGGTGCCGCACTACCTCGCCGCGGCGTGGGATTGGTTCGGCGGCGGCGCGGGCGAGTTGATCACCGCGATCGCCGTGGTCGGGCTGGTCACGGGCCTCAACCTGGTGGGTGCGACGGGCGTGCGCCGGCAGGCGGCGCTGCTGGTGCTCGCGGTCGGGGATCTGCTCCTGCAGATCGCGCTGATCGTGGTCGGCGCCGTCGTCGTCTTCGAGCCGGCGCTGCTCACCGAGCATCTGGACTTCCCGGACGTGCCCACGGCCGGGAACGCGGCGTATGCGCTCGTCATCGCGATGGTCGCGTTCGTGGGGATCGAGGCGGCGGCGAACCTGGCGCCGGACGTGCGGATCAGCGGGGCGGAGATGAAGCGCTCGCTGCGCTTCGGGCTCGTGTTGCCGCTGATGTACGCGGCGCTCACGGCGGTGGCGCTGAGCGCCGTGCCCGTCGTCGTGGGGCCCGAAGGCGCGGCGACGGCGCTCGGCGGGGAGTTCGAGGAGGCGCCGGTGCTCGGCGTGGCTCGGGGTTTCGAGCCGCAGTGGCTCGCGACGGCGTTCGAGGTCGCGGTGGCCGTGGTGGCGCCGCTGGTGCTCGTCTTCGCCGCCTCCACCGCGATGCTCGCGCTCTCGCGCCACGTCTACACGCTCGCGACGAACCGGCAGATCCCGAGTTGGCTGGGCAAGCTCGAGCGGCGCTACGCGACGCCGTACGTGGCGATTCTCGCGGCGGCGGGCATCGCGGTCGCGCTCGTGATCCCAGGCGACATCGAGGTGCTCGCGGGCGTGTACGCGTTCGGGGCGACCCTCGCGATCACGCTCGCGCACTGCTCGGTGCTCCGGATGCGCGCCACGCGCCCGGATCAGAGGCGCCCGTACCGGATGCCGTTCAACGTCGAGGTGCGGGGCGTTTCGGTGCCGGTGCCCGCGCTCGCCGGCGCCGTGCTCACCGGGCTGGCCTGGCTCAGCGTGGTCGTCCTGCACGAGGAGGCGCGCTGGGTCGGCGGGGGCTGGATGGTGTTCGGGATCGTCGCCTACGTGATCTACCGGCGCGGGGTGCAGGGCGTGTCGCTCACGAAGCGCGTCGCCGTGCCGGCGCAGGCGCTCGTCAAGGACTTCGACGACGGCGAGTATCAGTCGATTCTGGTGCCGGTCTTCGGGACGAAGCTCGACGACGACATCGTGAGCACCGCGGGCAGGCTCGCCGAGGTACAGCTCGACCCGCGCAGTCCGCCCGCGCGCGTGGAGCTCATCTACGTGATGGAGCTGCCGCTCACCGTGCCGCTCGACTCCGTGCCCTCGGAGGAGCGCGCCGCGGCCGCGAACGCGGCGCTGCAGCGCGCCTACGACGTGGCGAGCGAGTACGAGAGCGTCGAGGTGAGCGCGCGCGTGGTGCGCGCTCGCGACGTCGCCGCCGGGATCCTGCAGGCGGCGCGCGAGAGCAACGCCGAGGCGATCGTGATGGGCGGGGAGCCGCCGAGCAAGATCCGGGGTGGGGCGCTGTTCGGGGCGCGCGCCGGAGCTCGGCCTCCGGAGATCGGCCCGGTCACGGAGGGGGTGCTGCGCAAGGCGCCGTGCGAGGTGCTGATCACGGCGCCGGCCGCCGAGCCGGAGGCAGGCGGGGAGCCCGCGGCCGAGGGCGAGCAGCGCGCGCCGTCGCAGTAGAGTGCGCGTCGATGTTCATCCTCGTAGTTGGAGTAGGACGCGTTGGTTCCTCGCTCGCGCGCACGATGCTGCGCGAGGGGCACGAGGTCTCGTGCCTCGACGAGGATCCCGAGTCGCACGCGCGCCTGGAGATCGGCCTGGACAAGCCGTGGGAGGACCTCGGCGGTCAGTTCACGGTCGGGACTGGGCTGGAGATCGAGGCGCTGCGCGCCGCGGGGATTGAGCGCGCCGACGCGTTCGTCGCCTCGACCGACGGCGACAACACGAACATCGTGATCTCGCAGATCGCGAAGCGGCGCTTCGGCGTGCCCACGGTGATCGCGCGCGTGCTCGACCCGTTCCGCGCGGAGTGGTACGAGCAGCAGGGCGTGCACACGATCTGCCCGACGCGCGTCGCGATCGACATGTTGGAGTCGGAGGTGCGTGCGGCGGCCAAGCGGGTCGCCGGGATCGCGCCGCCCGAGGGCCCGGTGGACTTCGAGCACGACGAGGTCTAGGCGATGCCTGAGCGGATGTACGTGATCGTCGCGGGCGCCGGCAAGGTCGGTTGGAACTTGGCGCGCGAGCTACTCGAAAAGGGGCACGAGGTGACCCTCATCGAGGAGGATCGCGATCGCTACGGGACGGTCGAGCAGGAGCTCGAGCACAACATCCATTACGGCGACGCGTCGGAGCTCTGGGTGCTGGAGCGCGCGGGGATCGAGCGCGCGGACATGGTGATCGCCGTCACGGGCGACGACGAGGACAACATCTTGATCTGCCAGGTCGCCAAGGAGAAGTACGGGGTCGACCGGACGATCGCGCGCGTCAACAACCCGCGCAACAAGGAGCACTTCGACCTGCTCGGTGTGAGCCCGGTGGTCTCGGCGACCGATCTGATCCTGCGGCTCATCGAGCACGAGGTGCCCGAGTACGGCCTCGTCCACCTGCTGGATCTGGCCGAGGAGCGGCTCGAGATCATCGAGATGCTGCTCGCCGACGACGCGCCCGCGACGGGCAAGCGCGTGGGCGATCTCGATCTGCCTCCGGGCACGCTGCTGATCTCCGTGCTGCGCGACCGGGAGGGGTTCGTGCCGACCGCGGATACGGTGCTGCAGGCTGGGGATGAGATCCTCGCTGTGCTCGATCCGAAGCTGGAGGAGGACCTCACGGCCTACTTCGGGCCCGTGGGCGAGCGGCGTTGAGGCACGTCGATTTCCTGCTCATCGGAGGCGGGATGGCCTCCGCGTACTGCGCGGCGGAACTGCGGCGCCGCGGCGCTGAGGGCTCGATTCTGCTGGTCGGCCGCGAGCAGGACCCGCCGTATGAGCGCCCGCCGCTCTCCAAGGAGTATCTGCGCGGCGAGAGCGAGCGCGCCGACGCGTATGTGCATCCGCCGGACTGGTACGCGGAGAACGGGATCGAGCTGTTCACCGGCAAGAGCGTGATGGGGCTCGATCCGGATGAGCGCGTGGCGAAGATCCAGGGCGGGGAGGAGGTGCGCTTCGGCAAGGCGCTGCTTGCCACCGGCGCGATGGTGAACCTGTTGCGGGTGGAGGGCGCGCAGCTGGAGGGCATCCACTATCTGCGGGCGTTCGGGAACGCGGATGCGATTCGCGCGGATGTGGCCGACGTGGAGCGCGTGGTGCTCGTCGGCGGGAGCTACATCGGCTGCGAGGTGGCGGCGTCGTTGACCGCGCAGGGCAAGTCGTGCACGGTGGTGATGCAGGAGCGGGTGGCGCTCGAGCGGGTGCTCGGTGCGCAGGTGGGGCGCTACTTCCAGGGCCTGCTCGAGGAGCGCGGGGTGCGCTTCGTGCCCGGCGCCTCGATCGCGGAGTTCCGCGGCGGCGAGCGCGTGTCCGCGGTGCTGACGGATGGCGGTGAGGAGGTTGCGGGCGAGGCCGTCGTGATCGGCGCCGGCGTGCGTCCCGACGTGATGCTGGCGCAGCGCGCCGGGCTCGAGGTGGGGGATGGGATCGTGTGCGACGAGCGCCTGCAGACGTCGGCGCCCGGGATCTACGCGGCCGGGGATTGCTGCTCGTACGCGAGCGCGCGCCACGGCCGCCTCCGCGTGGAGCACTGGGACGCGGCGCTGCAGCAGGGTCGCTACGTGGGCCAGGCGATGCTGGGCGAGGCGGATGGGCCGTTCGACGTCGTGCCCTACTTCTTCAGCGATTTGGCGGACTGGGCGTCGCTGGAGTTCGTCGGGTACGCGCCCGAGTGCGACGAGGTGCTGGTGCGCGGCTCGCTGGAGGACGGCGCCTTCTCGGCTTGGTATCTGCGCGACGGGCGCGTGGCCGGGGCGCTCTCGTGCGGGCGCTCGGAGGACCTCGTTCCGGCTCGCGCGCTGATCGAAAGCCGGGTGGACGTCTCCGCGAAACGAGACGTTCTGGCCGACCCCGCGGCCGATCTGTTCGAGTTAGTGTCGTAGCGCCCGCCGGTCGAGTATTTTTCAGCTGCGCGTGGTTCGCTCGTCGGACGCGCGCCAGGTGTTGCGCCCTGGTGTAACGGCAGCACGCCTCGCTCTGGACGAGGTAGTCGGGGTTCGAATCCCTGGGGCGCAGCTTTCGCTTCGCTTTAGGCGCGGTTTGCGCGCCACCCGCGCGTTCGCCCGTGCGAACGTGCGTTCGTGGGTGCCACCCCTGATCCTGGACCTCGCCGACCGCCGGGAGAGACGCGTCGTCTCGTCGGCGAGTTGCGTGCCAAAGGGTGGTCCTACAAGCGCATCGCAGCTGCGCTCGGGACGACGAAAAGCGTCGTCGCCTATCACGCGCGTCGGCTTGGCATGAAACCGGACGATCGCTTCTCCCGGCGATACGACTGGGCGGCGATCCGCGCCGCGTACGAATCGGGGCTGACCGCCGGCGAGTGCATGCAGCGTTTCGGCTTCTCGGGGGCGGCCTGGAGTCAGGCGATTGCGCGCGGAGACATCAAGCCCCGGCCGCGGCGCATGGATCTTGATGCGCTGCTGGTCGCAGGCAAGAAGCGCGGTCGCTACTGGCTCAAGCAGCGCCTGATCGAGGCCGGGCTCAAGGAGGATCGCTGCGAGCGCTGTGGGATCACGGAATGGCGCGGCGAGCCGCTGTCCATGCAGCTGCACCACCGCAACGGCGACGGGCTCGACAACCGCTTGGAGAACCTGGAGCTGCTCTGTCCCAACTGCCACGCCCAGACCGACACGTACGGGGGGCGCAACGGACACCGGCGAAAGGCCCGTTTCACCCGCGAAGGGGCGCGCTAGCAGGGGAAACGCGCTCTGTTACCGTGGGGCGCCAGATGGAGATGGACATCTACATGCGCCGGCGCCTCGTGGCGCTCGCCATCCTCGTCGGCATCATCATCCTGTTCGTCCTGCTGATCCGCAGCTGCGGAGGCGACGACGAAGAGGCGCCGCTCGTCGGCGCAACCGGTGCCGCGGGGACGCAGCCGATCTCCCAGGAGGAGTACATCGACCAGGCTGATGCGGTCTGCGCGGAGGCCAACAACTCCATCGACCGCATCGACCCGGCTGCCGAGGACGCGATCGAGGAGGAGCTGCAGATCACCGAGCAGGCGCTCGTCCGCCTCCAGTCGCTCGAGACGCCGCCCGACGCGCCCGGCTCCCTCAACCGCTTCCTGCGGCAGATGAACCGGCTCGTGGACGGGCTCGACACGCTCCAGACCGCGCTCGAGCGCGGCGACGTGGAGGCGCAGGCCGCCGCGGAGACAGCGATCACCGAGGCGCGCGAGAAGGCGGCGAATGCCGCCGAATCCTTCGGCTTCCGCGAGTGCGGTGAGTTCGGCGAGCCCGGCACCGACTCGTCGTCCACCGAGGAGGACACCGGCGACACCGGCGCGGTCGCGCCCGAGACGACCACGCCGCCCGCCACGACACCGGTTGAGCCGGCGCCCACTCCCACGCCCGAGGCGCCCGCCGACGGCGGCACCGGCGACAGCGGCGGCGTGACCCCGCCGTCCGACGACTCCGGCGGCATCACGCCCTAGACGCACCGCCGCGGCCGGGGAGGGACCGGGCACCCAGCCGTCGCGATCCCGCCCGCGCGCCGCGCAAGAGCGCCTCGGCGTCCACCCTTCCCGCACTCGCCCCTAACCCGGACCGGGACCCAATGCAAGGAATTGCAAGGTCTGGGAAGGGGCCGTGAAAGGTGCGAGCCATTTTGCGCGTCCCTTTGCTTGATCGCAGCGGAGGGGTCGTGTACGAACGCGAACGGAGAAGGAGAGGTTGACCCGTTCGCACACCGCGGGCGGGGACCCGGTCGCAACGGGAGGAGTAACGGTGCGTCGGACGTTGGCTGTGGTTGGTGGAACGCTGTTTGCGCTCATCGCGTGCGCACTCGGAGCGAGTACGGCATGGGCGCAGATCTCTGCGGACGATCTGCAAAAGACGCAGCTCGTCGATACCACGCTCAACCCGATGGAGATCGAGATCGCCCCCGACGGCACCCTGTTCTACATCGAGCGCCGGGGCATCGTCGGCGTCTGGGACCCCGAGACCGAGACGTCGCGGGAGATCGGCACCGTCCCCGTCACCACGTTCGAGGAGAACGGCCTGCTGGGGATCGCCCTGGACCCCAACTACGAGCTCAACGGCTGGATCTACCTCGCCTACTCCGTCCCGCCCGTCAACACCCTGACCCAGCGCGTCTCCCGCTTCCAGCTCGATGAGGACGGCAACCTCGATCTGGAGTCCGAGATCCCGATCTTCGAGTGGACCCACCTCCGCGAGACCTGCTGCCACTCCGCCGGCGCGCTCGAGTTCGACCCCGACGGCAACCTGCTGATCTCGACCGGCGACAACACGAACCCGTTCGAGTCGCAGGGCTACGCCCCGATCGACGAGCGTCCCGGCCGCCAGTCGTACGACGCGCAGCGCACCTCCGCGAACACGAACGACCACAACGGCAAGCTGCTGCGGATCAAGCCGCTTGACGTGATCGTGCCCGGGACCGAGCCGGGGATCGGCGACACCTACGAGATCCCCGAGGGCAACATGTTCGGCGAGGACGGCGACCCGCTGACGCTCCCGGAGATCCACTCGATGGGCTTCCGCAACCCGTTCCGCTTCAAGATCGACGAGCAGACGGGCTGGGCGCTCCTCGCCGACTACGGTCCCGACGCCGGCTCGGCGAACCCCAACCGCGGGCCGGCCGGCACCGTCGAGTTCAACGTCATCACGGAGCCGATCAACTCCGGCTGGCCGTACTGCGTGCGTGAGGACACGCCCTACATCGACTACGACTTCCAGACGCAGGAGTCCGGGGACCCGTTCGACTGCGAGAACCCGGTCAACGACTCGCCCAACAACACCGGGCGCACGAACCTGCCGCCGGTCTTCCCGGCGAGCATGTGGCAGAGCTTCGGGGAGACAGACCCGCGCCATCCGGGGCTGGGCACGGGCGGTGCCCCGATGGCGGGCCCGCGCTACTACTACGACCCCGACAACCCCTCGCCGACCAAGTTCCCCGAGGAGTTCGACGGCAAGTGGTTCATCGCCAGCTGGAACAACGACTGGATCAAGACCGTCGACCTCGATGAGGACGGCAATCCCAGCAACGTCCAGGACTTCCCGAACCTCAACTACCTGAGCCCGATGGACATGGAGTTCGGGCCCGACGGCGCGCTCTACCTCGCCGAGTGGGGCCAGGGCTTCCAGGCGGACCATCCGGAGTCCGGCATCTACCGCATCGACTACGTCCCGCAGACGGCGCCCAAGGTGACCGCGTCCGCCGACCCGGACCGCGGCACGGTGCCGCTCGAGGTCTCCTTCGACGCCGAGGGGACGAACGCCGACGGCACCCCGAACCCCGATCTCGAGTACGAGTGGGACTTCGGCGACGGCAACACCTCGGACGAGGAGGACCCGGTCCACACCTACACGGAGCCGGGCATCTACCAGGCCGAGGTCACGGTCACCGACCCGGATACCTCCGAGCAGGGCACCGACTCGGTGACCATCCGTGTCGATCCCGAGGGCGGCGAGCCGTGCACCGGGAGCCGCTCGGATGAGTTCGACGGCGATGACCTCGACCGCACCCGCTGGTCGACGATCATCCGCGAGGAGCCGGACCGGATCTCGGTGAGCGACGGCGCCCTGAACCTGGTCTCGGCGCCCTCGGACATCTACGCCGGCGAGAACGCGCTCCCCAACATCATCCTGCAGCCCCTCCCGGGCGGCGGCGATGAGCCCTGGAGTATCACGACCGAGATGACATGGAGCCCGACGCAGAACTACCAGAACGCCGGGCTCATGATCTACGGCGACGACGACAACTACATCAAGACCGGGCTGGTGTGGAACGGCTCGCGCAACTTCGAGCTGATCAAGGAGCTCGAGCAGAACCCGAACCACATCAACACGACGAGCGCGGCCGGCGTGCCGGACACGTTCTTCCTGCGGTACGTGTCCGATGACGGCACCTCCGTGGTCTCCCAGTTCTCGGCCGATGGCGAGAGCTGGAGCGACGTCGGGGAGACGGACATCACCGGCATCCCGGACCCGAAGATCGGCATCTACGCCATGGCGACCAGCCAGCCCGGCGCGGAGGAGATCACCGCCAACTTCCACTCGGTGACGATCGAGCCCGACTGCGAGCCGGCGACGTGCTTCGGCGACGCGTTCGACGACGCCGCCCTCGACACGTCGCGCTGGAACGACATCGTCCGGCCCGACGACAGCCTGTACCGCCTCGAGGACGGCGTCCTGTGGGTCGAGACCGTCGCCGGCGACATCTACCAGGACGGCGACCCGTCGGAGACCCGCAACTTCATCCTGCAGAGCGCGGACCACGCGGGTGAGGACTGGACGATCGAGACCAAGGTTCTCGCCGGGGCGCTCAACGGCGGCTACTCGCAGGGTGGCCTGCTCGCGTACGCCGACGACGACAACTACGTGAAGCTCGACGTCATCGCCGACCAGGGACAGAGCGCGATCAACCGGATCGAGCTGCGCTCCGAGGTCGACGCCGCGATCGTGAACCCGCAGCCGCAGTTCAGCACGCTGCCCGCCGGCACCGAGGACGTCTGGCTGCGCCTGAGCAAGGAGGGCGACACCTACACGGGTGAGTACTCCTTCGACGGCGAGAGCTGGACTGCGTTCGAGGAGACCGTCGCGAACGAGATGAGCGCGCCGAGCTTCGGGCTCTTCACCCTGGGCGTGCAGTCTCCGGGGCCCGAGGTGGGCTTCGAGTACTTCGCGCTCGACGGAGAGATCGAATGCGGCGGCGGTGGCGACAACACCCCGCCCGCCATCGACTCCCTCGCGGCCACGCCGACCGCCGGCTTCGCCCCGCTTGAGGTGAGCTTCGAGGCCGAGGCCACGGACGCCGACGGCGACGAGCTCAGCTACTCGTGGGACTTCGGCGACGGCAACAGCTCGGACGAGCAGAACCCCAGCCACACCTACACGGAGGCCGGGGAGTACGAGGCCGAGGTGACCGTCTCCGACGGCACCGACGAGGTCACCGACTCGGTGACGATCACGGTGCTGCCCGCGGACGATCCCGAGGCGCGCTTCCGGGTGCTCGCGTTCTCCAAGACCGCGGCCTTCCGCCACGGTTCGATCCCGGCCGGCCACGCCGCGCTGGACAACCTCGCGGAGGAGCACGACTTCCAGGTCGACCACACCGAGGACTCGACCCTGTTTACGCCCGAGATCCTCTCGCGCTACGACACGGTCGTCTTCCTCTCGACCACCGGTGACGTGCTCAACGACGACCAGCAGGCCGCCTTCGAGGAGTACATCCGCAGCGGTGGCGGCTTCACCGGCATCCACGCGGCCTCCGACACGGAGTACGACTGGAACTGGTACGGGCACCTGGTGGGCGCGTACTTCCGCAACCACCCGCCCGGAACGCCCACGGCGACGGTCAACGTCGAGGACCACGACCACCCCTCGACCGAGGGTCAGCCCGACTCCTACGAGAAGGTGGACGAGTGGTACAACTTCAAGTCGCCTGACTTCCAGGACGTCGGTGACGACGACTACAGCCCGCGCGAGAACGTCCACGTGCTCGCCACGGTCGACGAGTCGACCTACAACGAGCAGGACGGCAACGCCACCGACGATGATCACCCGATCATCTGGTGCCAGCGCTACGACGGTGGGCGCTCCTGGTACACGGGCATGGGCCACACGAACGAGTCCTTCTCGGAGCCGGAGTTCCTCCAGCAGCTGCTCGGCGGCCTGGAGACCACGGCCGGCGTGACCCCGTCGGAGGCCTGCGGGGTCGAGGAGGTCGACACCACGCCACCGGTCACGACGCACGAGCTGGATCCCGCCGACCCGGGTGAGGGCGGCACCTACGAGCAGCCCGTCGATGTGACGCTCTCCGCGGTTGACCCCGCCGGCGGCGCCGGTGCGGCCGAGACCCACGTGATCGAGGCGAGCGGCTTCAACTGGGTGCCCGCCGACATCGAGATCAAGCAGGGCGACACGGTGGAGTGGGACTTCAACAACACGGTCCACGACATCTGCATCGACACCGCGGCGCCGGTCGGGCCCGTCGGGCCGACCGACTGCGGTGACGACGAGCTCATCGCCGACACCAGCGAGCCCGGCGGCTCGAAGACGTTCACCGAGCCGGGCACCTACGCGTACTACTGCTCCATCCACTACCCGGGCATGGAGGGCACGATCGAGGTGCTGGCCGGCGAGGGCGACGCATCCGGTGTCGATCGCACGGAGTACCGCGTGATCACCGACGGCACCCCGGGCGAGTGGACGACCTCGATCAACACGGGGCTCGGCGAGCCGTTCGTGACGGAGTTCACCGTCTCGGCGCCCGGCGACCACGTGGTCGAGTACCGCTCCTACGACAGGCGCGGCAACGAGGAGGAAGTGAAGTCGGTCGAGTTCTCGATCGCGGCGAACACCCCGCCCGCCATCGACTCCCTCGCGGCCACGCCGACCGCCGGCTTCGCCCCGCTTGAGGTGAGCTTCGAGGCCGAGGCCACGGACGCCGACGGCGACGAGCTCAGCTACTCGTGGGACTTCGGCGACGGCAACAGCTCGGACGAGCAGAACCCCAGCCACACCTACACGGAGGCCGGGGAGTACGAGGCCGAGGTGACCGTCTCCGACGGCACCGACGAGGTCACCGACTCGGTGACGATCACGGTGCTGCCCGCGGACGATCCCGAGGCGCGCTTCCGGGTGCTCGCGTTCTCCAAGACCGCGGCCTTCCGCCACGGTTCGATCCCGGCCGGCCACGCCGCGCTGGACAACCTCGCGGAGGAGCACGACTTCCAGGTCGACCACACCGAGGACTCGACCCTGTTTACGCCCGAGATCCTCTCGCGCTACGACACGGTCGTCTTCCTCTCGACCACCGGTGACGTGCTCAACGACGACCAGCAGGCCGCCTTCGAGGAGTACATCCGCAGCGGTGGCGGCTTCACCGGCATCCACGCGGCCTCCGACACGGAGTACGACTGGAACTGGTACGGGCACCTGGTGGGCGCGTACTTCCGCAACCACCCGCCCGGAACGCCCACGGCGACGGTCAACGTCGAGGACCACGACCACCCCTCGACCGAGGGTCAGCCCGACTCCTACGAGAAGGTGGACGAGTGGTACAACTTCAAGTCGCCTGACTTCCAGGACGTCGGTGACGACGACTACAGCCCGCGCGAGAACGTCCACGTGCTCGCCACGGTCGACGAGTCGACCTACAACGAGCAGGACGGCAACGCCACCGACGATGATCACCCGATCATCTGGTGCCAGCGCTACGACGGTGGGCGCTCCTGGTACACGGGCATGGGCCACACGAACGAGTCCTTCTCGGAGCCGGAGTTCCTCCAGCAGCTGCTCGGCGGCCTGGAGACCACGGCCGGCGTGACCCCGTCGGAGGCCTGCGGGGTCTCGGCGGACAACGAGGCGCCCGTGATCGAGACCATCAGCGCCGATCCGCAGAGCGGGGACGCGCCGCTCGAGGTGACCTTCAACGTTGAGGCGACGGACCCCAACGACGACGAGCTCACCTACGAGTGGGACTTCGGTGACGGCTCGCCGACGTCCAACGAGCAGTCCCCGACGCACACGTACACGGACGCGGGCACCTACCAGGCCACGGTCACGGTCTCCGACGGCGAGCTGGAGGCGACCGACTCCGTGGAGATCGTCGTCGGCGGACCGGCGGGCAAGCCGAGGCTGCAGCTCCGGGTCAACCCCAAGCAGGTCCGGGTCGGACGGGGGCAGAAGCGCGCTCGCTTCCGCTTCCGTGCGGCGAACGTCGGCGATGCCCCATCCGGCCGGGTGAAGCTCTGCGTGAAGGCGCCGAAGCGCAAGCTCAAGGTGATCGGCAAGAACTGCGTCACCCGCAAGAACATCGCTGCCGGCAAGGCGGTCGCGCGCGTGGTCAAGCTGCGCGTCGGCAAGAAGGCCCGCGGCAAGGTGACGCGCGTGAAGCTGATCGCCCGCGGGCCCCAGGTCGGTAAGACCCAGGCTGTCGTCCGGGTGCGCGTCCGCGGCTAGGGGCGCCGAAACGTTCGCCGCGTGCGTACGAGCGCGTGATGCCGAGGCGAATCGAGCTCAGCCGCAGACAGGTCCTGCAAGCAGCCGCTGCCGCGGCGGGCGCCCTCGCGTGGCGTGGCCGCTGGCCGACCTTCGCTCGGGCGCAGGGCTCGCTCCCGGGGCCCGGAACCGGAGACCTGCGGCTCTGGTACGACGAGCCGGCGGGCAGCGACTGGCTGCGGGCCCTCCCGGTAGGCAACGGACGGCTCGGCGCGATGGTCTACGGCAACGTCAACACAGAGACCATCCAGCTCAACGAGGACACCGTGTGGGCCGGAGGGCCGCATGACTACACGAACCCGAACGGTGCCGACGCGCTGGCCGAGATCCAGGAGCTGGTGTTCAACGATCAGTGGGCGCAGGCCCAGGAGCTCGTCGACCAGGCGATGCTCGGGAGCCCGGCCGGGCAGCTCGCTTACCAGCCGGTCGGCAACCTGCAGCTCGCGTTCTCGCAGCCCGCCGAGATCTCCGATTACTGGCGCGAGCTCGATCTGGAGAACGCGATCTGCTCGGCCGGCTACGCGGCCGGCGGCGTAGCGCGGCGCCGGGAGGTGCTCGCGAGCGCGCCGGACCAAGTGATCGCCGTGCGGCTGCTAGCGGAGGAATCGGGCGGGATCTCGTTCGCCGCGAGTTTCAACAGCCCCCAGCAGACGACGTCGTCGAGCCCGGACCAGGCGACGGTGGCGCTCGATGGGGTCAGCAGCGAGCACCGGGGCATCCCGGGCTCGGTGCGCTTCCTGGCTCTCGCCCGCGCGTACGCCGAAGGGGGCGCCGTGACGAGCGCCGGCGGGCAGCTGACGGTCGCCGACGCCGATGCCGTGACGCTGCTCATCTCGATCGGCACGAGCTACGTGGACTACACGGATGTCTCGGGCGACTACGAGGACGTCGCCTGGTCGCATCTCGAGGCCGCTGAGGAGCGGTCGTACGAGGAGCTGCGCGAGCGCCATATCGCGGACTACCAGGAGCTCTTCAACCGGGTGACCATCGACCTCGGCCGGACGAGCGCCGCCGACGAGACGACCGATGTGCGGATCCAGCAGCATGCGGGCACGGATGACCCGCAGCTGTCCGCGCTGCTCTTCCAGTACGGCCGGTACCTGTTGATCTCGAGCTCGCGCCCGGGCACCCAACCGGCCAACCTCCAGGGCATCTGGAACAACCAGATGTTCCCGCAGTGGGAGTCGAAGTACACGCTCAACGCGAACCTGCCGATGAACTACTGGCCGGCGGGCTCGACCAACCTCGCCGAGCTCTATGAGCCCGTGTTCTCGATGATCGACGACCTCACCGAGACGGGCGCGAAGGTGGCCGAGGAGCAGTACGGCGCCTCGGGGTGGGTCACCCACCACAACACCGACGGGTGGCGCGGTGCCTCGGTGGTTGACGCCGCGTTCTGGGGCATGTGGCAGACCGGTGGCGCGTGGCTGGCGCTCAACGCGTGGGACCACTACCGGTTCACCGGCGACGTTGCGACGCTCGAGCGGAACTACTCCGCCCTGAAGGGCGCGGCGCAGTTCTTCCTCGACACGCTCGTGGAAGAGCCGAACCTCGGCTGGCTCGTCACGAATCCATCGAACTCACCTGAGCTTGCGCATCACCCGAACGCCTCGATCTGCGCGGGCCCGACGATGGACAACCAGATCCTCCACGACCTCTTCTCCGCCTGCGCACAGGCGAGCGAGATCCTCGGTGTCGATGCGGACTTCCGCGACGCGGTCCTGGCGACGCGCGAGCGTCTGGCGCCGATGCAGATCGGCTCGAGGGGAAACATCCAGGAGTGGCTCTACGACTGGATCGAGACGGAGCCGAATCACCGGCACATCTCCCACCTGTACGGGCTTCACCCAAGCAACCAGATCACGAAGCGCGATACCCCCGACCTCTTCGAGGCCGCACGCAAGACCCTGGAGCTGCGCGGCGACGAGGGCACGGGCTGGTCGCTGGCGTGGAAGATCAACTTCTGGGCGCGGATGGAGGAGCCCGAGCGGGCGCACGAGCTGATCTCACAGCTGATCGTTCCCGCTCGCCTCGCGCCGAACATGTTCGACCTGCATCCTCCGTTCCAGATCGACGGCAACTTCGGGGCGACCTCGGGGATCGCCGAGATGCTCCTGCAGAGCCACAACGGGGAGCTCCATCTGCTGCCGGCGCTGCCCGAGGCCTGGCCCTCCGGGCATTTCACGGGGCTGCGCGGCCGCGGCGCGGTGACCGTGGACGCTGAATGGGACGAGGGAGCGCTCACCGAGGCGCGCGTGACGGCCGATCACGACGGCGAGTTGACCCTGCGCAACGCGGGCTTCGCTGAGGGGCCCCTCGCCGTGTACCGCGACAACGGGGCGCGCGTGCCGTTCGAGGCGGCCGACGACCTTCTCAAGTTCGAGGCCGCGGCGGGGGAGACGTACCGGATCGTCCTCGGCGAGACGGGCGGCGGTCCGGAGCTGGTCCTGGTCGGTGAGCCGGTGCGCCGCCGGGTGGGGAGGCGTAAGAAGCAGACGAAGTTCCGCGTCCGGGTGACGAATCGGGGTGCCGCCCCGACGGGCAGCCTGCGCCTGGTGGCCAAGGCGCAGCGCAAGCGGCTGCGGATCCTCGGGCGCAAGCGCCGCGCGATCGAGAGCCTCGCGCCCGGCGCCAGCGCCCAGCACACGTTCACGTTCCGGATCCGCAAGGCGGCGCGGGGGAAGGCGACGAAGATCAAGTTCGTGGCCCGGGGGCCGAACGTGAAGGCCCGCAAGGCCGTCGTGCGCTTGCGCGTCCGGCGCTGAGCCGGTCGTGACGGCGCGCGCGAGCTACCCCAACAACTGAACGACGCGAACCATGCAGGACTCTGCAGGCAACTTTCACCAAGATTTCAGGTTCTTGCATAATGCGCCCGGGATGAGAGGTACGGCCCGGCGGGCTTCGATCATGGAGTGGATCCGGCGCGACGGCGCCGCGGCGGTCGGTGATCTCGCCCGGGAGCTCGGGGTGTCTCCGGTGACCATTCATCGCGACCTGCAGAAGCTCGCCGAGGAGGGCCTGATCGAGCGCGTGCACGGCGGCGCGAAGCTCTCGGAGAACGAGCGTGCCGTACGCACCGCGTGGGCGAGCCGCCGGCCTCGCAACGCCGCGGCGAAGGCGCAGATCGCCCAGAAGGCGCTCGAGTGGATCGAGGACGATTCGACGATCTTCATCGACTCGTCGACGACCTGTGCCGCGCTCGCGACGGCGCTCGCCGCGCGCTCGGTGCGCTCGCTCACGCTGGTCACCAACTCGCCCGCCATCGCGGCGGAGTTCGACCACGACAACGTGCACCTGATCGTGACCCCGGGAGAGGTGAACCAGGATCTGCGGATGATCGGCGGGCGCTGGACGGTCGAGTTCCTGAGCCAGCTCAACTTCGCGACCGGCTTCGTCTCCTCGCTGGGGCTGACCGCGGAGGCGGGATTGACGACGGCCCAGCGCAACGTCGCGGACGTGCTGCGCGCGGTGCGGCGCGTGTCCACGCGCTGTATCGGCCTGCTCGACTCCTCCAAGTACGGGGTGCGTTCACTGCTTCCCGCGCTCGCCGTCGACGAGCTCGATGCGCTGATCACCGACGCCGACCTGCCTGAGGTCGACCGCGCGGAGCTCCGTGACGCCGGCGCCCACCTCGAGATCGCCGGCGAGCGCGCGATCCGGACGACGTAGCCCGGCGCGGTCTGCCGGGAGGGCGCGCCCGCTAGGCCGCCTGGCGCTGCCAGGAGCCGTACAGGCCCGCGTAGGCGCCGCCCGCCTCGAGCAGCTCCTCGTGGGTGCCGCTCTCGACGATGCGCCCGTGCTCGAGCACGACGATCTTGCCGGCGCGGCGGATCGTGGAGAGGCGGTGGGCGATCACGATCGCGGTGCGCCCGTGCAGCAGGCGCTCGAGGCCTGTCTCGATCACGCGCTCGGTGCGCACGTCGACGTTGGACGTCGCCTCGTCCAGGATCAGGATGCGCGGCTCGGCGAGCAGGGCGCGCGCGAAGCTGATCAGCTGGCGCTGGCCCGCGGAGAGCTGCACGCCGCGCTCGCCGATCTCGGTGTCGAGCCCGTGCGGCAGACGCGCGACGAACCCGTCCGCCCCGACCGCGCGCGCGGCGGCGTCGATCTCCTCGTCGGTCGCGTCGGGCTTGCCGAACGCCACGTTCTCGCGCACCGAGCCCGAGAACAGAAAGCCCTCCTGAGGCACGATCCCCAGGCGGCTGCGCAGCGCCGAGGAGTCGAGGTCGCGCAGGTCGTGCCCGTCGATCAAGACGCGCCCGCGCTGGGGGTCGTAGAAGCGGGCCACGAGCTTCGCGAACGTCGACTTGCCCGCGCCCGTCTCGCCGACCAGCGCGACCGTCTGCCCGGGCGGGATCCGCAGATCGATCCCGGCGAGCGCCCATTCGTCGCCCTCGCCGAGCTCGCGCGCGTCGCCGCCGCCGGCGTAGGAGAACCACACGTCCTCGAGCACGATCTCGCCGCGGATTTCGCCGGGATCGATCGCGTCGGGACGGTCCACCATGTCCGGCGGCGTGTCGAGCAGATCGAAGATCTTGTCGAGGGCGGCCATGCCCTGTTGGTAAGTCGTGTACAGCTGGGAGATCTGCTGGATCGGATCGAAGAACGCGTTCAGATAGCCCACGAACGCGACCACGACACCGATCTCCACGTCCCCGTTGTAGGCGGCGTAGCCGCCGTAGAGCAGGATCGCCGCGGTGCCGACCGCTGAGAGCAGCTCCACCGCCGGGAAGTACGAGGCGTTCAGGTAGACCGTCTTCATGTTGGCCCGCCGGTTCTCCTCGTTGAGCGCGCTCATGCGCGCGAGGTGGCGGTCCTCCTGGCCGAAGCTACGGATCACGCGCACGCCCGAGAGCGTCTCCTGCAGGTACGCGGTGATGTTCGCGATCTTCTCCCGCGTCGCCCGATAGGCCCCGGCCGACGCGATGCGGAAGATGACGCTGCCGACGGCCAGCACCGGGAAGGTGAGGAAGGTGATCAGCGCCAGGGGCACGTCGAGCAAGAGCAGGATCACCACGACGCCCGCGAGGGTCAGCGTCGACTGAAACAGCGTCACGACGCCGTCGGTGACGAGCGAGTCGAGGGCCTGCACATCGTTGGTCAGCCGCGAGATCAGCACGCCGGGCTTGCGGCGCGTGAAGAAGCCGATCGACATGCGCTGCAGGTGCTCGTAGATGCGCATGCGCAGGTCCTGCAGCGCGCGTTGGCCGACCCAGCCGACGAGATAGGTCTGCGCGTAGCTCGCGCCCCAGAAGATCAGCACGGAGGCGAGGAAGACGCCCAGGATGATCGCAAGCGCTCCGGTGTCGCCGGCGCGGATCCCGTCGTCGATCGCCAGGCCGGCCAGGTACGGCGGCGCGAGCCCCGCCGCCGTCGCCGCGACCAACGCGACCAGCATCAGGAGCACCTGCCGCCGGTAGGGGCGCAACAGGCCGAGCATCCAGCGCACCTTGCGCCCGCGCTCGTCCTCGCCGCGGATCAGGCGCCAGACGTCGCGCAGCAGCGCGAACGTGTTCGCGATCGCCTGCAGGGCCTGCGGCTGCTCGCGCGGCTCGATGTCGTCTGCGTCGTCCCGCGCGTCGCCGTCCGTCTCGGCGGCACGCCGGGCGCGCGCCTTCGGATCGGCGCCGCTCACAGGCGCGCCACCTCCTCGCGCTCTTCGAGGTCGCGCTGCAGGAACACGGAGTCCTCGCAGCCGTGCTCGGCGATCTCCCGGTAGAGCTCGCAGCGCTCGAGGAGCTCCTCGTGCGTGCCGCGGTCGACGATCCGCCCCGCGTCCATGACCACGATCTCATCCGCGAGCGAGATCGTGGACAGCCGGTGCGCGACCACGAACGTCGTGCGCCCCGCCATCACCTCGCGCAGGCCGCGCTTGATCGCATCCTCGGTCGTCGCGTCGACCGACGACGTCGCGTCGTCCAGGATCAGGATGCGAGGGTCGGCGAGCAGGGCGCGCGCGATCGCGATCCGCTGACGCTGGCCGCCCGAGAGCGTCATGCCCCGGTCGCCGACGATCGTCTCGTAGCCGTCGGGGAGCGCCTCGATGAACCCGCGCGCCTGCGCGAGCTCGGCCGCGCGCTCGATCTCCTCCTGCGTGGCGTCCGGCCGCGCGTAGGCGATGTTCTCGGCAACGGTGGCGGAGAAGAGGAAGCTCTCGTCCGCGACGAACGCGACCTCGCGCCGCAGCGACTCGAGGTCCACGTCGCGTAGGTCCGCGCCGTCGATCAGCACCGAGCCCTCGGTCGGGTCGTACAACCGCGCGAGCAGCGCGACCAGGCTGGTCTTGCCCGAGCCGGTCGGGCCGACGAGCGCGATGGTGCTCCCGGCCTCGACTTTCAGGTCCACGTCCGCGAGTGCCGGCCCGCCGCTCGTGGGCGCCGCCCCGTTGCCGCCGGTGAGCGCCGCGGCCGAGGCGGCCGCCCCGAGCTCGGGCACCGGGTAGGCGAGCGAGACACCGCGGAACTCCACGGCTCCGGGCCCGTCCGGGAGCGGCGGCGCGTCCGGTGGGCTCGTCACCCGTGGCTCGCGGTCGAGGATTTCGAACATCCGGTTGCCCGAGGCGACCGCGCGCTGCGCCATGCCCAGCGCCATGCCGAGCATGCGCATCGGGCCGGTGAGCATGATCAGGTAGATGTAGAACGCGCTGAAGTCACCCAGGCTCATCCCGCCGTTGATCACGGAGCGTCCGCCGAGGAAGAGCACGATGGCGAGCCCGATCTGCGGGATGAACCCGAGCAGGGGGGAGTAGAAGGCCCGCAGCCGCGTGGAATACACGTTCTGGTCGAACACGCGCGCGACCGAGTTGCGGAAGCGCTGCAGCATGTAGGGCTCGCGCGAGAACGCCTTGACCACGCGGATGCCGGATACCGATTGCTCGGCCTCCGCCGTGAGCTCGGCGATGCGCTGCTGCACCTCCTGCAGCGCCGGTCGCGAGAGGCGGCTGTAGCGCGCTGCCGTGAGCACCACGAACGGCACCGGGGCCAGCGCGAGCAGCGCGAGCCAGGGGTTGATCGCGATCATCACCGCGCTCGCGAGCAGGATGGTGAGCGCGTTCTGGGTCAGGAAGATGAGCCCGTAACCGAGGAAGAAGCGGATCGACTGCAGATCGACCGTGGCTCGCGACATGAGCTGCCCGGTCTGCTGGGTGTCGTAGAACCCGAGCTCCAGGGTCTGCAGGCGCTCGTACATGCGCTCGCGCAGGTCGAACTCGACCGCGACCGACACCCGGCCCGCGATCAGCCGGCGGATCACCGTGAGCGCGAGGCGCAGCAGCCCCGCGCCCACGATGGCGAGCGCCAGCGGCCACAAATCGGGCCGCACGCTCCCCGCGTGCTCGATCTCATCGACGGTGCGGCCGACGAGGTACGGGATGAGCACGGTCATACCCATCGCCGCCCACGCGAAGACGAGCGAGCCGATCGCCGCGCCCCGGTAGGGACGCAGGAATCCGAGCAGCCGCCGCAGGGTCGACATCTAGATCAACTATACGAAGTGAAGTATTGGACCCGCGGGCCGGCGCGCCCTAGGCGCGCCGGTACATCCGCGTCGTCAGCGGGGCGAAGATCGCCGTCAGCAGCGCTGCGGTCCCCAGGGCGATGAGCACGTCGCTGCTCGCCACGTCGCCCGCCATGAAACCGCGCGAGGCGTCCGCCAGGATCGAGATCGGGTTCACGTTCACGAACGCCTCGAGGGCGCTCGGCAGCGTCTCCGGGTCGACGAAGACGTTGCTCAGGAACGTGAGGGGGAAGATCCCCATGAACCCGGCGTTCATGACCGCGTTGGGCGAGCGCATCAGCAGCCCCATCGTCGTGAACACCCACGACAGGCCGAACGAGAAGATGACGACCAGCGCAAGCGCTGCGAGGACGCCGCCGAGCCCGGCCTCGGCGCGGTAGCCGAGGATGTAGCCGACGGTCATGATCACCACGCCGGCGATCACGTAGCGCACGGAGTCGCCGAGCAGCGCGCCGACGAGCGGCGCAGGCTGCCAGACGGGCAGCGAGCGGAAGCGATCGACGACGCCCTTCGTGAGGTCCGTGTTGATCGAGATCCCGGAGTAAACCGTCGTGAACAGCACGGACATGACGAGCATGCCGGGCAGGATGTACTGCAGGTATTCCTTGGTCGAGCCGGCGATCGCGCCGCCGAACAGGTAGGTGAACATCAGCACGAACATGATCGGCGTGATCGTCACGTCGAGCAGCTGCTCGGGCACGTGCTTGATCTTGAGCATGCCGCGCCAGCCGTAGGCCATGGCGGCCTGCATGGCGCTCGCGCGCTTCGGGCGCGGGCCCGACGCGAGCGCCTTGTGCATCGCCTCCTCGACGGAGGGCTGCTGATCGGGTCGTGAGTTGGAAGTCGTCGTCATGCCACCTGCTCCTCAATCTCGAGCTCGTCGCTGGGCTCCTCTGCGGGTCGCCCGGTGAGCGCCATGAACACCTCGTCGAGCGTCGGCTGACCGAGCGAGAAGTCGGCGATGCGCACCCCGGCGCGCGTCAGCTCACCGACGAGCTCGGCGCCGCGATCGGCGTCCGGGCAGGTCGCGGTGAGCGCCGCGGGGTCGGGCTCGAGATGGACCGCATCGGCTCCGAGCTCGCGGACCAGGACGCGCTCCGCGTCGGGCCGCTGCTCCGGGTCGAGCAGCCGCACGTGCAGCGACCCCGTGCCGACGGACGCCTTGAGCTGTCCGGGCGTGCCCTCGGCGATCACCCGGCCGTGGTCGATCACCGCGATCCCGTCGGCGAGCTGGTCGGCCTCGTCGAGGTACTGGGTGCAGAGCAGGATCGTCGTGCCGGCCTCGCGCAGGGCGCGGATGATCTCCCACACCTGGTTGCGCGAGCGCGGATCGAGGCCCGTGGTGGGCTCGTCCAGGAAGAGCAGCTCGGGCGTGACGACCAGGCTCGCCGCGATGTCGAGGCGGCGGCGCATCCCGCCCGAGTAGTTCTTCACCTGCCGCGTTGCCGCGTCGGCCAGGCCGAAGGCTTCGAGCAGCTCGTCGGCGCGCCGCTTCGCCGCGTCGCGATCGAAGCCGAGCAGGCGGCCGAGCAGGATCAGGTTCTCGCGGCCGGTCAGATCCTCGTCGACCGAGGCCATCTGGCCCGTGAGGCTGACCGCGCCGCGCACCTCGTCGGCTTCGTCGACGATGTCGTGGCCGAGGACGCGGGCCGAGCCCCCGTCCGGGCGCAGCAGCGTCGCGAGCATGCGGATCGTCGTTGTCTTGCCGGCGCCGTTGGGTCCGAGCACGCCGTAGACACTGCCGCGGCGGACGGCGAGGTTGACGCCGTCGACCGCTTTCGTGTCTCCGAAGGATTTTTCGAGGCCGCTGGCCTCGATAGCGAGGGGGGTCATGGGGATGGGCTTTCTCCTATGGGGTTTGGCGACAGTAACACCGGTTTCGGTCCGCTCCTAGGGACTGGGGGGCGAGTCCGAACTAATCGGTGTTCGGGGCACCGTAAAAGCTCAACCGCACTTGAAGTCAAGGGCGAATTTGTGGAACCTCGCGATAACTTGACGTCGTGAGGGCCGGGCTTTGTGACACCTGCGCGCACCAGCGGCTCGTGCGCAACACGCGCGGCTCCACGTTCTCGCTCTGTCAGCGCTCTCGCGACGACGAGCGTTATCCGCGCTATCCGCGCCTGCCGGTCACGCGCTGCCCGGGGTACGAGCGCCGGGCCCAGGAGGCGCGGTGACGACCCGCCTCGCGCGCGTGCTGATCGCGGGTGTGGCCGCGAGCCTCGCGGGCGGCGCGATCGTCTTCGCCGCGACGAGCGGCGGCGGCAACCCGGCGCCGCGCGCTGGCGCCGGGTGGGTTGCGCTCGAGCCGAGTCCGCTGCAGCGCAGCGAGGTCGGCGCCGCGCGGATCCGCGACCGCATCTACGTCGTCGGCGGCTTCCTGCGCAACGGCGGCACGACCGGCCGCATGGTCGCGTACGACATCTCGGCGGGCCGCTGGCTCAAGCGCCGCCCGCTGCCGCGCGGCGTGAACCATCCGGGTGTAGCGGCGCTGCGCGGGAAGCTCTACGTCCTCGGCGGGCAGCGCGGCCGCTCCCCGCAGCGCCGCGTCCGCGACTTCTGGCGGTACGCGCCGAAGCGCAACCGCTGGAAGCGCCTGCCCGCGCCGCCGGCGCCGCGCGGCGCGCTCGCGCTCGTCGGGCACGGGCGCAAGCTGTACGCGGTGGGCGGCTATTCGAACTCCAACCAGCAGCTGCGCAGCCTGCTCGTCTACGACATCCGCCGCAAGCGCTGGCGTAAGCGCGCGCCGATGCCCACCGGCCGCAACCACCTCGCCGCCGTGTGGGCGGCCGGCGAGGTGTGGGCGATCGGCGGCCGGCGTCCCGGCGGCCAGAACCTGGCGGTCGTCGAGCGCTACGACCCCGCGACGAACACCTGGCAACCCGGACCCCCGCTCAACGTGCCGCGCAGCGGCATTGCGGCCACGCGCGTGCCCGGCTCGATCGTCGTCTTCGGCGGGGAGGAACTCGCCGAGGGCGACTCGACGATCCCCGAGGTCGAGCGACTGGACCTCAGCGACGTCGACGCGGGCTGGAGCTTCCTCGACGACATGGTCACCCCCCGCCACGGCCTGGGCGGCGCGGCACACAAGGGCGTGGTCTACGCACTCGAGGGCGGCCCCCAACCCGCGCTCACCTACTCGAACGCAAACGAGGCGCTGGCGGTGCCGTAGGGGCGGGCGCGGCGTCGGGGTGGAGCGCTGCGTCCGCGGCGGCGCGGCCGGGGCGTGTGCGGCGACGCCGGCGCCGGGGATCGGCGGCGAAGGAGGGGATCGCATTGGAGGAATCGCGACCTCGCAAGCACCCCGCAACGCGAGATCGCAGTTACGACGACGGCATCGTCGTTAGCGCGCACTCGCGCAGGGGTCGTCCACGAATTCGCGATTGAGACGACGGGGTCGTCGTAATCGCGCATTCGCGAGGGGGCGCCCACACGAACCCGCGATTCCGTCACGCAGCGCAACGGAA
>CBFGWL010000036.1:0-27306 GCA_965652565.1 uncultured bacterium
CGTCCGCGGGTCGCTGCCTGCTCGGCGGTAGGTTCGGCCGTGGTGATCGAATTCCGACGTCGTGGGCTGAACGTCGCGGGCGGCGGTCGGCTCGAGCTCGGGGTTCAGCCCTCGTGTTCGGAATTCGACGACGTGGGCTGAACTTCGGCGCGGACGGGGTCCCGGGTGGCGTGGTTCAGCCCTGATCGTCGCTTTTCGACTACGTGGGCTGAACGTCCGCGGGTCGCTGCCTGCTCGGCGGTGGGTTCAGCCGTGGTGTTCGAAATCCGACGACGTGGGCTGAACGTCGCGCGCAGGGGCCGGCTCGAGCCCGGGCTTCAGCCCTCGTGTTCGCTTTTCGACGACGTGGGCTGAACGTCGCGGGCGGGGGGCGGCTCGAGCCCGGGGTTCAGTCCACGTGTTCGGAATTCGACAACGTGGGCTGAACCGGGCGCGCGTCGGGGCTCGTGAGCCGTCGGGGTGCGACGGGCGCGCGCCCCGCGCGGCGCGCGGTTCTCGCTCAGGCCGCCCGGGCGCGCGCTCGCGGGCGCGCGGCTCTCGCTCAGGCCGCGCCGCTGCCGCCCGCCGCGCCGGTGCCGCCCGCCGCCCCGCGCTTGCCGAACGGGTGCCACCAGTTGCGCTCGCCCAGCATCACGGCGATCGACGGGACGAGCAGGGCGCGCACGAGGAATGTGTCGGCGAGCAGGCCGAGGGCGACCACGAAGCCCACCTGGAAGAGCGACTCGAGCTCGAGCGCCATCAACACGGCAAAGGTCGCCGCGAGGATGAGGCCGGCGCTCGTGATCACGCCGCCGGTGCGGGCGAGCGCGCCGGTGACCGCGGACTTGGTGTCGGCGCCGCGGTCGCGCTCCTCGCGGATCCGCGCCAGCAGGAACACGTTGTAGTCGACCCCGAGCGCGACGAGGAAGATGAAGGCGAAGAGCGCCAGCATCGGGTCGCTGCCGGGCTGGCCCATGATGTGCGTGAAGACCAGCGACGACGCGCCGAGCGCGAACGCGAAGGAGAGGATCACGGTCGCGATCACGTACAGCGGCATGAGCGCCGAGCGCAGCAGCACGGCGAGGATCGCGAACACGATCACGAGCGTGATCGGCACGATCAGCCACGTGTCGCGGTGGATCGCCTGCTGCGTGTCGTAGGCCTCCGCCACCTCGCCGCCGACGAGCGCGGTCTCGCCGGCCTCCGAGCGCACGAGCTCACGCAGACCCGGAATGGATTGCGTCGCCTCGTCGGAGAACGGGTCGATGTCCAGGTAGATCTCGCTGAGCGCGAGGCTGTTGTCGGGTCCCCCCTGCTCCATCACCTCGATCGCGTCCAGGGACCGCGCCATCAGATACGCCTCGCCGACGACCGTGTCGCTGCCTTCGTTGAGCTTGGAGATGACCTTGTCGGCAGACCCGAAGTCGGTGATCACGCTCACCGGAGCCGCGCGACCGAGCCCGAAGTGATCCTGGATCACCTCCTGCCCCGCGACCGACTCGGGCGAGGTGCGGAACTGCTCGGTGAAGTCGAGGGGCTCGCGCCCACCGATGTTGCCGAGCGCGCCGAGCGCGAGCACCGCGATCACGGCCGCCGCCACGGCGCGCGGGCGGCGCGCGACGAGGTCGGCGGTGCGCTGCCAGAAGCGCGCCGGCTTGGGCTCCTCCCTTTGCACGCGCGGCGCCGACGGCCAGAACGCGCGGCGCCCCGCGGCGGCGAGGATCGCCGGCAGCAGGGTGAGCCCGGCGGCGACCATCACGGCCACGCCGAGCGCGAGCAACGGGCCCATCTCGCGGGTCGCGTTGAAGTCGGCGACGGCGAGCACGGCCATCGCGGCGACGACGATCGCGCCGGCCGAGAGGATCGCCGGCCCGGTGCGCTCGGCCGCCGCGGCCATCGCGCGCTCCACGGACTCGGTGCGGCGCAACTCGTCGCGGAAGCGGGCCACGATCAGCAGGCAGTAATCGGTGCCCGCGCCGAACATCAGAACGATCAGGATCGCCGTCGTCTGCCCGCTCACAGTGGTGATCCCCGCCTCGACCAGCGCGAAGATCAGCCCGGCGGCGACCAGGTAGGCGAGGATCACCACGAGCAGCGGGACGAAGGCGACGAGCGGCGAGCGGTAGATCGCGAGCAGCAGCGCGAGCAAGACCGCGACCGTCACGAAGAGCAGGGTCTCGTCGATTCCCTTGACGGCCTCGCTGCGGTCAGCCTCGTACCCGGCCTCGCCCGTGACCCAGGCGCGCAGGCCGGTTTCATCCCCTTCCGGGCCGGGGACGATGTCGCGGATCGTCGCGGCGGCCGACTCGGCGACCTGCGTGCTGTCGTCGGTCATCAGCGCCGAGGCGAGCGTCACCTCGCCGTCGGGCGAGTTGAGGAGCGCGGGGCCGGGGCTCAGATCGAGGACGTCCTCCTCACCGCACACCAGCCCGTAGGCGTGCCCCACCATGCTCAGGCTGGGGATGCGCGCCGAGCGGCAGATCTCGAACGCGTCTTCCTGAATGCGCGCCCGGTCGTCGGCGCTGATGCCGCCCTCCTTGTAGTAGGCGATCACCGCCGCCATCTCGGCGCCGGCGCGGAAGCGCTCCTCGACGACCTCCTCGAACTCGGCCGACTCCGAGCCGCGCACCAGGAAGGTGTCGCTCTCGTCGGCGGCCTCCTCCTGGAGCTCGGGCTGCAGGGGCGCGAGCGCGAGGGCGAGGATCACCCACGCGCCGATCACGACCCAACGCGCGCGCGGCCCGGCGACGAGCGCCGAGAGGCGGGCGAGGGGCCGGGTTACCCGGCTCGGCTCGGCCATCGGGGCTCGGGTGAGCGGCTAGATGCCGCCCCCGACGCCCTCGATGAAGTCGACCACGCCGTCCTCGGTGTAGACGTAGATCGCCTTGAGGTTGATCTCGATCGGCACCGGCTGGCCCTCGCCGTCGGCGACCGACACGTAGATCTCGCAGCCGTACTCGGCGGCCTTGTCCTCGGCCTCCTCGAGCGGCATGCCGATGAGCTCGGACGTGTCGAGGGCGTTCTCCGCGGGCTCGTACTTGGGCACCCCGGCTTCCTTCCCGGCGCGCTCCATCGGGCAATAGATCTTGGTGAGGTCCTCCGCGGCCGGCTCGGAGTCGCTTTCGTCGTCCCCACCGCAGCCCGCCGCGATCAGGGCCGCGCTAGCCAGCACGACGGCGACCGCCTTTCCGCCCCGTGCCCGCAGCCCGTAAGCCGCATCGTTGCTTCCTGCCATCAGCTCCTCCAGACGAAAAATCGACGGCGGGAAGATTATCCACGGCGGATTTGATTGGATTCGCGGTCGACAGGGTTGTGCGCGCCTAGCGCACGTAAGTGGGTCGCCAAACGGCGGCAGTAGGAGGAGATATATGCGCTTGTTAGGTCGTTCGTCCGTCGGCGCGCGCGCTGCGCTCGGCCTCGCCGCTCTCGGGGCGATGCTGTTCGCGGCGCCGTCGGCCTCCGCGCAGGAGTCCGACGCACACGTGCTCATCTATTCGGGCACGGTCGCGCACCGGCACGCGGACACAATCAACCAAGGGATCGGCCCGATCCAGGACGCGCTGGATGCGGCGAACATCTCGTACGACTGGGAGGACTGCAACGGGTCCGGCACCGGCGCTGGTCAGTGCCAGAACCCCGACAAGAACCCCAGGATCTTCACGGACGAGAACCTCGCCCAGTACGACGCGATCTTCCTGTTCAACGCGGGCGGCAACGAGCCGGCTCCGCTGTGGAACCAGG
Source organism: uncultured bacterium (assembly GCA_965652565.1). GTDB lineage: Bacteria > Actinomycetota > Thermoleophilia > Solirubrobacterales > 70-9 > RSA11. The sequence continues at coordinate 3,721 of CBFGWL010000036.1, forward strand.
AGCAGCGTGACGCGATCCGGACGTTCGTGAACAACGGCGGCGGCATCGCAGCGAACCACCTCGCGACCGACATGGGCGCGGGTCAGGTGAGCTGGGGCTGGTGGGACGGCGTCGGCAACAGCGCCCTCGGCACGACGATGCCGGGGCATCCGCCTTCGCCGCAGACCGCGACGATGTTCGTCTCGGACCGCAACCACCCGTCCACGAAGGACCTGCCCGAGGAGTTCGATCACTCGGACGAGCACTACCACTTCTCGCGGAGCGTCCGCGGGACGCACCACGTGCTGATCACGCTCGACGAGACGGACATCGACTACCCGGCGGGCTCCGGCCTCCCGATGGGCCACGACCACCCTGTCTCGTGGTGCCGCTTGTATGACGGCGGCCGCATCTGGGCCACCGCCATGGGGCACTACCCCGAGAACTACACGGAGAACGGCGGGGACAATTTCCTGATCAAGCACCTCGTCGGCGGCGTGCGCTGGGCCGCGGGTGTCGCGGGCACCGAGGGTGACTGCGGCGGCACCGTGTGGTCGAACTTCCGGCGCACGACGATCTCGACCGACTCACAGGGCCCGATCGGCCTCGACGTCGCCGAGGACGGCCGCGTGTTCTGGACCGAGATCGGCCCGCAGGGGTTGAATTCGTTCGGCCGCCTGAAGATGTGGGATCCCGATACCGGCGAGACCACGCTGGTCGCTCAGATCCCGACGCGGGCGGACGCGCTCAGCACCTCGGAGGACGGCGTTCTGGGCATGGTGCTCGACCCGGACTTCGAGGAGAACAACCGCGTCTACGTCTATTACTCGCCGCGCGGCGAGGGCGAGGACTGGCCGATGACGGGCACGGGTCACGCGCTCGGCTACAACCAGCTCTCGCGCTTCGAGCTGAACGACGAGGGCACCGAGGTCGTCTCCGAGCAGCCGATCCTGCGGGTGCCGAAGGTCAAGGTCGCACCCGACGGTGACGGCATCGGCAACCCCGGTTCGCCGAACTGGCCCGCCCACTCCGGCGGCGCCGGGCTCGAGTTCGACGCGGAGGGCAACCTCTACCTCGGCGTCGGCGACGACGTGAACCCGTACGGCGAGGGCCAGAACGGCTACGCGCCGATGGACGAGCGCTTCGAGCATCGCTACGACGCGCGCAACACGTCGGCGAACACCAACGACCTCCGCGGCAAGATCCTGCGGATCAAGCCGCTCGACGACGCGTCCGGCGAGCCCGGCGTGGGGAACACCTACGAGATCCCCGAGGGCAACATGTTCGAGCCGGGCACGCCGAACACGAAGCCCGAGATCTACGCGATGGGCTTCCGGCAGCCGTTCACGATCGACTCGGACCCGGCGAACCCGGGGACGATCGTCGTGGGCGAGTACGGGCCGGACGCCGGCCAGAGCAACCCGCAGCGCGGGCCGGCCGGCATCGTGGAGTGGAACCACATCGACGGCCCCGGCTTCTACGGCTGGCCGTTCTGCACCGGCGACAACTCGCCGGCGAACACCTACGCGCGGTACGAGTACGCCACCGGCACCCCCGGTGAGTTCTACGACTGCGCCGCGGACACGGTGCCGAACGAGTCGCCCCACAACACCGGCCTCGAGGAGCTTCCGACTCCCGAGAAGGCCGACCTGTGGTTCAAGAACGGCGGCGGCACCCCGTCGGAGTTCAACCTCGGCCCGTCGTCGGGCGAGCCGAACTCGGGCGTCGTCTACCGCTACGACCCGGACAACCCGTCGCAGCGGAAGTGGCCGGCGTACTTCGACGGCTCGTGGATCATGCTCGACCGCGCCCACAACTGGTGGCGTGAGGTTCGGATGAAGGAGGACGGCAGCGAGCCGCTGCGCGTCAACGACTTCTTCCAGCCGAACCAGTTCGGTTCGCCGACCCACAACTTCGCCATCCCGGTGGAGTTCGGGCCGGACGGCGCGCTGTACCTCGGGCTGTGGACCGGCGGTTGCTGCCGGACCCTGTCCGAGCAGCAGGGCCGCATCGTGCGGATCGACTACGTCGGCGACCAGGCCGACGAGACGCCGCCCGAGGTCGAGGCGAGCGTCGACGGCACGCAGAACGAGGCCGGCGCGTACATCGACCGCGCGACGGTGTCGTTCGAGGCGAGCGACGACCTCGCCGGCGTCGAGGCGGTCGAGTACCGCATCAACGGCGGCGACTGGGAGACCCTCGAGAACGAGAACTTCTCGGAGCCGTTCTCCACGTCGCTCAGCATCGAGGAGTCCGGCCGGTACGTGATCGACTACCGCGCCAAGGACCGCGACGGCAACTCCTCCGAGGAGGCGACGCTGCGGTTCAACGTGGCCGATGGCTCGAGCTGCACCTACGGGCTCTCCGATGAGTTCAACGGCTCGGAGATCGCCGACCGCTGGACGGTGCGCGTCGACTCGCCGTCGCACGAGGCCACGATCACCGACGGCCAGCTGGTGCTGCCGGTGCTCGACGAGGTCGACGGCGACCGCACGGGCCCGCTGGCCTTCGTCGGCCAGCAGGTGCCGGACGGCGACTGGTCGGTCACGACGCGAGTCACGCTCGACCACGAGACCAACTGGCAGAGCGCTGGATTCATGCTCTGGCAGAGCGACGCCAACTTCGTGAAGACCGGCTTCACGGCCGATGGTCCGAGCAAGGATCAGCGTCGCTTCGAGCTCACCGCGGACGACCCGAGCAACAACCGCCACTTCAGCACCTCGATCAACGTGGGTGCCGACTTCCCGAACACCGCGTGGATTCGCATGTACCGGGAGGGCGACCTGGTGAAGGCGGCGTTCGCGCCCGACGTGAACGGCCAGCCGGGTCAGTGGCAGAAGCTGCCGGGCGAGCGGGCCGTAAAGGGCAACGACCCGGACGGCGGCGCGCTGATCGATCCTCCGCGTGAGGGCGAGGGCGTGCTGATCGGCGTGTACGCCGGCGGCCACCTCGACGGGCCGTGGAGCAACACGGCGGCGTTCGATTTCGTCCGCTTCGCGAACGACACGATCGACTGCCCGGCCGATGAGCAGGCGCCGGAGACCACGGTGCAGCTCAACGGGTCGGATCCGGCCCGCGGCTACTCGGGTGATGTCGATGTGTCGCTCTCGGCGACCGACGGGCTCGTCGGTGAGGCCACCGGCGTCACCAAGACCGAGTACCGGGTCGACGGCGGCGATTGGCAGAGCGCCGACAACGGCGACAAGGCCGATCCGTTCGAGACGGAGTTCACCGTCTCGGGCACCGGCGATCACACGGTTGAGTTCCGCTCGACCGACGCCGCCGGCAACGTCGAGGACACGAAGTCCGTGGCGTTCGGGATCGGCGAGCCGCGCCTCAAGGTCGCGGTGAAGCCGAAGCGCAAGGCGGTCAAGCCCGGCAAGCGCGTTGCGTTCCGCGTTGCGGTGCGCAACCGGGGCGAGGTGTCGACCGCCAAGCTCCGCGTCTGCGCCAAGGCGCCGAAGCGCTTCGCGAAGGTGGGCGGTAAGGCCTGCCGCAACGTGAAGCCGGTGCCGGCCGGGAAGGCACGCAACGTGCGCTTCCAGGTCAAGGTCAAGCCGAAGGCCAAGGGCAAGAAGGTGAACCTCAAGTTCGTCGCCAACGGCCAGGGCGTGACCAAGCAGCAGGTCAAGGCCCAGCTCAAGGTGAAGCGCCGCTAGGCGCCCAACCAAACAACCGGGCACACCCAACCCCGCCCGGCGCCCCCCCCGGGGCGCCCCGGCCGTCGCGTTTGGGGGAGCGCCCGGGCAGCGGGCGGCGGTTCGGTGCAGCGGCGCGTCGGGCGAAGGCTCGCCTCGCGAGATCGCAGTTACGACGATCCCATCGTCTTAATCGCGACCTCGCGAAGCGCCATGTCGCGAAAACGTGAAAGCGACCACCCCATCGTTGTAATCGCGCATTCGCGAGCGGCCAACCTGCGAGTGCGCTGTTCTGCCAGTTCGTGGCGTTATCGCGAACTCGCAAGGATGGTGCGATCGAGTGCGCGTTAATGACGATCCCGTCGTCGAAACCGCGATCTCGCGGACGGGGGCGTTGCGAGGCGGGCCGGGGTTGTCGAGGGCATGGGGCCGACAGCGCAACGACGACGGCGATTGTGGGATCTGATCTGGAATGCGAGCCGGACGGCCGACTCTCCCCCGCTCGTCCGATCACGGATCGAAGTCATCGCCGATCTCGCCAGCTCACAGCGCGGTCTGATCACACGCTGGCAGCTCATCGACGCGGGGGTGCCTGCGAGCACCATCGGGGCTTGGCTCGACCGTGGGTACCTGCACCGGGTTCTTCGCGGCGTGTATCTGGTGGGACACTCGGTTCCCCCAGAACACGCCCGTGCGCTCGCCGCGACGCTCGCGTGGCGAGCCGAAGCCCTGCTCTCCCATCGCGCCGCAATCTTCCACTGGAATCTGTTGGAGGGTGAGATGCCGCGGGTCTTGGAGGTCACGGTGCTCGGTCCGCGAGTCAGCGGGCCGGCAGGCGTCCGTGCGCATTTCACCAAGCATCTGGAGCCTGATGAGCGATCAATACATCAGGGCGTACCGGTAACGAGCCCGGCTCGGACGCTGATCGATTTTGCCGCTCAAGGGAGCGCGTATCAGGTCGCCAAGGCTTACGAAGAAGGACTCATCCGCAAGTACTACGACCGTGAGGACATCGGCGCCTTGCTCGAGCGCCACTCAGGAAGGCGCGGGATCAAGAAGATCCGCGCCCTATACGAACGGGATGCGCCTCCATCGGTCACCTATCGCGAGGCCCACAAGCGACTGCTTGAGCTCATTCGCTCCTCTGACCTCCCTCACCCAGAGACGGAGGTTCGAATCGGTCGGCACCGCGTAGACATCCTTTGGCGCGAGGCAAAGCTCGTGGTCGAGATGGACGGGGCGGCATTCCACTCAACGCCGGCGCGAATCGAGGCCGATAAGAAGCGCGATGCCGAACTCGCAGCTCTCGGCTATCTCGTCATCCGGGTGACCTGGCGCCAGCTGGTCGACGAACCGCACGCCGTCATCAGCCGCATCGCGCTGACGCTCGGACGACGCGCCGCAATGGACGCACAACGCACTCGATAATCCCTCGCTCGCGACTTCGCGATTTCGACCATCCCATCGTCGCTATCGCGAACTCGCGAGGGGGTCCCGCGCGAGTGCGCAGTTGCGACGATCCCGTCGTCTTAACTGCGATTTCGCGATGCGGGCGCCGCCCGTCCTACGCGTCCGGGGTCGGGCGGTAGATCGGGCCTCGGTCGATCACGCTTTGGATCAGGCCGTCTTCTTCGTAGTCGGGGGTGGTGCGCTCCGGGATGGGGATCGCTTGCTGGCCCTTGTAGCCGAGCGCCTCGCGGACCTCGTCGTCGAGGAAGTAGCCCCCGGCGACGAGGGTCGAGAGCGTTGCGAAGCCTTCCTCGTCCTCGGCCTGCAGCCGCTTGATCTCCGCCTGCGGATCCTTGCCCTCCGCCGCGTCGAGCACGCGCGTGAGCGGCTCGAAGAGGTCGTGGCGAACCCGCAGCACGGCGTCGAGACCGCCGCGATCCAGCGCGACCTTCCCGCCGGAAGGCATGCCCGAGCCCTCGGGGATCAGGACGTCCGCGAGCGCCGCGTAGGTCTGCCGCTGCTCGGTCGAGAGGGTCTTCGGGACGGGTGAACCCTCACTCTGAACTTGAGGTTGAGACTGCTGTGCTCCCTGCGCTTCCATGGTCCTCCTCACTCCTCACGCGGCCACGGGCTGTTCGCGCCGCTGCTTCACGAGATGGTCGGCGCCCCACAGCGCGAACGCCGCGATCGTCGCCGTCGGGTTCATGCCGGACGAGGTCGGCCAGACGCTCCCGTCGTAGATGTAGAGGTTGGGAACGTCGTGGCAGCGTCCGTAGCGGTCGACCACGGAGGTCTCCGGGTCGTCGCCCATCTTGCACGTGCCGAGCAGATGCCAGCCGGTCGCCCGGATCTGCGGCGCGACCACCGTCTCGTAGGCGCCGGCCGCCTCGAGCGACTCCTGCGCGCGCTTCTGGTGGAAGTCGATCATGCGCAGCGAGTTCTCGGACATCTTGTAGTGGAGCTTCGCCCCCGGCAGCCCGTCGGAGTCGGTGTTCTCCGGATCGAGCTCGACCCGGTTGTGCTCCTCGGGCAGGTCCTCGAAGATGAAGCCCCACATCGCCGAGTGGCCGAGCCGGCGCTTCACCTGCTCCTGGAAGCCCTCGCCCCAGATCGCGTTCTCCTCGCCCCAGGGATAGGCCTGGGTCATCGCGAGCGGCCCGCCGGTCGGCTGCAGACCCCACTTCGCGCCGCGCACGAACCCGCGCGACTCGTCCGTCTCGTAGAACTCGAGCGAGTGGATGTGCTGGCCCCAGATGCCCTGGGTCGAGCCGAGGTCGTCCTCGAAGAGCCCGACGACCGTGCCGAACGGGTGCATCATCAGCCGCTTGCCGACCAGCCCCGACGAGTTCGCGAGCCCGTCCGGGAAGCGGTCGTCGGCCGAGAGCTTGAGCAGCCGCGGCGTGCCGACGCCGTTCGCGCAGAGGATCGTCACCTTCGCGCGCTGCACGGCCTCGTTGCCTTCCGCGTCGACGAACTCGGCACCCTCGACGAGCCCGTCATCGCCCACGATCAAACGCTTCACCCGGGCATGCGTGTAGAGCGTCGCGCCCTTGTCGATCGCATCGGGCCAGTACATGATGTCCGGCGTCGCCTTCGCCCCGTCGGCGCACCCGCGCAGGCACGTCGCGCGCTGCACGCATGGGCGCAGCCGCCCGTACGGCTGGGTCGCGATCGCGTTCGGAGCGGGCCACCAGTGCCAGCCGAGCTCGTTGTGCGCGCGGGCGACGCGCTTGCCCATCTCGCCGAGCGGCACCGGCGGCATCGGCGGGCCCTCGCCGGGCGGAAACGCCGTGTCGTTCGCCAGGCCGGACACGCCCCAGTCGCGCTCGACCTGCACGTAGTACGGCTCCAGATCCTCATAGGTGAGCGGCCAGTCGTCGGCGACCCCGTCGAGCGTGCGCACCCGGAAGTCCGAGGGCATGTTGCGCTGCCAGTGCGCGGCGTACATCACGGTCCCACCGCCCACGCCGTTCCAGTTGAGCGCCGTGATGTCGGACTCCGAGTCGTTGATCGGGTAGTCCGCGGGCGACTTGCGCAGGTTCGGATCCCACGCCCAGTCGCGCGATGCCGTGAGCTCGTAGTCGGGGTGGGCCGCCCGCGCCTTGCTGTAGTCCGGCCATCCACCCTGCTCCAGGCAGACGACGTCGAAGCCCGCCTCCACCAGCCTCTTCGTCGCGACCGACCCGGACGCTCCGGCGCCGATCACGAGCACGTCTGGGATCGCATCAGCCACTACTGCTTACCTCCTCCGCGCGCCCCCTTGCCGGCGCGCCCAGGGCGGCCTCCACCGCTCGCGGCCCGAACACGAGCCCGAGGATGAGTCCGCCGATGTATCCGTCTTCCTGTACGCCTCCCATGTCGGCGCCGATCGCATAGAGCCCCGGCACGGGCTCGCCCGCCTCGTCCAGCGCGCGGCCGTAGGTGTCCGTGCGCAGCCCGCCGAACGTGAACGTGATCGCCGGGCGCACCTCAACCGCGTAGAAGGGCGGCTCCGTGAGCGGCTGCGGCTCCTGCGGGAACGGCGCGTCCGGGTACGCCGGCGGCTCCCCGGCCGCGGCCTCCTCCACGTCCGCCAGCGTGCGGCGCAGGCGCTCGCCGTTCACTCCCCACGAGGCGACCTCGTCGATGAGCTCGTCGAGCGAATCCTTCACGGCCACGCGCGCGCCGAGCTCGCGCGCGAGCTCGATGCGGTCCACGACCTGCCCGTGCGGGTAGGGCGCGGCGATCGCGTGCTCGGTGCGCACCCGCTCGTCGCAGAGCACCACGCCGCGCGAGCCGGGCTGGCGGAAGAGGCGCTGGTTGGTCACCTCGTCGCCGCGCGACTCGTCGGCAAAACGCCGCCCGTACACGTTCACCACGACGCAGGCCTTCGAGTGGTACTGCGTAAGCGGCAGATAGTCGTCGGGCTCCCAGCGGTCGAGCGGCGTCGGGATCATGTGTCCGTAGAACGAGTCGAGCGCGCCCGCGCTGGCGACGCCGGCCGACCGCCCGAAGCGAAAGCCGTCGCCCGTGCTGTGCGGATTCGAGCGCAGAAGCAGCCGCTCCGCGCCCTCCCCGAGCCAACTCCGCAGCAGGGCGGGGTCGCCCTGGCATCCCCCTGTCGCCAGGACAACCCCACCCGCGCGGACTTCGTCATCCCCACCGTGGCCTTGGACCCGCGTCCCCCGCACGGCTCCGGCCTCCACGATGAGCTCGGTGGAAGCTGTGTTGCGCAGAATCCTGCCGGACCGGAGCACCTCTTGCTCCCAAGCGTGCAGGAGCGCGTGGATGTCGATGCGGTGCGCGACGCCGAAGCCGAGCTGGCCGTACCAGCGCTCGCTGACGTCGACGCCCCAGCTGCGGACGTCCTCGACGGCAGCGTCGAAGCCGTCCACGATCACCATGCCGAGCTCCTCGTCGCCCCGGGGGACGACGCGGCGCAGCGTCTCGCGGTCGGGCGCCGTCCACAGGATCCCCGCCGAGAGCGCGCCCGAGCCGCCCAGCCCGTCGCTCTTCTCGACCACGGTCACCCGCGCACCGCGCCGGGCGGCGTGGGCGGCGGCCGCCATCCCGGCGACGCCGCCCCCGATCACGACCAGATCGTCCATCCGTGATCCGTTCACCGTTCAGTCGGCGGAGCGCCCGCTCAGAGGGTCGATTCGCGTGGGGTCGTGGAATCGCCCATCTAGTAGGGGTACTCCACCTCGGTGCGCTGGATGCCGATCCAGCGTCGCTCGGTGAACTCCTCCAGGTTCGCCTCGCCACCGGAGCGGCCGCCGAGGCCCGACGCGCCCATCCCGCCGAACGGCACGTGCGCCTCGTCGAGCGGCGTCGCGTCGTTCACGTGGACCATGCCCGAGCGCACCTGCTCGGCGAACGCGAGCCCGCGCTCGGTGTCCTTGGTGAGCACCGCGTTGACGAGCCCGTACTGCGTGTCGTTGGTGATCTCGAGCGCCTCCTCGTCGGAGTCCACCGCGAGCACCGGGGCGACCGGGGCGAAGATCTCCTCGGTCCACACCGGCATGTCGCGAGTCACGTCGACCACCACGGTCGGCCGGAAGAACAGGCCGTCGTAGGTGCCGCCCTCGACCACCCGCGCGCCCATCTCGATCGAGCGCTGCAGGATGTCGTAGCCGCGGTCGCGCTGCTCCTCGCTGATCATCGGGCCGAGGCCCACGGTCTCATCCGCCGCCGGGTCGCCCACCTTGATCGCCTTGGCGCGCGCCGCGAGCTTCTCGACGTAGTCGTCGAACAGCGGCCGCGCGACGATGTGCCGGCCGGCGGTGATGCAGGTCTGGCCCTGGTAGTGGAAGGCCGACCAGGCGCCGATCATGCTCGCGTAGTCGACATCGGCGTCGTCGAGGACCACGAGCGCGTTGTTGCCGCCGAGCTCGAGCGAGACCTTCTTGAGCTGGCCGCCCGCGACCTTGGCGATCTCGCGGCCCACGGGCGAGGAGCCCGTGAAGTGGATCATGTTCACCGACGGGTGAGCGACGAGGTGCTCGCCGATCTCGTCCCCGCCGGAGACGACCTGGAGGATCCCCGGAGGCGCGCCGGCCTCGTCGAAGAGCTCGGCGATCAGGAGCGCGCCGGTGATCGGCGTCTGGGGCGCCGGCTTGATCACGACGGTGTTGCCGAGCGCGAGCGCCGGCGCGACGACGCGGAAACCGAGCACGAAGGGGAAGTTCCAGGGCGTGATCGCCCCCACCACTCCGATCGGAACGCGCTGGATCAGGCTGAGCTTGCCGGTGTTGTGCGAGGGGATCACCTCGGCCGTCGCGCGCGACGTGAGCGCGGCCGCCTCCCAGCACTCGTTCATCGCGGCGCCGACCTCGTAGTCCGCCTTGCCGCGGATGCAGCCGGTCTCGCGCACGATCAGCTCGGCGATCTCGTCGGCGCGGCCCTCGATGAGCTGCGCGACGCGCCGCAGCAGACCGGCGCGGACGTCGTAGCCCTCGGCGGCCCAGCCCGGCTGCGCCTTGCGCGCCGAGGCGACGGCGCCCTCGAGGTCGCTGGGCGACGCGATCCCCGCCTGCACCAGCTCCTCGTTGCGGCCCTTGTCGATCACCGCCGCGACGGCCGCCCCCTCGGCCTCGCGGAACTCACCGTCGACGTAGATCTTCCCCGCCCATGGCTTCGACCCAAGTTCCGTCGTCAATCCGATCACTCTCCTCGCTCGTAAGGGGCCCCTGGCAGGCACCTTGCGCGCCCTATCGGACGCTCCTGGTAAACGGTTTCCTTGACCCTACCGATCACCCGCTGAATCTGTCAAGGGAAGCGATTCGTCCATGATGGAAAACCTTTCCCTGGCCGACTGGCCAGATCGTCGTTTAGGCTTCGCGCGGTCCCGCGGGACGAAGCGATCAGCATGAGCGAGAGGCCCAAACCTGCGAAGGGCTCACTGGCCGAGGTCGCGCGCCGCGCCGGCGTTTCAATCGCCACCGCGTCGCGCGTGCTCAACCAGTCGAGCCACCCCGTCGCCGAGGCGACCCGCAAGCGCGTGCTCGAGGCGGCGGAGGCCGTCGGCTACTCGCCGAGCGCGCTCGCGCGGGCGCTCGTCACGCAGCAGAGCCGGATCATCGGCGTGATCGTGGGCGACATCGTCGACCCCTACTTCGCCGAGATCACGCGCGGGATCGAGGACGTGGGCGCGAAGGCCGGCTACCTGACGATCGTCTGCAACGCCGACCGGCGCACCGAGCTCGAGCAGGAGCAGATGAGCGTGCTGGTCGACTACCACGCGGAGGGCGTCGTCTTCGCCGGCAGTGGCTACGTGGACGACCCGAAGGGCGCGGCGCTGGCGGCGCTGGTGGACCGGGCGCGCGAGCGTGGGATGACCGTGCTCTCCCTCGCCCACCGCGACTTCGACTGCCCGCGCATCCTGGTCGACAACCGCGCGGCGGCGTACGACCTCACCGATTACCTGCTCTCGCTCGGCCACCGGCGGATCGCGTTCATCAAGGGGCCCGAGGGGCTCTACACCTCCAACCAGCGGCTGCAGGGATACCTCGACGCGATGGCCGAGGCGGGGCTCGAGCCGGGCCCGGTCTTCGAGGGCGACTTCACCTATGACCTCGGCCACGCCGCGGCGCTGCGGATGCTCGGCGGCGCGGAGCTCCCGCACGCGCTGATCGGCGCGAACGACGAGACCTCGATCGGGGCGATGACCGCGCTGCGCCAGGCCGGCGTGTCGATCCCCGAGGACATCTCGGTCGCCGGGATGACCGACACGCGGCTCGCGCGCTTCTCCGACATGACCACCGTGAACATCCCGCTCTACCAGTTCGGCGCGGTCGCGGCGCGGCGGATCATCGCGAGCGAGTCGAACGGCGCCGACGACGAGACGATGCTCCCCCACCGCCTCGTGCCGCGGTCGACGACGGCCCGGCGCGGGTCGCGGTGAGGGGCTCCTGCGCAGCGTTGGTGGCGGCGTAGCCGGGACGGTTGTGGTCGCGCCGGCGTCGGGGATCGGTGGCGAAGGACCGGCGCTTTGGCGGAATCGCGAACTCGCGGGCTCCCGGCTACGCGAGATCGCAGTTACGACGATGGGGTCGTCGTTATCGCGAACTCGCGCAGGGGTCCGTCACGAGTTCGCAGTTGCGACGATGGGGTCGTCGTTAGTGCGAACTCGCGCAGGGGGTCGTTACGAGATCGCAGTTGCGACGATGGGGTCGTTGTAACTGCGTGTTCGTGGGGGGCCGGGCCCTAGGCGTGCGCCAGGTATGCGTCGCGTGCGCGGGTGATCAGCTCGGGGCCCGGGATCTCCGCCAGGTCGGGGTTGATCACCTCGACCTCGATCGGGCCCGCGTAGCCGGCGGCATCGACGAGCTCGCGCAGGCGCGGCAGGTCGATCGCGCCCTCCCCCATCATCCCGCGGCCGGCGAGCAGGTTGGTCGTCGGCACGAGCCAATCGGAGACGTGGTAGCCGAGGATCCGCCCCCGGGCGCGCTCGATGCCGGCCTCGAGCTGCGGGTCCCACCAAACGTGGTAGGCGTCGATGACGACGCCGACGTCGGCGGCGTCGAAGCGCTCGGCGAGATCGAGCGCCTGCCCGAGCGTGACGATCACCGAGCGCTCGACGACCATCATCGGGTGTAGCGGCTCGATCCCGAGCCGCACGCCGTGCTCCCGCGCGTTGGGCACGACTTCCTCGTTGCCACGCGCCACGGCGTCGCGCGCGCGGGCGTGGTCCGCCCCGCGCGCCCCGCCGCAGACCAGCACGAGCACGTCGGTCCCCAGCTCGGCCGCCTCGTCGACCGCGCGCCGGTTGTCCTCGGTGCGCTCGCGCTGCTCGCGCTCGCTCTCCGTGAAGAAGAACCCGCCACGGCACAAGCTGGAGACCCGCAGACCGGCCGAGCGGATCAGCTCGCCCGCGCCGGGTTCCAGCTTGTGCCGCCAGGGTCCCACCCACGGGATCCCTGCCGTCGTGCATCCCTCCACTACATCGGCAAGACTCAGATGGTCGGCGGTGATCTGGTTGAAGCTCAGCCGCCCGATGTCCGGCGCGCTCACGGCTGGCCGATCCCCGCGAGTTCGAGTACCGGGCGCAGCCGCGCGGCTGCGCGCTCGGGATCGGCGAGGATCCGCGCGCTGTCGGCGAGGCGGAAGAGCTCGGCGTAGTGGATCACCGACCGCGCGCTCTCCATCCCGCCCAGCATCCGGAAGTGCGCCTGGTGCCCGTTCAGGTAGGCGAGCAGCACGACACCCGCCTTGTAGCTGCCGGTCGGCGCCTGGAAGATGTGGCGCGCGAGCGGCACCGTGGGCGCGAAGAGCTCCTCGTAGCGGGGGAGATCGCCCTCGTCGAGCGCCGCGAGCGCCGCGGCGGCAACTGGCGCGATCGCGTCGAAGATGCCGAGCAGCGCGTCGCTGTGTCCGTGCTCGTCCCCGCGGATCAGCGCCGGGTAGTTGAAGTCGTCGCCCGTGTAGAGCCGCACGCCCTCCGGCAGCCGATCGCGCAGCTCACGCTCGAGCCGGTCGTCGAGCAGGGAGAGCTTGATGCCGTCCACGCGCTCCTCGTGCGCCGCGATCAGATCGGCCACCGAGTCGATCGCGTCCGCCGGGTCGACGGCGCCCCAGTAGCCGCGCAGCGCGGGGTCGAAGACCTCGCCCAGCCAATGCAGGACGACCGGCCTGCGGGCCGCGCCGAGGACCGCGTCGTAGACGCGCCGGTAGTCGTCGGGGCCGCGCGCAGCGCGCGCCAGGTGGCGACTGCACATCACCACCGGGGTCGCGCCCTCGCCCTCGATGAACTCGCACTGCTCGAGGTAGGCGGCGGTGATCTCCTCGAGCGTCGCCGGCGCCGCCGGGTCGAGCTGGTCGGTGACCGCGCCGCAGACGAGCTGCCCGCCGGCCGCCTTCGCCTCGGCGGCGCTGCGGCGGATGAGCTCCTTGGCGAGCGGCCAGGTGAGCGCGCCGCCGCGCTGCGCGGTGTCCATCGCGTCGGCCACGCCGAACCCGTACGACCACAGGTGCCGCCTGTAGGCGAGCGTCGCGTCCCAGTCGATCGCCGGCTCGGTGAGCGGGTCACCCGCGGCGAGCGGGTCGGCGACCACGTGCGCAGCGGCCAGCACCGCCCGCGAGCGCGGCGGGCGCCCGGTCGGCGCGGGCAGGTCGGGCGCCGTGCCCGGGACGTAGCGCTCGAGCGCGCCGTCGGCGGCGGGCAGGACGAGGGTTCGGCCGGCCGTCGTGACCATCACTCGATGTCCGGGACGTCGAGCGTCCGCCGCTCCTGCCAGGAGCGCATCCCAAGCTCCGCGAGCTGGATGCCCTTGGCGCCCTCGGCGAAGCCCCACGGGAAGGGCTCGTCGTCGACCACGTGGCGCAGGAACAGCTCCCACTGCGCCTTGAAGCCGTTGTCGTAGCTGCGGCGCGCCGGCACCTCGGTCCAGGCCGAACGGAAGTCGATCTCGTTCGGCAGGTCCGGGTTCCACACCGCCTTGGGCGTCGCCGCGGCCGGCTGGATGCGGCAGCCGTGCAGCCCGGCGACGGCGCTGCCGTTCGTGCCGTCGACGTGCAGCTCGAGCAGCTCGTCGCGATTGACCCGCGTGCACCACGACGAGTTGAGCTGGACGAGGATCCCGCCGTCGAGCTCGAACCACGCGTAGGCCGCGTCCTCGGCGGTCGCGTCGTAGGGCTCGCCGCGCTCGTCGTAGCGCGTCGGGATGTGCGTGACGCCGAGCGAGGTGACCGACTTCACCGGCGCGAAGATGTTGTCGAGCACGTAGCGCCAGTGGCAGAACATGTCGACGATGATCCCGCCGCCGTCCTCGACCCGGTAGTTCCAGCTCGGGCGCTGCGCCGGGGGCTCGGGCCCCTCGAAGACCCAGTAGCCGAACTCGCCGCGCACCGAGAGGATGCGGCCGAAGAACCCGCTGCGCACCAGCTCGGCGAGCTTGAGCAGGCCGGGCAGAAACAGCTTGTCCTGCACCACGCCGTGCTTGATGCCGGCCTCGCGCGCCAGCTGCAGCAGCTCGAGCGCGGTACGCAGGTCGGGCGCGATCGGCTTCTCGGTGTAGATGTGCTTGCCGGCGGCGATCGCCTTGCGCACCGCCTCCGGCCGCGCGCTCGTGAGCGTCGCGTCGAAGTAAACCTCGTACCGCGGGTCGGCGAGCACCTCGTCCAAGTCGGTTGAGATCCGCTCGATCCCGGTCTTCTCGGCGAGCTCGCGCAGCTTGTGCTCGCGGCGCCCGACAAGCACCGGCTCCGGCCAGATCCGCCGGCCGTCGGCGAGCTCGATCCCGCCCTGCTCGCGGATCGCCACGATCGAGCGGAAGAGGTGCTGGTTCATCCCCATCCGGCCCGTGACGCCGTTCATGATGATCCCGACCGTGCGGCGCTCACCGCCCTCCCCGGCCGCATCCTCCTGCACCGCGTCGTTCTGGGTTTCCGTCACCTGCATCGCCATCTCCGCTGTCCTGCCCGCCTCCGGCCCGTATCTGGGGAAATCGTGGAAAACGTTTGCCGAAGGCACCTTAGCGACCGCACGCAAGGCGTGTCAAGACGAACGGCCTCAAAAACCACGCCCGACGCCGAGTTCGCGATTTCGTGGGATTACTCGGCGAAATCACGAAGTCGCGAACGGGCGCGCGGCGACTTCGCGATTTCGTGGGATCAACCGGCGAAATCGCGAAGTCGCGGGGGGCGCGGGGCCGCGGCCCCCGCGCCGGGAGCGGCAATTCGCTTGTGTAGGCGCCGCGCGTTACGCGAACGCGCGCTTCAGGAACGCCAGGCCCTCGCTGGCCAGGGCGTCCTGGGAGGAAGCGAGCGGGCGCCAGATGGCGGCCGCCGTGGCGATCGCCTCCTGCTCGGCCGTGAACGACTCGATCGTGAGCTGGCCCTCGTAGCCGGCGTCCACGAGCGCCGCGGAAAAGCTTTGCCAGTCGAACTGGTCGAAGCCCGGGGCGCCGCGGTCCGTGCCGCAGGTGTGGACGTGGGCGATGTGCTTGCCCGCCGCGCGCGCGGCCGCCGCGGGGTCGCGTTCCTCGATGTTCATGTGGTACGTGTCGAGCAGCAGGCCCAGGGCGTCCGAGTCGACCGCCTCGACGAGCTCGAGAGCCTGCTCGACCGTGTTGAACAGGCTGGTCTCGTAGCGGTTGAGCGGCTCGACGCCGAGGCGCACGCCGCGCTCGCCGGCGTACTCCGCGACCGGGCGCAGGCGCTCGGCCACGCGCTTCACGGTTGCCGACCGGTCGCCGCCCTCGAGGCGCCAGAGCTTGCCGACCGGCGCGTACATCGGGCCCGCGACGACCGGGCTGCCGATCGTCTGGGCAACGTCCACGCAGTGGCGCAGGTAGTCCGTGGTCTCGGCCGCGGTCGCGTCGTCCTCGGTGAGGTCGCGCCCGGGCGGCATCACGCAGGCGAGGCCCGTGGCGAGACCGTGCTCGCGCGCCACCTCGGCGGCGCGCGCGGGGTCCCACTGGCCGGGCTCCTCGACCTGCAGCTCGATTACGTCGAATCCGAAGTCGCGCACCTTCGGGGCGAGCTCGGCGAGACGCTCATCGCTGAGCGGCGAGACCCAGACCCAGGTGCTGACACCAAAGTTGGACATATGAAGTCTTTGAGAGAAGGGAAGAGCGAAAGGGGTTGAAGGGGTGGCTCGCTAGGCAAAGCCGGCCGGAGAGGCCGGGCGCGCCGTGTGGACGCGCCCGGCCCTCCGGTCCGGAAGCGAAGGAGGGAACTAGCCCTGCCAGCGCTCCGGGTAACCCGGCAGGTCCTCGCAGCCGCAGCGGGCGTAGTGGAGCGGCGGCATGCCCTCGTTCTGGGCCATGACGTCGTCCAGCTCGTCCTGCTCGACCGGATCCTGCGGGAGGACCCACTCCTTCGGAACGGGCTCACCGCTGAGGATGCGGGTCGCGGCGATGATCGGCGTCCTCCACTGGAAGTTGGAGTACACCTGCGCGATCGCCGTGAGGTCGTCCTCCTGCCACTTGGTCAGGAAGTCGAGCTGGTCCTCGCCGACGATCGGCGGGACCTCCTGGCCGGCATCCTCGAACGCCTCGACGGCCGCCACAGCGGTCGCGCCAGCGTCCATCCAGATGCCGTCGAGGCCACCCTCGCGCTGGATGTAGTCGGAGACGATCTGCTTGGTCTTCGCAGCGTCACCGTCCGTGAACTCGTTACCAACGAGGTTGATGTCCTGGTCCTTCCAGACCTCGAGGGCGCCGGTGAAGCGCGTCTCGAGGACGTCAACGCCCGGGAGAATCCGGAGCGCCAGGACCTTGCCACCGTCGTCGACGTTCTCCGCGAGGAACTCAGCGCCGTCAGCGCCGTACGCGTAGCCGCCGATCGGGTGGATGAACGTCACCGGGCAGTCGGTCTCGACGCCACGGTCGAACACGATGACCGGGATCCCGGACTTGCAGGCGCGGTCGACCGCGGGGGTCAGCGTCTGCGTCGTGTTCGGCGAGACGATCAGCGCGTCGCAGTTGCCGCCCTTGGTGAGGGAGCGGATGTCAGCGATCTGCTTCTCGTCGGACGCCTCTGCATCGACGGCCTCGAAGTTGGCGATGTCGTCGTGCAGTTCGACCTCGGCCTGCATGGTCGTCCACCCCACCTGACGCCACGGGTTGTCAACCGAAGCGTTGGAGAAGCAGATGTTCCAGGGGCCGTTCTTCTTGTACTCGGACGTGTCGACGAGCTCGCCGGGCTCAATCGCCTGGACCCAGGGGTCGTTACCCGCCCCGAAGTCCTCCGGCTCGATGTCGCGCTGCGCGAGCTGTCGGTCCATTTCCTCCTGATCGAAGAAATCAGGGTTCGGGTCCGGGAGAGTCTCGTTAACGAACTCCCCGTTCCCGTCGGAGCCACTGCTGCCGTTGTCGTCTCCGTCGTCATCACCACACGCGCTAACGAACACAGCGAACGCGGTGAAAGCGACGAGCAACAGCAGGACTCGGTTGAGATGCCATCGCTTTCGCAAGGCTTCCCTCCTCCTGGTTGGGTTGTCGTGTACAGGTTGCGGAGCCACCAGTGCGCCCTCCCTCTCAGGAACCTTCCCTGAGCCTGTAGGACGCGACCGCGACGGCCGCGATGATGATGAAGCCTTCCACGGCATCCTCGAGAGCACCCGAGACGCCCTGGAGATTGAGCCAGGAAAACAGCGCGGTGAGGGCCAAAGCGCCCGCCATCGCGTTGATCACCGACCCACGGCCTCCACCCAGCACGGTGCCACCGAGCACCGCCGCTGTGATGGCCTCGAACTCAAGGCCCTGGCCGACCTGCGCCGTGACCCCCGCGAAGCCGCCGAGCAGAATGCCGGCGATCACCGCGGAGAGCGCGGACAGGACGAACGCAGTGATGCGCACTCGCGTGACGTTGATGCCCGAGAGCATCGCCGCCCGGTCGTTGTCGCCGACAGCCAGCACCTGGCGGCCGAAGTGGCCGCGCATGAGCCATGCGCTGAAGGCGCCGATGGCGACCAGGATGATCACGGAGTACGGAAGCTGGTCGATCACGGGCACCTCGATGCCCATGCGGCCGATCTCGCGGAAGTTGTCCGCGAGCGCCCCTCGTGGCGCGCCGCTCGTATAGAGCCAGACCGCTCCGTTCAAGATCAGGAGCATGGCCAGCGTCGTGATGAACGACGGCACGCGCAGGATCGTCGTCACGAACCCGTTGATCAGGCCGACGATCAACCCGATCACGAACAGGAGCGCGATCACGGGCCAGGTCTTCGAGGGGTCACCGTCGTTCAGCGCGGCCGCGACGACCACGCAGACGGTGACGAGCGAGCCGACCGAGAGATCGAACTCACCTGACGCCAGCACGAAGAACGCGCCGGCGGCCAGGATCGCGAGCGGCGCCGCCTGCCTCAGGTAGGCGAGGAAGCCTGCGGGCTCCGCGAACAGCGGGTTGATGATCCCGATCCAGACCCACAGGATGATCGTGAGGTACCAGACGACCGGGATCGCCCGGACGACGCCGAGCACGCGCTCAAGCGCGGACGGCGAGCCCTCACCGACGCCCGACGGGCCCTCGGGTACGGGTGCAGCAGACGTACTCATGCTCTAGCTCCAGGGGTCTGTGGGACTTGGCCGCCGGGCGCCGAGGGAGCGGGCGCGCCGGGGCGCTTGCTGCGCTTGCTCTTCCAGCGGATCGAGTAGGCGGCGACGGCGGCGATGATGATCACGCCGCGGACGACGTCCTTCGCGAACGCGTTGATCTCGAGCTGGTTGAACGTCGAGTCGAGGATCGCGAGGATGAACACGCCGGCGAGCGTGCCGAGCACGCTGCCGCGGCCGCCCAGCAGGTAGGTCCCGCCGAGGACGACCGCCGCGATCGACTCGAGGTCGTAGCCGCCGTCGGTACCGACGAGCGGGCTGCCGGCGCCGAGGCGCGAAGCCAAAAACAGGCCGGTGATCGCGGCGCAGATCGAGCAGATCACGTGCGCCGTGATCAGCACCCGGTGCGTGCGCACGCCGGAGAGCTTGGAGACCTCCTCGCTGCCGCCAACGGCGTAGAGCTGATGCCCGAAGCGCGTGTAGCGCAGCAGGAACCAGACGGCCGCGTACACGGCGGCGAGCAGGAGCACCGCGATCGGGATCGGCCCGATCTCGGTGTAGCCCAAGGTGTTCTCGAAGCCGCTCGGGATACCGCCGACCGGGCCGTCCCAGCGGCTCTGGATGATGCCCTGGATGATCAGGGCGACACCGAGCGTCGCGATGAACGGGTTGACCCGCAGCTTGGTGATCGTGACGCCGTTCACCAGGCCGACGACGCCGCCGAAGGCGAGCACCGCCACGACGCCGAGGATGATGTTCGAGTTCGAGCCGTCCATCACCTGCGCCGCGAGGATCGACCCGAGGCTGATCACCCAGGCGACGGAGAGGTCGAGCGACATGCCGATGATCACCAGCGTCTGGCCGGCGGCGACGATGCCCAGCGCGACCGAGCGGATCAGCATGTCGACGATGCTGTCGAGCGTCAGGAGGTTGTTGCCCTTGATCGCGACGACCACCCAGCAGATCGCGAGGATCCCGATCAGCGCCAGGTAGACCTGGCCGGTGGTCGTGCGCGTCAGCGCGCGCCAGAAGCGGGCCGCGGCGCCGCGCTGCTCGCCGTTCTCGGCGGCGGACGCGTCGCCCGGCTGCTGCGCCACGGGCGGAGTGCTCGTAGTCACGATTTGCCCTCCTCTCCACCGGTGGAGAGGGCCTCCTGGATCTTGGCGAGGTCGGCCTCGGTCTCGGCCTCGATGTCCTCCTCACCCGTGGCAAGGAACATGATCTCGGCCTCGGTCGGGCCGGCCGGCAGCTCGCCCGCGATCTGCCCGTTGCGCATCACGATGATGCGGTCGCTCATGCCGATCACCTCGGGCAGCTCCGAGGAGATCATCAGCACGGCGACGCCCTCGTTGGCGAGGCCGCGGATCAGGTCGTGGATGCCGGCCTTCGCGCCGACGTCGATGCCGCGGGTGGGCTCGTCGAAGATGACGAGCTGCGGCTCGGTGGCGAGCCACTTCGCGATCACGACCTTCTGCTGGTTGCCGCCCGACAGGAAGCGCACCTCCTGGCCGAGCCCGCGCGAGCGCAGCTCGACGGCCTTGCAGAGGTCCTTGACGCTGAAGGTGTGCTGGGCGCGGCCCTTGCGGCCGAGCCCGCGCCAGGCGAGCGTCACGTTGTCGCGCACGGACTGCGCGAGCGTGAGGCCCTCGGTCTTGCGGTCCTCGCTCACGAAGCCGATGCCGTGCGAGATCGCCTGCTGCGGCGAGGTGATCCTCACCTGCTTGCCGTCGACCTCCATGGTCCCCTCGATGAAGGGGTCCGCCCCGAAGATCGCGCGGGCGAGCTCGGTGCGCCCCGATCCCTGCAGGCCCGCGACGCCGAGGATCTCGCCGCCGTGGATGTCGAGGTTGATGTTCGACAGCAGGTCGGTCGCGCCGTCGCGGATGCGCAGCTTCACGTCGCCGCGCTTGGCGGGATCGCCGCGCGGCGGGAAGTACTGGTCGAGCTCGCGGCCGACCATCAGCTTCACGAGCTCCGCCGAGTTCACCTCGTCCGCGCGCACCGTCTTGACCTTCTGGCCGTCCTTGAGCACGGTGATGCGCTCGGCGAGCTCGAAGATCTCCTTCAGGCGGTGCGAGATGTAGAGGATCGCCATGCCGCGCTCGCGCAGGCGCTTGACGCGGTCGAACAGGCGCTCCACCTCGTGCGCGGCGAGCGATGCGGTGGGCTCGTCCATGACGAGGATCTTCGAATCCAGGGAGAGCGCCTTCGCGATCTCCACCGTCTGCTGGCGGGCGACCGAGAGCTTGCCGACCAGCTCGTTCGGAGCGATCGGGTCGTCCGGCGCGAACTCGCGCAGGAGCTTCTCGGTCTCGCGCTCCATCTTGGCGCGGTCGACCACGAACCCCTTCTTTGGCTCGCGGCCGAGGAAAACGTTCTCGGCGACCGTCCGATCCGGCAGGAGGTTGAACTCCTGATAGATGATCGAAACGCCCGCCTGCTGGGCATCCAGCGGATGGTTGAACTTCTGGGGTTGCCCGTCGATGATGATCTCACCGGCGCTCGGTGTGTAGGCGCCGGCGAGGATCTTCATCAGGGTTGATTTGCCGGCGCCGTTCTCGCCGACGATCGCGTGCACCTCACCAGCGGCGCACTCCAGGTCGATCCCGTGGAGCACGTGCACGCCCAGGAAGTCCTTCTTGATGCCGCGCATCTGGAGGAGCGGCGGCTTGGTCGCCGTCGCAGCGCCTCCCGCAGCTTCCCTGCTCTCCTCCCCAGGGCTCACGCTCACCTCCTCACTCTCCGTTCACTTAATAACCAGCGGCCTGAGGTTCTGGTACGCGATCCTCAAACCGGCGTCGACGAGTTCGGGACTCCCGCCCCACACGGGGTCCTCGTGCTCGACCGAGAGGACGCCGTCGAAGCCGCCCTCGTAGAGGGTGTCGACGTACCGTACCCAATCGACATCGCCGAGCCCGGGAATCCGGTACCGCCACCAACCCATGTCCCAGGGGTCCTTGTCGCGGGTCCGCTGGACCCCGAAGAACCCGTAACGGTTGACCTTGTCGGGGAAGGTCTGCGCGTCCTTGGCGTGGGCGTGGATCACGCGGTCCACGTAGGGGCGCAGGGCCTCCACCGGGTCGATCCCCAGCCACAGCAGGTGGGAGGGGTCGAAGTTCAGATAGAAGCCCAGATCGAACATCCACTCCCACAGCTCGGGGGAGTACGCGAGGTTGCCGGGGCCCCCGTCGGGGTGCCAGCCCTCCATCACGCAGTTCTCGATCATGAGCTTCACGCCGCGCTCGCCCGCGTACTCGATGAGCGGCGGGAAGACCTCCTCGCCCTCCTTGAGGTTCTCGAGCACGCTCTTCGTCGGGTCGCGGCCGATGAACGTCCCCACCGGCACGCCGCCGAGCTTCTGCGCGGCGTCGATACACGCCCGCAGGTGGTCGTGCGCGAGCTTGCGCTCCTCCGGATCGGGGTCCAGGTTGTTCGGGTAGAAGGCCAGCGCGGAGAGCTCGAGGTTGTTGTCGGCGAGCGCCTTCTGGACGCGCTCGATCTCGGCGTCGTCGAACCCCTTGCCGCCGATGTGGCTGGCGGTGAAGGGACGGTCCGCGATCTGCGGCCAGGACGCGATCTCGAGCGCTTCGAAACCGTTCTCGCCGGCGAACTTCGCGATGTCCTCGATCTGCCGCTCGGGCATCGAGGCCGTCAGGAATCCGAGCTTCACGATGCCGCCCCCATGCTCACCGGGGCCTCAACGTCGGCCCAGTTGCCGTCGGCGTGGGAGCGCAGGACCGCGTCGGTGATCTGCGCGGCGCGCAGCCCGTCGTTGAATCCGGGCATGCCCTCCGCGGGGACGCCGGTGCGAATCGCCTCGTACACGTCGCCGACGAACGCATCGAAGCAGTCGCCGTAGCCCTGCGGGTGCCCGCCGGGGAGCGTGGCGAGCCGCGCGGCCGCCGGGGAGAGCGTCCCCGGGTCACGCTTGATCACCGTCGCTGCCTCTCGGCGCCCGCACCACAGGGTCTCGGGCTCTTCCTGATCGAACACGAGTGCCTCCTCGGTGCCGTCGAGTTCAAACCAAAGCCTGTTCTTCCGGCCGGGCGAGACCTGGCTGATCACCACAGAGCCCAGGGCACCACGGTCGGTCTGGAACTGCACGACCGCGGCATCCTCCGTCTCGACCTGGCGGGTCTCGCCGGTGGCACCGTCGGTGATGGTCTCAAATGCGCGGGCCGCGGCGCGGCGACGTTCCGGGTGCGCGGTCGCCATCTGCGCGTTCAGCCGGGTGATCCGGTGGCCGGTGACGAACTCCACGAGGTCGCACCAGTGCGAGCCGATGTCGGCGAACGCGCGCGAGGCGCCGCCCGTCGCGGCGTCGACGCGCCAGTTGTCGTCGTCGGGCGAGAGCAGCCAATCCTGGAGGTAGCTGCCGTGCGCGAGCTGGATGCGGCCCGCGGTGCCGTTGTGCACCCGCTCGCGCGCCTCGCGCACGGTCGGGTAGTACCGGTAGACGAAGGGCACCGCCGCCTGCGAGCTGCCGGCGGACGAGGCGGCCTCGGCGATCGAGTGCGCCTCCTCGAGCGTGAGCGCGAGCGGCTTCTCGCAGATCACGTGTTTGCCGGCGGCGAGCGCGCGCTCGGCCAGCGGGACGTGGAGGTTGTTCGGCGTGCAGATGTGCAGCACGTCGATGTCCGGCGACTCCGCGAGCTCCTCCGCGGAGCCGAAGGGCTGCTCGGCCCCCAGCTCGCTCGCGGCTGCCGCCGACCGCGCCGGCGTCGACGCGGCAACTCCCACCAATCGTGCACCCGCCTGGCGGATCGACCGCGCGTGCACCCCTCCAATGAAACCGGTCCCGGCAATGCCGGCCCGAAGACTCCTCACCATCAGTCGGAACCTACACAAACCTTTGATCGCATGTCAAGCAGAATTGGGAGAGCTTTCGCCGTTGGAGGCCCTCCGCAGCCGGGGTTTTTACACGAAGTCAGGACAAGATGCCGGATTGTCTGCTTTACTCGCGGTATGAAAGGGAACGGCTACGGTCGTGCGACGCCCCCCGCCGGGGCCGGCGCCGTCCTCAAGCTGATCCGCGAGGGAGAGGC
>CBFGWL010000037.1:0-26492 GCA_965652565.1 uncultured bacterium
CGGGCGACCTGCCCGCCCACCTGTACCGCACCGGGCTCGTCGAGGACGGCGTCCTCGTCTGGGACACGTTCTGGTACGCGGGGCACTATCCGCTCTTCACCTACAGCCTCCTCTACTACTTCCCTGCCGCCCTCGTCGGGAACGACCGCGTCCGGGACGCTGTCGCCGGGCGGCATCGCCGGCGCGACTGGGGGCCGCTCGCCGATGCGGGACGGCAGAAACGACAGCAGCTCGCGCGTGAGCCGGGTGGCCGCGGGCACGTCGGGCGCGACGAACTGGCAGACGCCGTTGCGCCCGTGGACGCCGGGACCGCCCAGCTCCTCCATGCTCACGTCCTCGCCGAGCGCCTCGCGGACCACCTTGGGCCCCGTGAGGAACATCCGCGCCTGCTCCGTCATCACGACGAAGTCGGTGAGCGCCGGCGAGTACGCGCCGCCGCCGGCCGAGACGCCGCACACGATCGAGACCTGCGGGACGAGCTCCTGCAGCTCCACGCTCGCCCGGAAGATCTTCCCGTAGCCGGCGAGCGCCTGATGACCCTCCTGCAGACGGGCGCCGCCGGACTCGACGAACCCGACCACGGGCGCACCGGCCTCGCCGGCGAGCTCCATCGTCCGCACGATCGAGTCGGCGTGCGCCTCCCCGAGGGAGCCGCCCATGTAGGTCGGGTCCTGCGCGTAGCAGTAGACCGCCCGGCCGTCGAGCGTGCCCGCGCCCGCGAGCACACCGTCGCCGTTGAGATCGCCGCGGATGGAGCGGATCGAACTCCGCAGGGCCATGAAGGAGCCCGGGTCACAGAGCCCCTCGAGCCGCGTGCGCGGATCGCGGCGCTCCTCGTCCGCCTGCTGCGGTGCGCTCTTGAGTGCTGCGGTAGCGATCGCCATGTTCACGCCGCCAGGCAGAGGACCGCGTTGTGGCCGCCGAACCCGAACGAGTTCGAGATCGCGACGCGCCGCGCGCCGCCGTTCCCCGACGCCGTCTCGAGCGGGCGCGCCTCGTTCGGCACGTAGTCGAGGTCGAGCTCCTCGTCGGGCTCCTCGTAGCCGAGCGTCGGCGGCGCGATGCCGCGCCGCAGGGCGCCCGCCGTGGCGATCGCCTCCACCGCGCCCGCCGCGCCGAGCAGGTGCCCGATCGCCGACTTGGTGGACGAGACCGGCACGCGGCGCGCGTGCTCGCCCAGGGCGTCCTTGAGCGCCTGCGTCTCCGACGCGTCGTTGAGCGGCGTCGAGGTGCCGTGCGCGTTGACGTAGTCGACCTCCTCCGCCTCGACGCCGGCGTCGGCGAGCGCGAGCCGCACGGCCCGAGCCGCCTCCTTGCCGGTGGGGTCGGGAGCGGTCAAATGGTGTGCGTCCGAGGTCGCCGCGTAGCCGAGCAGCTCGCCGAGGATCTCGGCGCCGCGCGCCTCGGCCGCCTCGGCCTCCTCGAGCACCAGCACGCCCGCGCCCTCACCCATCACGAAGCCGTCGCGCCGCGCGTCGAACGGGCGCGAGATGCCGAGCTGCGAGGTGGCGCCCATCGCCGCGAACGCCGCCGAGGCAAGCGGCGTGAGCGTCGCCTCCGCGCCGCCGCACACCACCGCGTCGGCGTCGCCCGCGCGGATGATCCGCATCGCGTCGCCGATCGCGTGAGCACCCGCGGCGCAGGCAGAGACCACACCGTAGGTGGGTCCGTGCAGGCCGTGGCGCATCGCCACCGATGCCGAGCCGGCGTTGCCCATCATGAGCGGCACCGAGAGCGGCGAGACGGCCTTCGGGCCGCGATTGCGCAGCACGTCGGTCTGCTCCTCGAGCGAACCCAGGCCGCCGATGCCGGTGCCGATCACGCAGCCGATGCGCTCCGGGTCGTACGGGAGCTCGTCGCCCCAGGCCGAGGCGATCGCCTCGTTGGCGGCGACGACCGCGAGCTGGGTGAAGCGGTCGGCGCGCCTGGCCTCCTTGCGGGAGAAGTGGTCGGACGGCTCGTAATCGGAGCAGCTGCCGACGCCGCCGACGATCCCGCACTCGCCCGCGATCCAGCGGTCGAGGAGCGTGTCGGCCCCCAGGCCGAGCGGTGTCACCGCGCCTACGCCCGTGATCACTACTCGTCTGGTCATTGGCAGCACCTCCGTTTGCTGTCGGTGTGAGGGGTCAGGTCGTCCGGCGGATCAGTCCGCGCGGGCGACCACGAGGTCGATCACCTGACCGACCGTCTCGAGGCCCTTGAGGTCGTCACCCTCGAGACGCACCCCGAACTCGTCCTCGACGATCTGCGCGAGCTCGACGACGTCGAGCGAGTCGACGTCGAGCTCCTCGAACGTCGCCTCGCGGGTGATCTGGTCGGCGTCCGCGCCGACCTCGGCGAGGCCGTCGAAGATCACCTTCTGGACGGTCTCGTCAGTCGCCTTGGTGGTCATCTGCTGTGGCTCCTTTCACTTTCGATCTCAATCGGCGAACGGCCGTACGCCTCATGCGCTCAGGCCGCCGTCGACGACCAGGGTCGTTCCGGTCACGTAGCTCGCCTCCTCGGAGGCGAGAAAGCGGATGCACGCGGCGACCTCGTCGGGGGTCCCCGCCCGGCGGGCCGGGATCGAGCCCAGCGTCTCGCCGCTGACGTCCTCGGTCAGCTTCGTCTCGACGAAACCAGGGGCGACCGCGTTCACGGTCACACCGCGCCGGGCCACCTCG
This sequence comes from uncultured bacterium, assembly GCA_965652565.1. GTDB lineage: Bacteria > Actinomycetota > Thermoleophilia > Solirubrobacterales > 70-9 > RSA11. Next base: position 2,664 of record CBFGWL010000037.1, read on the forward strand.
ACGGCGACCGTCTTCGTCATCCCGATCAGACCCGCCTTCGCGGCCGCGTAGTTGGCCTGGCCGACGTTGGCGCGGGGGCCGACCACGGAGGCCACGTTCACGATCCGGCCGAAGCGGGCGCGGATCATCGGCCGCAGGGCGCGGCGCGTGGCGCGGAAGGCGGCGGTGAGGTTGGTGTCGACGACGCGCTGCCAGGCCGCGTCGTCGAGCTGGGCCGCGATGTTGTCGTCGCGCACACCCGCGTTGTTGACGAGCACGAGCACGGTGCCGTGCTCGGCCTCCATGCGCTCGAAGGCGGCCTCGGTCGCGTCCGGGTCGCAAACGTCGGCGGCGATCGGCACGACGACCCCGCCCGCGGTCTCGATCTCGTGGGCGAGCGCCTCGGCGCCGTCGCGGTCGGAGCGGAACGTGATTCCCACGGGCCAGCCCTCGGCGGCGAGCGCGCGAGCGGTCGCGGCGCCGATGCCGCGGGAGCCACCCGTGACGATCGCGCAGCCCTCGCGGACGGGCCGCTCGCGCCCGGCGCGCGCCCCGTTCGCCTGCACGGTCGCGGCGTCAGTCATCGCTGCCCCCCTCCCACTCGACGACGGTGGCGCCCCAGGTGAGCCCGCCGCCGAACGCGGCGAGCAGCACCTTCGAGCCCGGTCGCACGAGGCCGTCCTCGACGGCGCGGGCGAGCGCGATCGGCACCGAGGCGGCCGAGGTGTTGCCGTAGCTGGAGATGCACTCGACCACACGGTCGCTCGGCAGCCGCAGGCGCTGGCCGACGGCGCGCAGGATGCGCGCGTTGGCCTGGTGATAGATGAAGGCGTCGATCTCCTCGAGCTGCGCGCCGGCGGCCGCTGCCGCGTCGCGGGTGACGTCGGTGAGCCGGGCAACGGCCTCGCGGAAGGTGTCCTGGCCCTCCATGCGCAGGATGCCCTCCTCGCGCTCGGCCACGACGAGCGGGCCGCGGGCGCCGTCGCTGCCCAGGAGCACCGGGCCGATGCGCCCCTCGCCCCGGGCCGGGGCGATCACGGCGGCTCCCGCGCCGTCCGCGAAGAGCGCCGCCGTCGCGCGATCCGCGGGGTCGACGATGCGACTCATCAGATCGGCCCCCACGACGAGCACCGCGCGGGCGCGACCCGCCTCGACGAGCGGCGCGCCCAGGGCCAGCGCGCTGAGGAAGCCGGTGCAGGCGGCGCCCACGTCGAGCGCGCCCGCGTTCGCGGTGCCGAGCTCGGCGGCGACGAGCGGGCCGAGGTTCGGGGTGATCCGGTCGTGGCTCATCGTCGCGGCGAGCACGAGGTCGACGTCCGCCGCGGTCACGCCCGCGCCCGCGAGCGCGTCGCGCGCGGCCGCCGTCGCGAAGTCGAGCAGCGTCTCCTCGTCCGTGGCGATGCGGCGCTCGCGCACGCCGGTGCGCTCGACGATCCAGCTCTCCTCGACGCCGATGCGCTCGGCGATCGGGGCGTTGCCGCGCACCTGCTCGGGCACGGCCATCGCGATCGAGGCGATCGCCGCGGCCGCGGGCGTCGTGCGCTCGGCGAGCTCGTCGGGCGCGGCGGTGGCCTCAAGCATGGGCCGCCTCCCGCCGCTCGGCCGGGTTGCGCTCGACCAGGCCGGTGAGCACCTTGCCCGGGCCGGTCTCGATGAAGCGCTCCACGCCGCGCGCCCAGAGCGCCTGCATGGTCTCGCGCCAGCGGACGGGACGCACGAGCGCGCCGGCGAGCTCCGCGCGCGGGTCGCTGAACGGCGCCGCCGCGGTGCACGAGTACACCGGCACGTCCGGTTCGCTGAAGTCGACCTCGTCGAGGGCGGCGCGGAACTCGTCGACCACCGGCGCCATCGCGGGCGAGTGGAAGGCGCCCCGGATCGGCAGGCGCACGCCGCGCAGGCCGGCGGCGCGCGCGTCCTTGCGGGCGGCGCTGAGCGCGTCGTCGTGGCCGGCGACGACGAGCTGGTCGGGGGCGTTGTCGTTGGCGAGCGTGAGCCCGTGGCGCTCGGCGACCTCGCGTGCCACGTCGCCCGGGCCGAGCAGGGCGAGCATGCCGCTCTCGCCGTCGGCCTCGGCGGCGCGCTGCATGAGCGAGCCCCGGACCGCGGCAATGCGCAGGCCGTCCTCGACCGAGATCGCGCCGCCCGCGGCGAGCGCGGCAAGCTCGCCGAGCGAGTGCCCGGCGATGCAGTCGGCCTCGGGGCGGCCCGCGGCGTGCCAGCCGGCGATGCTCGCGCAGTAGATCGCGGGCTGGGCGAAGCGCGTGCCGTCGCTTACTCGCTCGAACGGGTCGTCTCCGACGAGCTCGGCAGCGAGGGCGAGCAGATCGGGGCACTCCGCGGCGACCTTCTCCTGCATCCCGGGCTCCTGACTTCCCTGGCCGGGGAAGAGCAGCGCGGTGAGTTGGCGGCGACTCATCACGCTCGATGATTCACCTCGCGACCGCACCGGTCACGCACTTTCGCCCCGATACCCCCCGTTCGGAGGGGGCCGCGCGTAGGGGCGGGGGGTCGCTCCTAACCCGGCGCGGGTTACGTGATCAGGCCGAGCCGCTGGGCCGCCTTGACGGCCTCCGCGCGGTTGCGCACGCCGAGCTTGCGATAGATCGAGCTCGTGTGCTCCTTGACCGTGTGCGGGGAGAGGTAAAGAGCCTTCGCGATCTCCGCGTTCGTCTGGCCCTGGGCGATGTGGGCCACCACCTCGCGCTCGCGCTCGGTCAGGTTCGCGCCGCTCGTCTCGGGCGCCGGCGCGAAGACCTCCTGGCCCAGGGCGACCATGCGCACCGCGCGCACGACGTCGGCCGCGCCCCAGTCCTTGGAGACGAAGCCCGAGGCGCCGGCGGCGCGCGCGACCGCGGGCGAGATCCGCCCGGCGCCTGAGATCAGCAGGATGCGCATCTCGGGGTGCTCCTTGTGGAGCTCCTCGGCGACCTCGGCCCCCGACTCGCCCTGCAGGAAGAGGTCGACGAGCGCGACGTGCGGGCGCAGGCGCGCGGCGTGCACGAGCGCCTCCCTCCCGTTCGTCGCGGCGGCGCAGCTCTCGACCCAGTTCTGGCGCTCGAGCAAGAGGCGAAAGCCCCAGTGGACGACGTCGTGGTCGTCCACCACCAGCACGCGCAGCTGCTCATCCATCGCGGCCCTCCTCCCCGACCGGGCAGACGATCCGCACCCGCCAGCGATCCTCTTCGTGCGGCCCGTACTCGAGCACGCCCTGATGCTGGAGCGCTTCGACGCCTGCGAGCTTGAGGCCCAGGCCGCCGTCGCCCTGCCGGGTCCCCCGCACCCCGTCGTTGATGACCTGCAGGCTGAGCGCGCCGTTGCGGCGGCGGACCCGCACGTGGATCTCCCGCGCGCTCGCGTGCTTGTCGGCGTTGCGCATCGCCTCGGCCAAGACGGACTGCAACAGCCCCTCGAGCCGGTCCGGCACGAGCACGTCCGCGTCCCAGTCGACGCTCACCCGCGGGTCGTGTTCCTCGAGCCGGTCGACCATGCGCCGCAAGGTCGTCTTCGTCTCGTGCTCGGGCGGCGCGAGCTGGCGCTCGAGCGAGCCGCGCAGCTCCGCCAGGACCGCGCGCAGCTCGGCGTGGGCGCGCTTGCGGTCCTCGTCGGAGAGCGGGCCCTCGGCGCCGAGCACCAGCGAGAGCCCAAACAGCCTCTGGATCACCTGGTCGTGGATCTCGCGGGTGAGCGCGATGCGCTCGCTCAGCCGGTTGGCCCGCTCGCGCATGCTCGTCGAGCGCTCGACGCTGGCGACGAGCGCGGCGCCGCGCGCGAGCGTGCGCAGCGGCAGGCGCTCGGACTCATCGAGCTCGAACTCGGCGCCGTTGCAATCGGCGAAGACCACGCCCAGCCAGGCGCCGCCGGCCGAGACGGGCACGCAGGCGACCGCGTTCGTGCCGATGATCTCCGCGAAGTGCACGGGCACCTCCCCGCTGAGGTCGCCGGAGGCGATCACCACGTCGTCGCGCTCGAGCGCGCGCTGCGCGAGCGGCGCGTCCGCGAGGGTGCCCTCGACCTGGCGCGCGAGCTCGGGATCCACGCCGGCCGAGCCCACGGTGCGCACGGCCCGGTACGCGGGGTCGTAGAGCATCAGGATCGCGCGCTCGAGGCGTGTGAGGCGGCAGATCGCCGCGCACAGGCGGTCGTAGAACTCGGCGGGATCGATCGCGTCCGAGCCGAGCTGCTCGACGAGCACATCGATGGCCTGGTCACGCTGCGACGTCATTCGCGACGCATGACAGTACTCCCGCGCCGGGCAGAGCGTCAGCTCGCGGGCCCTGCGGGCGCCTACTGGCCGAGCTTGTTGCGGTAGCGGGTGACGTAGGCCTCGAACGGGCCGACCAGCCACCACCAGACGACGGCCGCGTACGGGCTCCAGAAGGCGAACGGCACCGAGATCAGGAAGAACCCGACCGGGGCCAGCGACTGCAAGAGGTCCCAGCGGTAGGACTCCGGGCTCGGCGACTTGCGCAGCAGGTTGTTCTGGTACGCGTGGCGGAACATCACCACTTCCAAGCCGCTGACGATGGCGATGATCACCGCGTACAGCGAGACCGCGAGCGGGTTGTAGAAGTAGTCCCCGAGCAGGGCCGTCGGGAACGGCACGAAGGCGATCAGCGCCAGGTAGACGAGGTTGCGGAAGATCAGGCCGCTGTCCATCCGGGCGAGATCCGCGACGAACGAGTGGTGCGCGAGCCAGTAGCGCCCGATCACGGCGAAGCTGATGAAGAACGAGACGATCTGCTCGCTCATGTCGTTGAGCTGGTCGGCCAGCTCGCGGATGCTGTTTGCATCCTGGAGCGTGGGGACTGCGACCTCGACGACGAGCAGGGTCATCGCGATCGCGAAGATCCCGTCGCTGAACGCGATCACCCGCGAGAACTCCTCGCTTCCGCGCGCGTGCTTCTGCTCGGAGACGATCGAACCCACCTCGGCGGGATCCGGAGTGGTTGGCTCGGACGCGGGCCCCTCGGTCATGGGCGTGCCCACCCTAACTCCCGCACCCGCCGGAACGCGGGCTCTGGGGCACGCCCGCTCGGAGCGGCGGACGGGTCGAGGCTCCGCGCCCCGCGGTCGCTACCGCTCGAGGAGCGGCTCGCCCGGGAGGCCGGCTCCGTCCGCGCCCGCGAGCGCGGCGATCGTGGCGGCGACATCTACGAGCCGCGCCGGCCGGGACGGCTCGCGGTGGCGCGCCGTGCCCGGGGCGAGCACCGCCCACGCGTCGCCCGCCGTGTGGTTGCCGGAGCGCCCGCTGCCGCTGCCCGCGCGGCGCACCTCGCCGAAGCGCTCGGAGATCACGCGGTCCAGGCGCGTCGCTGGGCGCTCGCTCCAGCGCACGCTCAGGTCGGGCAGACGCTCGGCGCGCTCGCCGGGATACAGCTCGCGCACGCGCACCACGTCGGTCACGGCGGGTTCGCCGTCGGGATCGCGGAAGGTGCGCAGGCCCGCCTCGATCTCGTCCATGAGCGCGTCCGCCTCGGACGGGTCCACGATGCCGTCGCGCTCGCGCCCGCGCAGGTTGAGGCGGATGTAGCCCTGATTGTCGGCGGGGTGCGCGAAGGCGCGTGTCGCAGCCCAGTCCATCCCGCGCAGCTCGAGCCGCGCGGTCAGCTCGAGGGCCAGACGGTCTGGGATCGCGTTGGCGATCGCGCCGCGCCAGCGCGTCGGCAGGCCGGCGCGCAGGCGCCAGATCCAGCCGGCCGGTCCCTCGTCGGGCAGCGGCCCACCCGAGAGGACGGCGGCCAGCATCCCGGGCAGAAGATCGGCGCGGCTCGCGTTCACATCCATCCCCACGGCCGAGGTGACGATCACGTCGGCCTCCTCGCCCACGGCGCGCACGACGCGTCCGATCGCCTCGTCCACCGCGCGGTACACCTCCGCGAGCGCGCCCTCCAGCTCGGTCCGCTCGCGCGCGGACGGCTCGCCGCCGAGTTGCGATAGATCCCAGAACTGGTGGCCGGCGAGGTGCGCCGCGCTGAACGTGAGCCAGGCGAGGTCGTAGCGCTCCTCGGCGAGCAGGCCGAGCGCCGCGTCCGCCACCCGCCCGGGCGCGGCGACGAGCTTGCGCCGCAGGGCGAGCAGCTCGCGCGCATGCGGCCGCCCGAAGATCTCCGTGGCCTGCGGGCCCGCCGGCACGCGGCGGGCTACGTCCTCCGGCGCGGCCCAGCGCGGTAACACGACGCGGTCGCGAAAGCCCACCCCGCACACCAGCTTCCCCCACTCCGCGCGCCACTCGCGAGGGCGGCGGCTCTCGTAGGGATCGACCGCGAGCGTGCGCAGCCCGGCGCGCGCGAGCAGCTCCCAGACGGGCGCGGGCGCGTCGAACGCGGTCGCGTACCGCGCCCGCTGCTCGGACGCCGACCACTGGAAGGGGTAGAAGAGCCCGTGGTCGCCGATCTCGCGCCCGCTGTAGAGCGTGTAGAAGGCGCCCGCGGCGAAGTCGACCGCCGGCGTGTCGAGCTCGACGTGCCGGCCGCGCTCGCGCAGCGCCGCCAGCTCGGGCAGCTCGCCGGCCGCGAGCATGCGCTCGACGAGCCGCACGCTGGCCGCGTCGAACTGCAGCACGCAGATCACAGCGCCACCCTCCCCTCGGCGCACTCCACGCGCTCGCCCCCGTGAGCGAGCGAGCGCGCCGCGCAGGAGATCACCGCCATCACCCGCGCGCCCTCCTCAGCCGTGGCGAGCTCCCCGGGCCTGCCCCCAGTGAGCACGGCCCCGAACGAGGCGAGCTGGGCAGCCAGCGAGGCGACGAGCGGGTGGGGTCCGGGCCGCAGGCGCTCCACCAGCCCCCGCCCCAGGCCGCCCTCGCGACGGCGGGCGACGACGCGCCCATCCGGCCCGCGCACGACGACCCGCTCGCGGTGGAAGCGATCGCACGCGCAGGCGATCTGCGCGTGCCCGCGCTCGCCCACGATCTCGATCCGCACGCGCTCCGGCCGTGGCGAGCTCGCGGCGACCGACCGCGGCGCGCCGATGCCCGCCCGCAGCGCGAGGTCGACGAGATGCGGTGCCAGGTCGAGAAGCGCCGGGTCGCGGACCTGCATGGGAGCCCAGGAGAAGCGGCGGTAGTTGAGCTCGAGCTCGATCGTGCCGCCCTCCGGCAGCACGTCGCGCAGCCCCCGGCCGAGCGAGAAGCGGCGGTTGAACCCCACGTACGGCGCGGGCTCCAGCGCAGCGAGCCGGCGCGCCCCTGCGAGGTCGGGCGCGGGCGGCTTCTCGACGAGCGCGGGGATCCCGGCCGCGGCCGCGAGCGCCGCGACCTCCTCGTGGGTGCCGGGGGGCGAGGCGACGACGACCCCGTCGATCCCGCCCGCCGCGATCAGCTCCTCGGCGCTCGCGTACGCGCGCGCCTCGGCGCCGGCGAGCAGGTCGCGCCGCTCCTGGTCGGGGTCGGCGAACGCGACGAGCTCGACGGTGGGCCGCAGCTCCGCGGCGGGCACGTAGCCCACCTCCGCCAGCCGCCCGCAGCCGACGAGTCCGAGCCGCGCCGCAACGACGATCACGGTCGCGCCCCCTCCGCCGGTCGGTCGCTGCGGGCCTGCAGCCAGGTCCGCCCCCCGTGCGCCGCGAGCGCCGTCGCGGCCGCCGCTGCCGCCGTCGCGTGGTGCACGAGGTGCAGCGGCATCCCGGCCAGCGCGAGCCGCGGGCCGCCGGCGCGGGCGAGCACCCCGTAGAAGGGCGCGTTCGCCACGACGCTCGCCGCCGCGAGCGTGAGCGCAGCGCGCGGGCGGCGCACGCACAGCGCGAGCGCGGCGAGCCCGGCCGCCCCCGTCGCCAGCCGCTGGCGCCAGCTGAGGTTGAGCGTGCCCACCAGCCGACCGCGCTCGAGCTGAAGGCGCATCCACGGTAGGCCGCGCCGGGCGAAGTCCGTCGTGACCATCGAGGCGAGCGTCCAGCGCTTGAGGTGGGTGCCGCGGATCGTGGGGTCCAGCGCGATGCGCGCCCCGCGCTCGCGCAGGCGCACGCCGAGCTCGATGTCCTCGATCGACGCCACCGGGTAGCGCCGCTCGTCGAAGCCCCCGACCGCCTCGAACGCGCTGCGGCGCACCGCGCCAAGCCCCGCCCAGAAGGTCTCGGCCTCGCCGGCGGAGCTCGCGTGCACGTGGTGGTGGAGCAGGTTGCGAAAGCGCGAGACCGCGCCCGGCGCCGCGGGCGCGTCGTCGTAGGCGCCAAAGACCGCGGCGAGCCCGGCGTCGGCCGCGAACGCGGCCTCGATCCGCGCGAGCGCGTCCGCGTGCACCACGACGTCGGCGTCCACGAAGACGAGCACGTCGCCGCCCGCCCGCCGGGCGCCCTCGTTGCGCGCCGCCGCAGGCCCCGGCCCGGCCGCCTCCTCCACCACGACGAGCTCGGCGTCGTCGGGCAGCACGGCGCGCAGCGCCTCCACGCAGCGCGCGAGCGTCGGGGGCGAATCTGTCGCGGGGACGATGACCGAGAGCATCTGAACCTGCCAGCCTGATCCGGCGGGCGAACGTTACGCGACCCACGGCGTCGGCTCCGCGAGCCGGGCGAACGCGGCGCGCCGCGCGACTTCGCGATTTCGTGGGATTACTCGGCAGGATCGCGAAGTCGCGAGTTCGCCCTCCGCGACTTCGCGATCGTGTGGGATTACTCGGCGATATCGCGAAGTCGTGGCGGAGGGCCGGCTGGGCGTGCAGCATCGGTGGGAGCGGAGCCCGTAGGGTTTTTAGGGATGCCTAACTCGGACGCTGACCGAGCGGTCGCGGTCCTCGGTGCTGGGCCGGCGGGCCTGACCGCGGGCTACGCGCTCGCCAAACGCGGCGAGCGCGCCGTCGTGCTGGAGGCCGACGAGGTCGTCGGCGGACTCGCGCGCACCGTCGTGCGCGACGGCTACCGCTTCGATCTGGGCGGGCACCGCTTCTTCACGAAGAGCGCGGAGGTCGAGGCGCTCTGGCACGAGGTGCTGGGCGACGAGCTGCTCGTGCGCCCGCGCCTCTCGCGCATCCGCTGGCGCGGGCGCTTCATCGACTACCCGCTGCGGCTCGGCAACGTCATGCGCAAGGTCGGCCCGGTCGAGCTGGTGCGCTGCGGCACCTCCTACGCCGCCGCGCTCGCGCGCCGGCGCCGCGACGCCGAGACCTTCGAGGAGTGGGTCACCGCCCGCTTCGGACGGCGCCTGTTCGAGCTCTTCTTCCGCTCCTACACCGAGAAGGTCTGGGGCGTGCCGACCAGCGAGATCCGCGCGGAGTGGGCGGCACAGCGCATCCGCGAGCTCTCCCTGGGCCGCGCCGTGCGCGCCGCCCTGCTGGGCGACGGAGGCGACGTCCACAGCCTGATCGAGCGCTTCCATTACCCGCGGCTCGGACCGGGACAGATGTGGGAGGCGATGGCGGCGGCGACCGACCGCATGGGCGGCGAGGTGCGCCTGCGCGCGCGGGTGAGCGCGCTCGAGCACGACGGCGAGCGGATCACCGGCGTGCGCGCGGGCGACGAGCTGCTCGCACCCCGGGCCGTGATCTCCTCTCTGCCGCTGCGCGAGGCCGTCGCGAGCTTCGATCCCGCTGCCCCCGAGGAGGTCGCCGCGGCGGCCCGCGGGCTGCGCTACCGCGACTTCCTCACGGTCGCCCTCGTCGTCCGCGGCGAGGAGCCCTTCCCCGACAACTGGGTCTACGTGCACGACCCCGAGGTGCGCGTCGGACGCATCCAGAACTTCCGCGCCTGGAGCCCGCACATGGTCCCCGACGCCGACCGCTCCTGCGTGGGCATGGAGTACTTCTGCTTCGAGGGCGACGAGCTCTGGGAGACCGACGACGAACGCCTCATCGACCTGGCCCGCGACGAGCTCGAGCGCACGGGCCTGGTCGAGCCCGGGCGGGTCGAGCGGGGCTACGTGGTGCGCGTGCCGAAGGCCTATCCGATCTACGACGCCGACTACGCCGAGCGCGTGGCGGTGATCCGGTCCTGGCTCGAGCGCTTCGCGAACCTCGAGCAGATCGGCCGCAACGGCCTGCACCGCTACAACAACTCCGATCACTCGATGCTGACCGCGTTGCGGGCCGTCGAGAACGTCTGCGACGGCGCCGCCCACGACATCTGGGCCGTGAACGCCGACAGCGTCTATCACGAGGAAGCGGTGCCCGAGGAGCACCCCTACCGCCGCGCGCCCATCACCCCCGCGCTCGAGGGCGTCGCCGAGCCCGAGCCCGCGCAGAGCGCCGCGCGATAGGCGCTCCAGCGCCCCTCGGCCCCGACCTGCGTCCCGCGCAGCCTCGCGAGCGTGGCGACGCCGCGCGCCGCGGCGGGCCCGAACACGAGCGTGCCCCGGCGCGGCGTGACCGGCCCGGAGTACGTGACCCCGCTCAGCGGCAGCTCGAGCCGCCAGGCGAGCGCGGTCTGCACCAAGAGGTCGGAGGTCGCCACCGGCGGGCACGCGCGAATCGCCTCGCCCTCGCTCGCCGCCAGCGCGAAGAGCTCCTCCACCCCCTCGCCGAAGTCGCGCGCGTCGGCGATCTGATCCGGGACGCGCTCGACGCGTGCGCCGACGTCGACGAGCCCGGCGGCGAGCACCAGCGCCGCGAGCACCGGGGCCGCGACGCGCGCGCCGCGGCCGCGAGCCCGCGCGACCCGCAGGGCGCCGGCCAGCCGCACCAGCCCGACCCCGCCCAGCACGCAGGCGATCGTCGCCGCGGGCGCCATGAAGCGCGGCAACCCCGCATACCCGGCGGCCGCGAGCACCGCGACAAGCGCGATCCAGGCGAGCGCGCCCGCCGCAAGCACGGCGATCGCCCGCTCGCAAGCGGAGTCAGAACCCGTCCGCACCGCCGCGAAGGCGAGCGCGCCGGCCGCCAGCGCCCCGGCCCACAACAGCGCGGGCACGAGCTCGGCCGCGCGCCCCAGGACCTCGAGCGCCTCGACGGGCGGCGAGCCGGTCCCCTCGCGCGCACGGCGCGCCCCCTCGAGCGCGTCGCCCGCGCCCAGGAGGTCGGGCCCGAACCAAAGCGCCGCCACGAGCGCCGCGGCGAGCCCGACCGGGAGCGCCCGCAGACGGCCGGCGCGCACCTCGCGCAGCGCGTACGCCGCCGCGAAGGGCCAAGCCTCCGGGCGGATCAGGCAGGCGAGCCAGGCGAGCCCGCCGGCCAGCGCCGGCCTGCGGCCGAGCGCCGCGAGCACGGCCCCGAGGGCCAGCGCGCACAGCAGCGGTTCGGTGAGCCCACCCGCGAACTGCCGAGCCCAGGGCGTGAACGGATCGTGCAGAAGCAAGGTGCCCAGCGCGGCGAGCGCGGCCGCGACGGCGGCACGGCAACCGCCCGAGCCCTCCAGGCGCCAGGCGAGCGCGCCGGCGAGCGGGGCGACCGCCAGCCAGCCAAAGCGCGCGATGAAGAGCCAGATGTCGGGGGCCGCGTCGCTCGCCCACGCGAACGGCACCGCGACCAGCACCGGCAGGGGCTTCCACGAGGGGCCCGCCGAGGTGTCGAGGTCGAGGTGTCCGAGCTCGCGTGCCCAGACCAGCCAGCCCCATGGGTCGAACACGGGCGCGAACGGCGCCAGGAGGCTGAGCGCCGCCAGGACGGCGACCGCCATCGCTCCCCCCAGCCAAAGCAGCCTTGCCGAGCGTGCCGGGATGCGGCCGCGATCGGCGCTGCGGCCGCTCGCGACAGGTGTGCTCATCGTAGAATTCGGCATCCCTAATGGCCTTTCGGCATCTTCTCACCGCACTGGGCGGCATCGCGGCCTGCCTGACGCTAGCCGCTTGCGGCGCCTCGACCTCCGACAGCGACGGCGGGCCCGCCGAGCCCGAGGAGGAGGGCATCACGCTCTACTCCGGCCGCATCGCTGCCGCGATCGGCGGCGCGGTGGACGCGTACGAGGCCGAGGCCAACAAGGACGTGCAGGTGCGCTTCGCCGACACGGCCGATCTCGCGGCGACGATCGTCGAAGAGGGCGACGCCTCCCCCGCCGACGTCTTCTTCGCGCAGGAGCCCGGCGCGCTCGGCGCCCTCGCCGACCGCGGCCTGCTCGCCAAGCTGCCCGACGACATCCTGCGCCGGGTTCCCGCCGAGTACCGCGACCCGGAGGGCCGCTGGGTCGGCGTCACCGGGCGCGCCCGGGTGATCGGCTACGCCGAGGACGTCAAGCCCGCCGAGCTGCCCGACTCGCCTCTCGAGCTCACCGACCCGAAGTGGCGCGGCCGCGTCGGATGGGGCCCTGCCACCGGCTCCCTGCAGGAGTACGTGACGGCGCTGCGCCTGGAGTACGGCGACGAGCGCACGCGCGAGTGGCTGGAGGGCATGGTCGCCAATGACGCGCGCGACTATCCGAACAACGTCGCGATCCGCGACGCGCTCGCCGCCGGCGAGATCGACGTCGGCCTGCTCAACCACTACTACATCGCCCAGGCCGTGGCCGCCGAGGGCGAGGACTATCCCGTCGGCGTCCACTTCCCGCGCGGCGGGCTCGGCTCGCTCGTGTTGATCGCGGGCGCCGCCGTGCTCGAGTCGAGCGACCGCAAGGAGGAGGCCTTCGACTTCGTGCGCTCGCTGCTCTCCGAGGACACCCAGAAGTTCTTCACCGGGAGCTCGAAGGAGTACCCGCTCGCCAAGGGAGTCGAGCCGGACCCCTCGCTCGAGGTCCCGCTCGATGAGATCCCCTCCCCGCCCGGCAACCGCACGGACGTCTCCGAGCTGCAGGCGACGATCGAGTTGATGCAAGAGGCGGGGGCGCTGTAGCCCATGCTCGGCGCGCTGCTCGGCCGGCAGCGCCCGCCCGCGGCGCTCCTGATCGCGGGCGTGGTCGTGGGCCTCGGAGCCGTGCTCCCGGCCGCCTACCTCTTCGTCGTGGTCGGCGGCGACCTGGGCGCCGCCCTCGACGAGGCGCTCACCACCGAGACCGCGCTCGTCGTCCTGCGCAGCCTGGGCCTGACCGCGGCCGTCTGCCTCACCGCGGTCGCGATCGCGCTGCCGCTCGCGTGGCTGACGAGCCGTACCGACCTGCCGGGCCGGCGCGTGTGGGCGACGCTCGCGGCGCTCCCCCTGGTGATCCCCAGCTACGTCGGCGCCTACCTGATCATCGCCGCGCTCGGCCCGAACGGGATGCTGCAGGACGCGCTCGGGGTCGAGCGCCTGCCTTCCATCTACGGCTTCCCGGGCGCCTGGCTCTCGCTCGCGCTGTTCACCTTCCCGCTCGTGCTGCTCCCGGTCCGCGCGACGCTGCAGCGCCTCGACCCGCAGCTCGAGGAGGCCGCGCGCTCGATGGGACGCCCGCCGGCCGAGGCCTTCCGCACGGTGATCCTCCCGCAGCTTTGGCCCGCGCTCGCGGCGGGCTCCCTGCTGGTCGCGCTCTATGTGCTGAGCGACTTCGGCGCGGTCTCGATCATGCAGTTCGACTCGTTCACGCGCGAGATCTACGTCCAGTACCGCTCCTCGTTCGACCGCACCGGCGCCGCGAGCCTCGCGGTCGTGCTCGTCCTGCTCATGCTCGTCCTGCTGTGGCTGAACGGGCGTGTGCGCAGCGGCCACGCCCTGCACCGCGCCACCCCCGGGACGAAGCGCCCGGCCCGCCCCTACCCGCTCGGGCCCTGGCGCTGGCCGGCGCTCGCGTTCTGCGCCGCGGTCATCCTGGTCGCGCTGGTGCTTCCCGTCGGCGTGCTCATCTACTGGGCGTCGAAGGGGATCAGCGCCGGCGCGATGTCGAGCGACCTCGCCGGCGCGCTCGCGTTCAATTCGCTGATGACGGGCGCGCTGGCGGCAATGGCGGGTGGGCTCGCCGCGGTCGTCGTCGCCGTCCTCGCGGCCCGGTACGCGAGTCCGCTGAGCGGCTGGATCGAGCGCGCCGGGCACGCGGGCTACGCGCTCCCGGGCGTCGTCGTCGCGCTCGCGCTCGTCTATTTCGCGACGCGCGCCGCGCCGTTCGCCTACCAGACGGTCGGCCTGCTGGTCTTCGCGCTCACCGTCCACTACCTCCCGCTGGCGATCGGGCCGATCGCGACGGCGCTGGGACAGGTCTCGCCGCGCGTCGAGGAGGCGGCGCGCGGGCTCGGTCGCTCGCAGCTCTCGGTGTTCCGCACGGTCACCGCGCCGCTCGTGCGCGGCGGCGTGTTCGCGGGCGCAGCGTTGGTTTTCCTGCACGCGATCAAGGAGCTGCCTGCCACACTGATTTTGGCCCCTACTGGCTTTGAAACCTTGGCTACGGAGATCTGGGAACAGACGACCTTCGGGTTCTACGAGGCGAGCGCCATCCCGGCGCTCATCCTGGTGGCGATCGCCGCGCCGCCCCTGTACCTGCTGAGCGAACGCGGGACGGTGGCGAGTTGACGGTCGCGGTCGGCGAGGCGCTCGCGATCCGCGGGCTGAGCAAGAGCTTCGGCGCCGTGCAGGCGGTGGCGGGGGCGGAGTTCGACGTGCCGGCCGGCTCGATCTGCGCGCTGCTCGGACCCAGCGGCTGCGGCAAGACGACGACGCTGCGGCTGATCGCGGGCCTGGAGCGCGCTGACGCGGGCACGATCACCTTGGGCGAGCGCGAGCTCAACGGCCCGGGAACCTTCGTCCCGCCCGAACGCCGGCGCATCGGCATGGTCTTCCAGGACTACGCCCTCTTCCCGCACATGGACGTCGCGGGCAACGTGGGCTACGGGCTCGGCCGCAATCCCGACCCCGAGCGCGTGCGCGCGACGCTGGCGCTCGTGGGCCTCGAGGCCGAGGCGCGGCGCCCCGTGCACGAGCTCTCCGGCGGCCAGCAGCAGCGCGTCGCGCTCGCCAGGGCGCTCGCCCCCACCCCCGACCTCGTCCTGCTCGACGAGCCCTTCTCCAATCTCGACGCCTCGATGCGCGAGCGGCTGCGCGAGGAGGTGCGCGCGATCCTCGCCGACGCGGGCGTGACCGCGCTGTTCGTCACGCACGACCAGGAGGAGGCGCTGTCGATCGCCGACCGCGTGGCGGTCATGCGCGACGGGCGGATCGAGCAGGTCGGCACGCCCGAGGAGATCTACTCGCGCCCGGCGACCCGCTGGATGGCCGAGTTCATCGGCGAGATCGAGGTCCTCCCGGGCGAGGCGCATGACGGGCGCGCCGAGTGCGTGCTCGGCACGCTGCCCGCCGACAGCGGTGTGGAGGGGCCCGTGGACGTGCTCGTGCGGCCCGAGTCGGTCGCGATCGGGCTGCGCGGCCCGCAGGGGGCGCCGAGCGCCGTGGTCGTCTCGCGCAAGTTCTACGGCCACGACCAGCTCGTCGAGCTCGAGCTCAAATCGGGCGAGCGGCTGCGCTCGCGCCGCCTGGGCTTCCCGCAGTGGCACCCCGGCGACCGGGTCCAGGTGTGGATCGAGGGCCCGGCGGACGTGCTCGCGCGCGACGCGGGTTAGGGATCTCCCCGAACGCGCCTCCCCCCGGCGAGCCTATGCTCGCGCCGTACTTCCACCCTCGGGAGGATCCAGATGAGGCGCTCGCCCGTACTCGCTGCGCTGGCCACGGCCACCGCGCTCTGCATACTCGGAAGCTCGGCGCAGGCGGCCACGTTCGAGGTCACCCGGACGAACGACCCGGCGCCGAACGGCTGCAAGAAACGTGACTGCTCGCTGCGCGAGGCCGTCATCGCCGCGAACAACCGCAACGGGGCGGACGCGATCGTGCTGCCGCGTCGCGCGACCTACCGGCTCTCGCAGGCCGGCAACCTCGAGGACGAAAGCGCCACCGGCGACCTCGACATCACCGGCCGGCTAACGATCCGCCACCCCGGCAAGGGCCGGGCGAAGATCAACGCCAACGGGATCGATCGCGTCCTGCACATTCCCGTCGAGACCGCGCCGCTCACGCTGTCGAAGATCGAGGTACGCGGCGGCGCCAATCCGGGCGCGGACGCCGGCGGGATCCTCGCCGATTCCGACGTGACCCTCCTGCGCTCGTGGGTCATCCGCAACACCGCTGACGACGGGGCGGGGATCGACATGGACGCGGACGCCGATCTCGTCATGCGGCGCAGCAAGGTGCTCCACAACGTGGCCGACGACCTGGGTGGCGGCATCAACGGCGGCTCGGGGCGGGTGATCATCGTCGGCAGCCGCGTGGCGGACAACACGAGCGCGGACGACGAAGGGGGCGGCGTCGACGGTGCGGGCGGCACCCTGATCCGGATCGTGGACTCCGTGATCGAGAACAACACGGCGGGCGCGGACGGAGCCGGCGGCGTGGACGCCCACGCGGAGCGGGTGGTGATCAAGCGCACCTCGATCGTCCGCAACGTCGCCGACGGCGACGGCGGGGGAGTCTTCGCCGAGGACGCGGCCAACATCAAAATCGACTCGTCGGTGATCGCTCGCAACTCGACGGTCGCGAGCGGCGGCCTCGGTG
This sequence comes from uncultured bacterium, assembly GCA_965652565.1. Taxonomy (GTDB): domain Bacteria; phylum Actinomycetota; class Thermoleophilia; order Solirubrobacterales; family 70-9; genus RSA11. Next base: position 18,938 of record CBFGWL010000037.1, read on the forward strand.
GAGGCGTCTACCTCACGTCCTCGGGGACGCAGGCGACGGTCGTGAACAGCACGATCGCGCACAACACCGCTGACTCCCTCGGCGGCGGGGTCTTCGCGGGCAGCGGCGCTGAGGCGTCGATCAGATCATCCACCGTGGCGCGCAATCAGGCCGACCCGGCGGCGACGGTCCCCGCGGGACTGGCCGGGGGCGGCCTCTTCCGGGACAGCAGCGGCCCGTTTGAGGTGCGCAACTCGCTGATCGGGCTCAACCGCAGCGGCGCCACGCCTAACGACTGCGAGGGGGACGGGCCCTTCGACTCGCTCGGCAACAACCTGCTCTCGACCGACAGCGGCGGGCTCTGCGAGGGGTTCGACCGGCCGAGCGACAGGATCGCGAACCCGCGGATCGGCCCGCTCAAGCGCAACGGCGGCCCGACCCGGACGATCGCGCTCAAGCGCGGCAGCCCGGCGATCGGCAACGCCCACAAGGGCAGCTCGCCCAAGCGCGACCAGCGTGGCCGCAAGCGCGATAAGAAGCCTGACATCGGGGCGTTCGAACGGGGCGCCTGAGTCCGGTAGCTTGCAGCCCGCGCCCGGCGCGGAGCAACCCGCCGCCGGACACCCCGAGAACGTGGACCAGGGCAACGGAAATGAGCGCTCCGCCCCCGGGGAGGATCGGTACGTCTGGCGGGAGCCGGTGCGCGGCGCCTACCCGCCGCTGGGCGCGATGCGGCTGGCCGGCCTCGAGCGCCTGCGGCTATGGCTGCGACAGGGCCCACTGCCCCCGCTCTCGCATCTGACCGGCGCGGTGCCGAACGCGGTGGGCGAGGGCACGGCCGGCGCCGTGATGCCAGCGTCGCCGTGGCTCGTCAACTCCGCCGGCGTGATCGGCGGCGGCACGCTCGCGATCCTCGCCGACATCGTCTTCAGCTCCGCCGCGGAGACCCGCATGCCGCCGGCGGTCCCCTTTACGACCGCCGAGCTCTCGCTCACCTTCCTGCGCCCGACGCCGATCGGCGAGGAGCTCAGCGCGCACGGGCAGGCGATCCACGTCGGCAGCACCGTGGCGCTCTCCGAGGCGTTCGTCCTCGCGCCGGGCGATCGGCTGATCGCGCACGGGACATCGCGCCTCGCGGTCCTGCCGAAGCTCGAGGACCTGCCCGAGCTTCCCGACGAGCCCCCCGTGGAGGTGCCGGATGCGCCCGGCCCGGCGGACCCATGGGCCCGCCGGCCCGTTGTGGGCGAGCCGATCGACCAGTCGCAGTGGGGCGCGCGCAGCGGCGCCGAGGTGCTCGCGGACCAGATCTCGGGAGCCCTCCCCTCGCCCCCGCTTCACTACCTGACGGGCCTCACCCTGCGCGAGGGGGCCGAGGGGCGGGCGGCGATGACGATGCCCGCTTCGCAGTGGCTCGCGAGCCCCACTGGGCTGTTGCAGGGCGGCACGATCGCGATGCTCGCCGACACGACGATGCAGTCGGCGGTCGTCTCCCTCGCGCCCGCTGGCAGCGCGGTCGCGGGCCTGGATCTCAAGGTGAACTACCTGCGCCCCGGCGTGGCCGACGGGCGCGACCTCGAGGCGCGCGCTGAGGTGCTGCACTCCGGCCGCACGATCGCGATCACGCGGGCCGAGGTCCGCAACGCCGACGGGAAGGCGATCGCGCTCGCCACCGGCAGCTCGATCTTCCTGCCCGGGCGCCCGGCCGCGCTCGGCGATCAGGACTTCCCGAGCGCCTCCGCCTCGTAGTCGATCACGAGCGGGCCGTCGCCGAAGGTGACGCCCTCGAAGTAGAGGGCGTGCGCGGGGGCGGTCTGGCCGGCGCGCTCGCGCGGCGCCCCCTCGAGCAGGGCGGTGAACTCCTCGACCGTGCGGCGCCCGCTCGCGACCTCGAGCATCGTCCCGACGAGGATGCGGATCATGTTGCGCATGAAGGCGTCGGCCTCGATGTGGAAGGCGAGCACGCGCTCGGACTCCTCCTCCCAGCGCGCCTCCTTCACCACGCGGCGAAAGCGCACGTGCTCGGTGCGGGTGGGCGTGAAGGCCGTGAAGTCGTGGTCGCCGGCGAGCGCCGTCGCGCAGGCATCGAGCGCCGCGCGGTCGAGCCCGTAGCGCCACCAGAGCGCTCTCCCCTCCTCGAACGGGTCGCGGATCGAGGAGTCCAGCACGCGATAGCGGTAGCGGCGCGAGCGCGCCCAGCGACGCGCGTCGAAGCCGTCGGGCGCCGGCTCGGCGGCACGCACCGCGACGTCGGGCGGCAGCACCGCGTTCAGCCGCTGGGCGAAGCGGTCGGGCGGCTCCACATCCGTCGCGAAGCTCGCGACCTGCCCGGTGGCGTGCACGCCCGCGTCGGTGCGCCCGGCGACCACCAGGTCGATCTCGATGCCCCCCAGGATCCGGCCCACGGCGCGCTCGAGCTCCTCCTGCACGGTGCGCAGGCCCGGCTGGCGGGCCCAGCCCGCAAAGCGCGTGCCGTCGTAGGCGATCGTCAGCTTCCAGCTCGCCACCGCCCGCAAGCGTATGCGCGGGTCGCGTTACGGCGCTGCGAGACCCCGACTTCGCGATTTCGTGGGATCAACCAACGAGATCGTGCACTCGCGAGGGAGCTCGCCGCGACTTCGTGATTGTGTGGGATCAACCAACACAATCGTGATCTCGCGAGCTTGCGGCTTCGCGCCGCAACCAGCGGTTGTGAACGCGAGAGCCGGCTAGACCAGCTCGAGGAACACCATCTCGGTGGAGTCCGAGCGGCGCGGGCCGAGCTTCACGATGCGGGCGTAGCCGCCGTCGCGGTCGGCGTAACGGGGCGCGATCTCCTCGAAGAGCTTGTGAACCAGGAACTTGTCCTGGCCGAGCTCGGAGAGCGCCTGCCGGCGCGCGTGCAGATCGCCGCGCTTGCCGAGCGTGATCAGCTTCTCGAGATGCGGCTTGACAGCCTTCGCCTTGGCCTCGGAGGTGCGGATGCGCTCGTGGTCGATGACCTCACGGCAGAGGTTGCGCATCAGCGACTTGCGATGCGAAGCCGAGCGCGAGAGCTTTCCCTTTTGCTTTGCGTGGCGCATGGTTTCCCTCTGAAGGCGAGAAAGGCGCGAGCAATCCTAGCCCGCGCCTTCCTGCAAGTGCTTCGCCCTACTCCTCCCTCAGGCTCAGGCCGAGCTGGGCGAGGGCGTCCTTGACCTCCTCGGTGGAGCGCTTGCCGAAGTTCGGGATCGCGTTGAGCTCCGACTCCGAGCGCTGCACCAGGTCGCCGACCGTCTGGATGCCGGCCCGCTTGAGGCAGTTGTAGGCGCGCACGCCGACCTCGAGCTCCTCGATGAGGCGGTCGTCGCCCTCCGTCGCGGGGGCGGCGCCGTCGCTGTCGGCCTCGGCGGCCTCGAGGTTCTCGCGGGCGGTGAGCTCCTCGACGCGGTCGGCGTCGGTGAAGATCGCCAGCGACTTGATGAGGATCTCCGCCGCCTCGCGGACCGCGGCGCCCGGCTCGATCGAGCCGTCGGTCTCGACCTCGAGCGCGAGCTTGTCGAAGTCGGTGCGCTGACCGACGCGCGCGGACTCGACCGAGTACGCGGCGCGGCGGATCGGCGAGAAGATCGAGTCGATCGGGATGACTCCGATCGGCTGATCGTCCGACTTGTTCTCCTCGGCGGGCGAGTAGCCGCGGCCGCGGCCGATCGTCAGATACATCTCGAGCTTGGTCTTCTTCTCGAGCGTCGCGATCGGCGCGTCGGGGTTGAGGATCTCGACGCCGGCGGGCAGGTCGATGTCCTTCGCGGTGATCTCACCGGGGCCGCTGGCGACCAGCGGCGCCTCGACCTCGTCGGCCTCCGTGTGCATGCGCACGACGACGTCCTTGAGGTTGAGGACGATGTCGGTGACATCCTCCTTCACGCCTTCGATGGTGGAGAACTCGTGCGCGACACCCTCGATGCGGACGCTCTTGATGGCAGCGCCGCCGAGGGAGGAGAGCAGCACGCGCCGGAGGCTGTTGCCGAACGTGTAGCCGAACCCCTTGTCGAGGGGCTCGATCACGAACGTGCCGCGGTTCTCGGCGACGTCTTCCTTGCTGATCTTCGGAACTTGAAACTCGGGCAGGGTGGTCATGGGGCTTCTCCGGTTGTCGCGGGTTGGTGAGCGCTACTCGATTACTTCGAGTAGAGCTCGACGATCAGCTGCTCCTGGACCGGGGTCTCGATCTCGCTGCGCTCGGGCAGACGGAGGACCTTCGCGGTCAGGGCATCGTGATCGGCCTGCAGCCACGGCGGGACGGCCGCGGTCAGCTCGGTCGCCGCGCGCACGACGTCGGCGGCGGCGGAATCCGGCTTGATCGAAATGATGTCGTCAGGGCGGACCTGGTAGCTCGGGATGTCGACGCGCTTGCCGTTGATCAGCCAGTGGCCGTGGCTGATGAGCTGGCGCGCCTGGCGGCGGGAGGCCGCGAAGCCGAGCCGGACCAGGACGTTGTCGAAGCGGCGCTCGAGCAGGCGCAGCAGGTTGTCGCCGGTCACTCCGTCCTGGCGAGCCGCCTTGTCGTAGTACGAGCGGAACTGCTTCTCGAGGATCTGGTAGTAGCGGCGGGCCTTCTGCTTCTCGCGGAGCTGGTTGCGGTACTCCGACGCGCGCACGCGGCCGCGGCCGTGCTCACCCGGCGGGTACGAGCGGCGCTCGACGCCGCACTTGTCCGTCAGGCAACGCTCGCCCTTGAGGAAGAGCTTCTGGCCCTCCCGGCGGCACTGCTTGCACTGCGGTGAGGTATCGCGAGCCATCTCAGACCCTCCGCCGCTTCTTCGGGCGGCATCCGTTGTGCGCTTGCGGGGACACGTCCTTCACGGTCGTCACCTGCAGGCCGGCGGCCTGGAGCGAGCGGATCGCCGTGTCGCGCCCGGAGCCGGCGCCCTTCGCGTGGACCTCCACGCGCTCGAGCCCGTGCTCCATGCCCTTGCGGGCGGCAGCGTCGGCGGTGACCTGCGCGGCGAACGGGGTCGACTTGCGCGAGCCCTTGAAACCGGCCGAGCCGGCGGACTCCCAGACGATCACGTTGCCCTCGGGGTCGGTGATGGTGACGATCGTGTTGTTGAAGCTTGTCTTGATGTGGGCGATCCCGTACGGGACGTTCTTGCGAGTCCGGCGGCGGCCCTTGCGTGGCTGAGGCATCTAAATCGCTCCTACTTCTTCGCCGGGGGCTTCTTCTTGCCGGAGACGCTCATCCGCTTCGGGCCCTTGCGGTTCCGGGCGTTGGTCTTGGTGCGCTGGCCCCGGACGGGCAGACCGCGGCGGTGGCGGATGCCGCGGTAGGAGCCGATCTCGGACAGGCGCTTGATGTTCTGGGAGCGCTCGCGGCGCAGATCGCCCTCGACCTCGAGCGACTCGACCTCGTCGCGGAGCTTGATCGTCTCCTCCTCCGTGAGGTCCTTCACCTGGGTGTTCGGGTCGACGCCGACCTTCTTCAGAACCTCGTTGGCGGTCGAGCGGCCGACTCCGTGGATGTAGGTCAGCCCGATCTCAACCCGCTTGTTGAGAGGAAGATTGACTCCTGCGATACGTGCCATGCGCTCCTTAGCCTGCCGTTTTCGTTAGCCCTGACGCTGCTTGTGCCGGGGGTTCGAGCAGATCACGAGGACGCGGCCGCGCCGGCGAATGACCCGGCACCGCTCACACATCGGCTTCACTGACGCTCGAACTTTCACTGTCTTGTACCTACCTATCCGCTGCAGCGCGCCTGGAAAGTCGCGCTCACAGCGCGCAGATTCTTGGGTCGTATCCTTCAGAAGGCCACCTGGCCCCATGAACCGGGCCCGTGGCCACAAAGACGTACCCCCGGCTCCCACCAGAGGCGACCGCGAATAGTAGCAGGGGGAATCAGCTTTTCCGGGGCGCGGGCCCGCTAGAGCTCGTGCCAGGGATTGAGGATGCGCGGGCCGTCCTCGGTCACGGCCACCGTGAACTCGAAGTGAGCGGTGAGCGAACCGTCCGCCGAGTAGACCGACCAGCCGTCGTCGGCGGTGTAGACCTCGTCGGTGCCGACCGCGGTCATCGGCTCGATCGCGAGCACCGTGCCGGGCTGGAGCACCGGACCGCGGCCGGGCGGGCCGTAATTGGGCACCTGCGGGTCCTCGTGCATCCGCTGCCCCACGCCGTGGCCGACGAGCGAGCGGATCACGTGTAGGCCCTCGGCCTCCACGGTGCGCTGCACCGCGTGCGAGACGTCCGAGAGGCGCGCGCCGGGCTGCGTCGCGGCGACGGCGGCGTGCAGGGAGTCCTCCGTGGCGCGCAGCAGGCGCTCGGCCTCGGGCGGGCCCTCGCCGCCGACCACGACGGTGAGCGCGCCGTCGGCGACCCAGCCGTCCTTGGTGACGCCGATGTCGATCGAGAGCACGTCGCCGCGCTTGAGCTTGTAGGGGCCCGGGATGCCGTGCACGACCATCGAGTTCGGCGACGCGCAGATCGAGCCCGGGAAGCCGTTGTAGCCCTTGAAGGTGGGCGTCGCGCCCTGCGAGCGGATGTAGCGCTCGGCCGTCCGGTCGAGCTCGGCGGTGGTCACGCCCGGGCGCGCCTTCGCGGCGACCATCTTCAGGCAGCGCGCGTGGATCTCGCCCGCGCGGGCCATCGCCTCGATCTGCTCGGGCGTCTTGAGGATGATCCCGCCGCGGTACATGGCCATGCAAGCCTAGTGGGCGGGCTGACGCAGGCCCAAACGGGACCCGGCGCCTGGAGGCTAGGCCTCCTCCTCCATGCGCAACGTGGCGAGCAGCGCGCGGACGTCCTCGTAGACGTCGTCGGGCGGCCCGGAGCCGTCGATGCGCTCGAGCAGGCCGCGCTCGTCGTAGTAGCCGACGAGCGGTTCGGTCTTCTCGCGGTACTGGTCGAGGCGGTGGCGGATCACGTCGGGCTTGTCGTCGTCGCGGACGATGAGCTCCTCCCCGCACACGTCGCACACGCCCTCCTTCTCGGGCGGGTCGAACTCGACGTGGAAGACGTGGCCGTTCGGGCACGTCCGCCGCCCGCCGAGGCGCCGGATGACCTCCTCGTCGGAGACGTCGATGAGCAGCGCCGCGGTGAGCCGCCGTCCCAGCGCCTGCATGCGCTCGTCGAGCGCCTCCGCCTGCCCCACCGTGCGCGGGAACCCGTCGAGGATGAACCCGTCCTCGGCCTCGTGCGTGCCGAGCCGCTCGGCGATCACGCCGATGATCACCTCGTCGGGGACCAGGTCGCCCCGGTCCATGTACTCCTTGGCCTGCTTGCCGAGCTCGGTCTCGTCGCGCACCGCGGCGCGCAGGATGTTGCCCGTCGCGTAGTACGGCAACTCGAGATCGGCCTGCAGCCGCTCGCCCTGAGTGCCCTTCCCGGAGCCGGGAGGGCCGAGGAGTATGAGGTTCAGCTCGGACACGGGGCTGCGAAGCCTAACGCGACGGCGCAAACGAGGCACCCGGAGGGGTTGCGCGGGTTCGCAGCGTCGCTCGCGGGGTCGCAGCGTCGCTCGCGGGTTCGCAGCGTCGCTCGCGCGGTCGCGCCGACCCGGGCACACGTCGGGGCAGGCGCCACTTCCACGACCGAGGTTCAGCCGTGGTCGTCGAAAAACGACGAC
>CBFGWL010000038.1:0-25604 GCA_965652565.1 uncultured bacterium
CGTCCGCGATGAGCGACGAGGACGCGGTCGTGGCGCGCGAGGCGAGCGGCCCGGTGACCGTCGAGCTCGACGGCGTCTCCTACGAGGTGCTGCTCGTCGAGTCGGACCCGTGGGCGTACGACCGCTTCTACAACGTGATCGCGAACCCGATCCTGTGGTTCATCCAGCACTACCTCTGGGATCTGTCCAACGCGCCCGACATCCGGCGCGAGGAGATCGAGGCCTGGGATCAGGGCTACCAGGTGGTGAACGCCGACATCGCCGAGGCGGTGTTGCGCACGGTCGCCGACGAGGACGACCCGCTCGTGATGCTCCACGACTACCACCTCTACACCTGCCCGTCGCTGATCCGGCAGGAGCGCCCCGACGTCTTCCTCCAGCACTTCGTCCACATCCCGTGGTCGCAGCCGGACTCCTGGCGCATCCTGCCCGCGCGGATGCGCGAGGACATCTACCGCGGCCTGCTCGCCAACGACATCATCGGCTTCCACACCACGGCGTACTGCCGCAACTTCCTGCACTGCTGCCGGGAACTGATGGAGCTCGAGGTGGACTACGAGCGCGGCGCGGTGCTGCACGAGGGCCGCGAGACGTGGGTGCGCGCCTACCCGCTCGCGATCGACGCCGAGCGCCTCGAGCGCGCCGCGGCCTCGGACGAGGTGGCCGCGTACGAGCGCGAGCTGCTGCGCCGGCGCCGCGACCACCTGATCATCCGCGTGGATCGCGCCGACCTCTCGAAGAACGTGCTGCGCGGCTTCACCGCGTTCGACGTCTTCCTGCAGCAGCATCCGGAGTTCCGCGAGCGCGTGACCTTCATCGCGCACCTACAGCCGTCGCGCCAGGACGTGCCCGAGTACCAGGAGTACCTGGAGCGGATCGAGGCGCTCGTCGCCGTGGTGAACCACCGGCACGGGACGACCGACTGGATGCCCATCGACCTGCGGATCTACGAGAACTTCTACGAGGCGGTCGCGCGCTACAAGCACTTCGACCTGCTCATGGTCAACGCGCTCTTCGACGGGATGAACCTGGTCGCGAAGGAGGCGCCGGCGGTCTCGACGCGCGACGGCGTGGTGATGCTCTCCGAGAACACCGGCGCCCACGAGGAGCTCGGCGACTGCGCGCTCACCGTGAACCCCTTCGACATCCAGGAGCAGGCCGACGCGATCCACCGCGCCCTGACGATGGACCCGGAGGAGCGTCGCCTGCGCGCCGACCGCCTCCGCGAGATCGTCCGCCGGCGCAACCCGCGCGCCTGGATCGACGAGCAGCTCGCCGACATCGAGCTGAAGCGCCGCGGATAGCCCGCTGCGGACGCTCGCGAGCCCGCGCCTTCAGCCCACCACCTTCGCGCGCGCAGTCCGCGAGCGGCCCGCCTCATACGGGTAGCCCTCCTGGCGCGGCACGTGGGCGCGAAAGGCGTAGGTGCGCCTGCCCGTCGTCGAGCGGAAGCGGTAGGCGCCGTTCCACACGCCGCGCCCGTTCGTGCGTCCGCCCGCGATCCGCAGCCAGCGACCCCGGGACCGGGCGCGGACCTCGACGCGGCGCCCGCCGGCGGCGGGCCCGGTGAGCCGCACCCGGAAGTGCAGGCGCTCGCCGTTCGTGAGCGTGCGCTTGGGCGCGACCCGCAGCCGCGGCCGGGCCCGCGAGCGCAGGGTGAGGTAGCGCTCGAGCGCGCGCTCGGCGTCCGGCCAGTGCGCGATCCGGATCTCGCGCGAGGGGCCCCGCGGGATGCGCGCCTCGTAGCGCCCGCGGGCGTCGGTGCGCCGCGTGGCGATCACGGTCTCCCGGGCGCTCGCGGAGCGGGGCCGGGCCGCGATGCACACCTCGGCGCCCGCGAGGGGCTCGCCGCGCTCGTCGAGCACGCGGCCCGCCACGAACGCGGGCTTGTTCGCCGGCACGCGCCGGGTCGTGCCGCCACCGCGAAAGCGCGCGAGCAGGCGCGCGCCGCCCGTCGCCGAGACGGGGCAGGCGTTGTCGACGCGGACCGAGCGCGTCGCGCAGCGGCGGTTCGTCCGGGTGTCGCGCGCCAGGTCGGCCGCGCAGACGCGCAGGCGGTTGCGCCCCTGGCGAAAGCGCTCCCCGGTGCGGACGTCGAAGCTCACGCTCGGGGAGGCCGGGCAGGGCCGCAGGCGCAGCGCGACCCCTTCGCTCACCTTGCAGTCGAGCGTGCGGGCGGCGAGCGAGCGCCCGTTCAGATCCACGGTGACCGTGCGCACGCCCGAGCCCGCGTCGCTGGCGCTCACGACGAGCGTCTGGCGCCCGCGCCGTGAGCCCGGCTCGGCGAGCGTGCCGCCCAGCTCGAGCCGCGGCGCGCGCAGGTCCCGCAGGGCCAGGGAGATCCGGCGCAGGTGGATGTAGGCACCGCGGCCGGGGCCGCACTGCTTGCGGTTCGTGCAGGCGAGGCGCGCGATGAGCGCGCGGCCGGCGCGGCCCTGCCAGCTCACCGCGTGCCGGTCGCCGCGCACGTTCGGGAGCTGCTTCCGGCCGCCGCCCTCGAGCCCGATGCTGATCTGCGGCACGTGCCAGCCCTGGCTCGCCGCGCGCACCTGCATCCCGGCGCGCACGATCTCGGTGCCGGGCGGGGCGGTGAGCTCCCAGGCGCCGTGACGGCCGCTGCGCGTGGGCTTGCTGCCGGGCTCATGCTCGATGGTGAGCCCTTGGTCGCGGCAGGCGGCGCGCCCGATGTAGGCGGGGGAGGTGCTGCGGTAGCTGGCGTCGGCGTGTCCGGCGCCGAGGCCCGGATGGCACTGCACGGCGCGGTAGGTGCCCGCGTCGGCCCGGCCGGCGCCGGCGAGGAAGGCGGCGAGGCCGGCGAGCAGGGCGAGCGCCGTGATCGCGGGCCTCGTACGCAGATGGTTCATGCGGATCTCCTTCGGGTCGTGGTCAACGTTCGAAGCCGAACTCGGGCGGCGCGTTGCGGCGCTCGGGACGCTCCGGAGGCGAGGACGGCGGAGCGGGCGCCGGGGGCGGCGATGCCGCGACGACCGGGTCCGGGGGCGGCGGGGTCGCGACGCTCGGCGCGGGGGCGGGCGCAGGAGGCGCCGCCGGCTGAGGCGGCTCGCGGGGCTCGGGGATCCTGGGCCGGCGTTCCCGCGCTCGCCGGCGTGCGTTCGCAGGCCGCCGGCGCTGCGCCCTGGAGCGCCGCTCGGCGTGCGCTCGCGAGCGCACGCGCCGCGCCTGCTCGGCCGCCGCGAGCGCTCTGCGAACGCGCGCGCGAACCCCCGGGGCGTCCTCGCCGGCCGCCGGGGGTACGGCCGGCGAGGACTCATGGGGCAAGAGCCCCACATCGGGGGGCAGGGGAGGAGGATCGGACGGCCCGGTCATGCCCACGAGCAGGGCGATCGCGGCGATTCCGAGGGCGAGGGAGCCGCCCAGGCGTGCCGCCGCGCGCCAGCTGATGACCGGTCGTCCACCCATGCACAGCCGACAACCCCGGCCCCCGAAAACGCGCCCCCCAACCCGCCGCCGCTATATTCATTCGCCGTTTTGGCGAAGCCTGCTCCCGAATATGAATTGGTCCTGATGCTCGACCCCGAGCTGCCCGACGACCGCCGCAACGAGATCGCGGTGGAAGCGCGTCGGCGCATCGAGGGTTCCGGCGAGCTCAAGCAGGAGCGCTCTTGGGGGCTGCGCAAGCTCGCCTACGAGATCAAGCAGCGCACCGAGGCGGATTACCGCTTCTTCCGCTTCGCGAAGGACGGCAACCTGCTCGACGATCTCAACCACAGCCTCAAGATCGCCGACGGCGTCCTGCGCTTCCGGATCTACAAGGTCGAGCCCGATGCCCCCGTGATCGACCCGCCGCCGCCCTTCACGCTGGCGGCCACCTCGCAGCGCGCCGGCGGTGGGCGCGGCCGCCGCGACGAGGAGCGTCCGCCTCGCGGCCCGGAGCCCAGCGGCGAGCCGCAGGGCGAGGGCGAGAGCGCGCCCGCCGCGGCCGAGTCCGCCTCCAGCGGCGACGAGTCCTAGCCCCCCGCGGGCAACGATCCCGCTATTTGGGCATTTCCCGTCCTCGGCCCCTCCCGAGGGGGCGAGTGGTGACCGACTCGCTCCTTAGACTGGGGCACTGAGCAAGCAATCTGTGAAAGGGCTGATCGATGGCCGCCTCCAACATCAACGTCGTAGTCGTCACCGGAAACCTCACGCGCGATCCCGAGCTGCGCAGCCTCCCGAGTGGCAGCTCCGTCTGCAAGCTGCGGATCGCGGTCAACACCCGCCGCAAGAACGCCCAGGGCGAGTGGGAGGACAAGCCCAACTACTTCGACGTCACCGTCTGGGGCGCCCAGGGTGAGAACTGCGCGACGTATCTGTCGAAGGGACGCCCGGTCGCCATCGAGGGTCGCCTCGACTGGCGCGAGTGGGAGGCCCAGGACGGCACGAAGCGCCAGGCCGTGGAGATCATCGCCAACAGCGTCCAGTTCCTCGGCAGCCGCGACGGCGCGGCTCCGGGCGGCCAGGGCGGCGGTGGCTTCGCCGGCGGATCCGACATCCCGGCGGACACCTCGGACTTCGAGTCCGCGTCGCCCGCGGGCGTCGGCGCCGGGGACGACGACATCCCGTTCTAGGGCGCGGGACGCCGCTCGCGGGCGCTCGCGCGCCCGTCGGCGGCTAACTCAAAACACGTAGCTACAATGTCGCTTCGCGCCGCCACCGGGCGGCGCGCGGCATGAGATGAGACAGATGCAGTCGACAACCAAGCGGAGCTACTGCTGATGGCACGTCGTGCACAGAGGAGCACCTCTGGCGGGCGTCGCGCAGGCCGTCGTGGCGAGCGGGTCCGTCCCCGCAAGTACACGCGGATCACCGCCGAGTCGATCGACTACAAGGACCTCAACCTCCTGCGCCGCTTCATCTCCGACCGCGGCAAGATCCGCTCGCGCCGCGTCACCGGGCTCTCCCGCGAGCATCAGCGGGAGCTGGCTCTGGCGGTGAAGCGGGCGCGCGAGCTGGCGCTCCTGCCGTACGTCGGCGACCGTTGATCGAGACCTGATGGCGCGCACGACGCAAGCGATCCTCCTGAAGGACGTCGAGAACCTCGGCGCCGCCGGGGATGCCGTCGAAGTCTCCTCGGGATACCTGCGCAACTACCTCGAGCCCCGCAAGCTGGCGCAGCCGGCGACCAAGGGCGCGCTCGAGGAGGCGCTGCGCCGCCGCGAGGCGGCCGAGCGCGCGAAGCGCGAGGCCGAGGAGCGCGCCGAGGAGAACGCCGCGCTGCTCTCGCGCACGGTGCTCACCATCCAGCACCGCGCCGGCGAGGACGGCAAGCTCTTCGGCTCGGTCACGACCACCGAGATCGCGCAGGCGATCCAGGAGGCGCGCGGCCTGCGGATCGATCGCAAGAAGATCAACCTCGAGGAGCCGATCCGCGAGGTCGGCACGTACATGATCGAGGTCGAGGTCGCCGGCGGCCACAAGGCGAAGGTCAAGACGATCGTCGCCGAGGCGCACTGAGCCGCTCGCCGGCGGCCCCTATCGAAGCTCTGTAGCGCGGCGTCAGCGCGGTCCGAGCAGACCGCCGACGGCGTCCACGACGCAGCCCACGATGCCCGTGCAGCCGCCGTTTGCGGGCGGTGAGGACGGCGGCGGCGTCGGCGAAGGTGACGGGTTGCTGGGCACCGGCGGTGGTGTGACCGTCGGCGGGGTCGAGGCAGGCTGCTCGCTCGCCGGGCTCGTCGAGGGGGTGCTGGGCGCGGGCGTGGCCGGAGCCGGAGCCGCGGGTGCCGGTGCCGTGCTGCTCGGCTGAGCGGGCACGGGGTCGGCGGCCGGCGCCGCGGAGCTCGGCTTGCTCCGTTCGGGCTTCGGCCGCTGCCTGGGCTTCGTCTTCTTGCTCGCCGGCTTGGACTTCGTGATCGTGACGGTGCTCGATGGGGTCGGCTCCGAGGTGGCGTAGGCGGGGCCGGAGTCGGCGCGCTGCGAGGCTGCGCCGTCGCCCTCATCGGAGCCGGTGAAGAGCACGCCCAGCGCGGCGGCGACGGCCACGACGCCGATCGCGAGCCCCGCGATGGCGGTGCGGGTGAAGTGCGGTAGGCGCAGCGGGAACGCCAGCGCGGCGGCGCGGTCGCGCTCGTTCTCCTCGCCGTCGGCGGGGGCGCTTGGCGCAGGCGTGGCTGCCGGCGCGGCCGCGGCGATCGCGGGCTCGTCGGCGTGCGCCGCGGCCGGTGCGGGCGTCGCGCTGAAGTCGGGAGGTGGGGTGAGCAGCCGGGCGCGCAGCTCCTCGCGCGCGATCTCGCGGGTGATGCTGTTCAGCCAGACGCCCGCATGCTGGGGCGCGGCGCCGTCGCGCAGCTGCTCTCTCGCCTGAGCCAGGGCGCGGTCCACGACCTCGTCGGCCGAGCTCGGGTCGACGAAATCCCAGGCGGTGATCTCCATGCTGCGCCGATAGCGGCGCGAGAGCTCCTCGAAGGCGGCGTCGTCGCCGGCTGCGCATTGCCTGATCAGCTCGTCAGGCGCGTTCTGTTGACCCGCTTGCTCCATCGAACCCCGTCCCTGTCGTCGATGATCCGTCCGCCGACGGTAACGCAGCTCGCCCGCTCATGCGCCGGTGATCGGGTCGCGGCGATCGCCTGCTACATCGTTGTCGCAAAACCCGGAAACAGGTCCGGCGCTGCGGCGCGCATTCTGCTTTGCTCGCTGCCGAGCACCAGCGGGGGCGAATGCCGCCGGGGAACGGTCTTACATCTGACGAGGGAATGAGCACAGCCGAGGCATACGTACCGCCGCAGAACCTGGAGGCCGAGGAGTCGGTTCTCGGGGCGATGATGGTGTCCGAGCAGGCGATCGCCTCGGTGATCCTGGACGTCCACCTCACCGACGAGGACTTCTACCGCGAGCGCCACCGGATCATCTTCCGCGCCATCAAGGCGCTCTCCGAGAAGGGCGAGCCGGTCGACGCGCTCACGGTCACCGAGTACCTCACGCAGCTCGGCGAGCTGGCCGAGGCGGGCGGCCGCGAGTTCGTCTCGAGCCTCGCCTCGACGGTCCCGGTGCCGGGCAATGCCGGCCACTACGCGAAGATCGTCAAAGCGAACGCGATGCTGCGCCGGCTGCTGGCGACGTCGCAGCGGATCCAGAAGTCCGTCCACGAGCGCGAGGGCGAGCCGCGCGATCTGGTCGAGCAGGCCGAGCGCATGCTCTTCGAGGTTGCGCACGACACATCCGCCCAGGACTTCGTCTCGATCACGAACATCCTCGAGCGCGAGACCACCCGCCTCGAGGAGCTCTCCGAGGGCCGCCGCGACCTCACCGGCACGCCGTCGGGGTTCGTCGACTTCGACAACCTCACCGGCGGCTTCCAGCCGGGCAACCTGATCATCTTCGCCGCGAGGCCGGCGATGGGCAAGAGCGCGCTCGTCGCCAACATCGCCGACTTCGTCGCCGTCGAAAAGCAGCTGCCGGTGGCCTTCTTCTCGCTCGAGATGTCCGAGACGGAGCTCGCCCACCGCTTCCTCTCGTGCCGGGCGCGCATCGCCGGCGACAAGCTGCGCAAGGGGCAGATCAAGAGCCTGTGGCCGAAGGTCCTGCGCGCCTCCAACCAGCTCGAGAAAGCGCCGATCTGGATCGACACATCCTCGGACCTGAGCGTCTTGGAGCTGCGCTCGAAGGCGCGGCGCCTGTATTCGCGCGAGGGCGGGCTCGGGCTGATCATCGTCGACTACATGCAGCTCATGCGCGCCGACGACTCGCGCGCGAGCCGCGTCGAGCAGGTCGGCCAGATCTCGCGCGGGCTCAAGCTGCTAGCCGGCGAGCTGGGGGTGCCGGTCCTCGGTCTCTCGCAGCTCTCGCGCGCGCCCGAGCTGCGGCCCGACAAGCGGCCGATCCTCTCGGACCTCCGTGAATCGGGGAACCTCGAGCAGGACGCCGACCTCGTCTGCTTCATCTTCCGCGAGGAGTACTACGAGCAGGATCCCGACGAGGACATCCGCGGCAAGGCGGAGCTGATCCTCGCCAAGCACCGCAACGGTCCGATCGGCACGGTCGAGCTCGCCTTCCAGAGCATCTACCCCCGCTTCATGAACCTCGCGCGCTCAGATCGCGAGGGCGCGCCGCCGGCGACCGCGGCGCCCGCCGAGGACCCCGCGCACGACGACCCGTTCGCCGTCGACGATGAGTTCTGAGAGTGGGGCAAATCCGGCGCGGGCGCATGGGGCGCCTGCGCGGCGCGCCGCTGCGCCCGGGGCCGGCAACGTCGTGCCGCTGCGCCCCGGCGACGCGACGGTGAGCGCCTGCCCGCTCGGCAAGTGCGATGGCACGGGCTGGGTGGAGACGCAGGAGGACGCCGTCGAGCCGTGCGAGTGCCGCAGTCTCGCGCGCAAGCGCACCCGCGGCGTCTCCTCCGCGATCCCGCCGCGCTACCGCGGCGTCTCGTTCGACCGCCCGCCGGTCTCCGACATGGCGCGGCGCCCCGAGACGCGCGACGTCGTCGCCGCCGTGCGCGAGTACGTCGACAACATCGAGGACATGCTCGCGGCGGGCCGCGGCCTGTGGCTGAGCGGCGACATCGGCACGGGCAAGACCACGCTCGCCATGCTGGTCTCCACGGCCGCCGCCGAGGCGGGGCGCTCGCTCGCCGTCTACTCGCTGCCGCGCCTGCTCGCGCGCATCCGGCGCACCTACGACGCCGAGGTAGCCGAGGACTCCTACCTCGCCTTCTTCGAGCGGCTCACGTCCGTCGATCTGCTCCACATCGACGACCTGGGTGCCGAGAAGCGCTCGGACTGGGTCCTCGAGCAGCTCTACGCGATCATCGACGAGCGCTACGTCTCGCAGCGCGCGGTGATCGTCACCACGAACCTGGACGAGGCCGAGCTGGAGGAGCAGATCGGCGCGCGCACGGTCTCCCGCCTGGTGGAGATCTGCGGCGACCCGCTCACGCTCTTCGGCGAGGACAACCGCTACCGCCCGGCCTGAGCCGGCCCCGGCGTTCCCCCTAAGCTTCTGCGCGCATGCCAGGAATCGTGATCGTGGGCACCCAGTGGGGTGATGAAGGCAAGGGCAAGATCGTCGACCTGCTCGCCGAGCGGGCCGATGCGATCGTGCGCTTTCAGGGCGGCAACAACGCCGGCCACACGATCGTGCGCGACGGCGAGGAGTTCAAGCTGCACCTGATCCCCTCGGGGATCCTCTATCCCGGGCGCGCGTGCATCATCGGCAACGGCGTCGTCGTCGACCCGGCCGTGCTGATCTCCGAGCTCGACGGGCTGCGCCGGCGCGGCGTCGACGTGACCGGCGTGAAGGTCTCGGCGAACGCGCACCTGATCATGCCTTACCACGTGATGCTCGACTCGGCGGGCGAGGCGAAGCTCGGCAAGCTCGCGATCGGCACCACGAAGCGCGGCATCGGCCCCTGCTACGCGGACAAGGCCGCCCGCCTCGGCATCCGCGTCCAGGACATGCTCGACCCGAAGATCCTGCGCAAGAAGATCCTCGCGGCGCTCGAGCCGAAGAAGCAGATGCTGCGGCCGTTCGCGCGCGACCCGAAGCTCGACCTGCACGCGATCGCCGAGCAGTACACGGCCTACGGTCACCGCCTCGAGCCCCACATCGCCGACACGGCGCGGATCTGCTGGGACGTCCTCGACCGCGACGGGGTGGTGCTCTTCGAAGGCGCGCAGGCCGCCATGCTCGACCTCGACCACGGCACCTATCCCTTCGTCTCCTCGTCGAACCCGATCGCCGGTGCCGCCTGCGTGGGCGCGGGCGTCGGCCCCACCGACATCAGCGAGGTCTGGGGGGTCGCCAAGGCCTACACCACGCGGGTCGGCGCGGGCCCGTTCCCGACCGAGCTCGACGACGAGGTCGGCAAGCACCTGCTCACCAAGGGCCACGAGTACGGCACCACGACCGGGCGGGAGCGCCGTACGGGCTGGCTCGACCTGGTCGCGCTCCGCTACGCGGCGCGCCTCAACCGCCTCTCCGCGCTGGTGATCACCAAGCTGGACGTGCTCGCTGGGCTCGACCCGATCCGCGTCGCGGTCCGCTACCGGGGCGGCGACGGAGCGATCTTCGAGGAGTTCCCCTACCACCAGTCGATCCTGCACGCCGCGGAGGCGGAGTACGAGGAGCTCCCCGGCTTCGGCGACGACATCGCGAACTGCCGCGACGAGTCCGAGCTGCCCCAGGCGGCGCGCGACTACCTCGCGTTCATCGAGGACTTCGTGGGCGTGCCGATCAAGCTGATCGGCGTCGGCCCGGGCCGCGATCAAATCGTCGCCCGCGGCGAGCAGCACGCCCTGCTGGCGGCCTGAGGGCCTGATCCCGAGCGCCTGCGGCACTGCGGCTGAACGGTAGGATCCGGCGCCGTTCGAGTTCGCGGCTGGGGTCGATCCGGGGGGCCGGTCGCACTGGTCCCTAACAGGAGGTCGCATGAGAACGAGAGTCATCCGGTTGGCCGCGGTGGGCGCGGCCGCAGCGCTGTGCGCCCTATCGATCGCCGGATCGCCCGCGACGGCAGGTCCCAAGCAGAACGGGGTCTACAAGGGCAAGGTGACGGGCAAGGCGGGGAAGGACCCGATCAACCAGGGCAACTTCAAGATGCGCGTCACCAACAACGGGCGCAAGCTCAAGAAGTTCTACGTCGTGCTGAACGTGATCTGCAGCTCGCTGCCCCCGTACGTCGAGCCGCACCCGATCGCGTTCCCCACGGTCAAGATCAAGAAGAACGGCAAGTTCAAGCGCGTCTGGAAGCCGAACAGGGACTCGCGCATCGTGCTCAAGGGCCGGCTCAAGGGGCGCAAGATCAGGAAGGGCGTCCTGGACTACAGGGTCGGGATCTGCGTGCGCAAGGCCAAGTGGAGCGCCCGCCGGGTGCGCTGACGCGCCGACCCGCGCCAGCGTGAGCGCGATGAGTGGCGCCGGGCGCCCTAGCCGGGCGAAACCGGCGTCACTCTAAGCGCTACCTAAATAGACTGCCGCGCCTATGTTCGAAAAGGTGCTGGTCGCCAACCGCGGCGAGATCGCGATCCGCGTGATGCGGACGCTTCGGGAGATGGGGATCGGCTCGGTCGGCGTCTACTCCGAGGCCGACCGCGACACCCCGCACGTGCGTTTTGCCGATGAGGCCTACCTGCTGGGCCCGCCCGTCCCTGCCGAGAGCTACCTCAACATCGAGCGGATCATCGAGGTCGCCCAGCAGGCGGGCGCGCAGGCCGTGCATCCCGGCTACGGGTTCCTCGCCGAGAACGCGGCCTTCGCGAACGCGCTCGAGGAGGCCGGCCTGGTGTGGATCGGCCCGCCCGCCAGCGCGATCGAGGCGATGGGATCGAAGACCCGCGCCCGCGAGATCATGCAGGCGGCCGGCGTGCCGATCGTGCCCGGCTCTACCGAGCCCTCCGAGGACGTCGAGGCCGCCCGCAAGGTCGCCGCGGAGATCGGTTATCCCGTCGCCTGCAAGGCGGCCGGCGGCGGTGGCGGCAAGGGCTTCCGGGTCGCCCACAGCGAGGACGAGCTCGCCGACGCCTTCGAGGGCGCCGCGCGCGAGGGCGAGAAGTTCTTCTCCGACCCGCGCGTCTACCTGGAGCGCTACCTCGAGGACCCGCGCCACGTCGAGGTGCAGGTGCTCGCCGACTCGCACGGCAACGTGATCCACCTCGGCGAGCGCGACTGCTCGATCCAGCGCCGCCACCAGAAGCTGATCGAGGAGGCGCCCGGCCCGCTTGTCGACGAGGAGATGCGCGAGCGCATCGGCAAGATCGCCACCGAGGCCGCCGCGGCCGTCGACTACCGCGGCGCCGGGACGATCGAGGGCATGCAGGTGGGCGACGAGTACTTCTTCCTCGAGATGAACACCCGCGTGCAGGTCGAGCACTGCGTGACCGAGATGATCACCGGCATCGACATCGTGCGCGAGCAGATCCGCATCGCCGCGGGCGAGCCGATCTCCGTGACCCAGGACGAGGTCGAGTTCCGCGGGCACGCGATCGAGTGCCGCATCAACGCGGAGGCCGCCCACAAGAACTTCGCGCCGGCGCCCGGGCCGATCGAGAGCTACATCGAGCCCGCGGGCCCCGGCGTGCGCGTCGACTCGGGACTCGAGGCGGGCACCGAGGTGACGCCGCTGTACGACCCGATGGTCGCCAAGCTGATCGTGTGGGACGTCGATCGCGAGTCGGCCACCAAGCGCATGCTGCGTGCCCTGGGCGAGTACCGGATCGAGCCGCTCACCACGCTGATCCCGTTCCACCAGGCGATCCTCTCCACGGAGGAGTGGGCGAACGCGTCCACGTGCCGCGAGTTGATCGCCGACCGCAAGTGGCTGAAGAGCCTCGCGCCCGAGAGCGCGGCGCCCGCGCAGGACGGCGAGGAAGAGGAGACGACCGAGCGCACCTACAAGGTTGAGGTCGACGGGCGCCTGCACGAGGTCAAGGTGATCGGCGCCGCCGCCCCGGCCGCGGCCGGCGGCAACCCCGGCGCGAAGGCGCCCCCGCGCCGCGAGCGCCGCAAGGGCGGCGGCGGCGGTGGGGCGAGCGGCCCAGAGCTGCCCTCGCCGCTGCAGGGCACCGTCTTCAAGGTGAACGCCTCGGAGGGCCAGGAGGTCGCCGAGGGCGATCTGATCTGCGTGATCGAGGCGATGAAGATGGAGAACGAGATCACCGCGCATCGCGCCGGCAAGGTCACCGCTATCAAGGTCAAGGAGGGCGACTCCGTGAGCAGCGGCGACGTCCTCGCAGTCATCGAGTAGCGGCCGGCGCCCGCGCCGCGCCCGCGGTGGCGTCGTGCGATCCTGTCCAGCGATGGAGCAGCGCCTCTCCCTGATCACCCTCGGCGTGGAGGACGTCGCGCGCTCCCGCGCCTTCTACGAGGCGCTCGGCTGGGAAGGTCAGAGCCCTGACGGCGACGTGGTGTTCTTCCAGGCCGGCGGGATGGTGGTCGCGCTCTGGGATCGCGGCAAGCTCGCGGCCGACTCCGGCGTCGACGATGCCGGCGGGTCGGGCGGCTTCACACTCGCGTACAACACGCGCAGCCCGGAGGAGGTCGACTCGGTCATCGAGGAGGCGCGCGCCGCGGGGGCGCGGATCACACGCGAGCCCGGCAAGGCGTTTTGGGGCGGTTACACCGCCGCGTTCACCGATCCTGACGGCCACCCCTGGGAGATCGCCCACAACCCGAGCTGGACGATCACCGACGACGGCCGCACGCTGCTCGGATCGTGAGCACCGAAGCGCTGCGAGTGCTGCCCTGGCGCGGCCCGGGTGAGGGCCGCCCGGCGCTGCCGCTGCCTCCCGGCAAGCTGCCCCTGCGCTACGCGGGGACGACGCGCAAGCGCTGGCGCTACGTCGGCGTCTTCGCCGAGGAGGTCATGCTCTGCGCCGCGCGCGTGCAGGTGGGGCCGATCGGGCAGACCTTCTGGGCCGTGCTCGACCGCGAGCGCGGCGAGCTGCACGAGCGCACCGTGAACCTTCTGCCGGGTGCCCGCGGCGAGGTATGGACCGAGATCGACGCCGGCGCCGTGCGCTGGGCGCCTGATGGAAACTGCACGACCCGCATCGAGGGCAAGGAGCCGCAGACGGGCGAGCGCGTGCGCGGCTTTCTGCGCGTCGGCGGCGGGCGCTGGGTGGAGTCGGTGTGCCCGAACGGCGCGGGCGGCTACGTGTGGACCCGCAAGCGCGCCGGCGCGCCGATCGGCTACGACGTGCGCATCGGCGAGCGTCGCCTGCGGGGCGAGGCGCTCGGCATCGAGGACGAGTCCGGCGGCTATCACCCCCGCCACACCGTGTGGAGCTGGTCGGCCGGCGTGGGCGAGCTGGCCGACGGGCGCGCCGTGGCCTGGAACCTCGTGGCGGGCGTGAACGATCCCGAGCGCAACTCCGAGCGCGCGATCTGGGTCGAGGGCGAGCCCACCGAGCCGCAGCCCGTGAGCTTCGATGGCCTGGACGCCGTGTCGTTCGCCGACGGTGCGCGCCTCGAGTTCACCGCCGAGGCCGAACGCGCCAAGTCAGAGAACCGCTGGCTGGTTCGCTACGCGTACCGCCAGCCGTTCGGCACGTTCCGCGGGACGCTGCCGGGTGGGCTCGAGCTGCGGCACGGGCTCGGCGTGATGGAGCACCACGACGCCACCTGGTGAGCGCCTTCACGGGACGCCGGTGACCTGCCACCGCCACGGCGGCTCCTCGCCCGGCGCGAAGCGCACGTGGTTGCGGCCCGCGAGCGTCTCCAGCGGGATCAGGCGCGGGTGGTCGGTCTCGAGCAGGGGCGTGCGGGCGTGGGCGACGACGTCGGCTGAGCTCGCGCGTACGCGCCGGCGTTCCCAGCCGAGCGTGGGCCGGTAAAGCCAGTAGGCCACGGTGACGCCACCGCCGGCGCGCCTGCGGTCGCGCACCGCGACGTAGACGCTTACGCGGCGATTCGAGGCGGTGAGCTCCGGTCGCTCGCCCGGTGCCGCGCAGCTCGGGCTACGGCAGTGGCGGAAGTTCACCGGGAGCAGCGGCTCACCGCCAGGGCCGTCGCGAACCTGCGGCTCGGGCGCCAGCGCGCGCACGAGGCCCGCGAGCGGACGCCCGTACGCGCTGGTCAGCGGATCGCGCCAGCAGGGCCCCGGCAGGTTCGGGGCGCAGCGCAGCTTGCGCGCGATCGCGGTCGCCAAATCACGCGCTTCGGGCCCGGGCGGGCTCGCCGCGATCGCGGCGACCGCCGCGGCCATGACGAGCGCGATGAGCAGCGCCAGCCCGGCGTGCTCGACGCTCGCGGCGCCGCGCTGCGCACCCGGCCCAGCGATCGTCTTGCGCGCCCATGCGTACATACGCGCGACGCTGTCAGCGCCGGGCTAACGAGATGTGCGCGGTCTGCGCCGGATCAGGAGAGGCCCTGGCGCGCCTCGCGCACCAGCGTGACCGCCTCCGGGAAGACGATGCGGATCGCGTCGCGGACCTGCATGGCCTGCTCGTCGCTCGTTCCCTGGAGGTTCAGGCGGTTGATCGCCGCCACGGTCATCTCGACGGCGAGCCGGATCGCGCTGTCGGCAAAGGAGACCTGCTGGGCGCCCTGCATCTGTTCGGCGAACTCGGCCAGCCGGCGCTGCAACTCGTCCGGGTCTCCGAACATGCCTCCGAATGGCTCTTCCATCGCAACCGATCATAGAGATGCCTCTGGTTAAGCCGAGGGCGGTGTAGCCTGCGCGCGTGTCTCTCCCGACGCCAAGCAGCGAGGGCGCCGCGCTCGTCACCGGCGCCTCGTCGGGCATCGGCGCCGAGATCGCGCGCCTGCTTGCCGAGCGCGGCCACAACCTGCTCCTCGTCGCGCGCCGCGAGGACCGCCTGCGCGCCCTCGCCGACGAGCTGAGCGACGCGCACGGGATCCGCGCGGAGGTGCTGCCCACCGACCTGCAGGATCCCGGCGCCCGCGAGCGGCTCGCCGCGCGCATCGCCGAGTTGGGCCTCGCCGTCGAGGTGCTGGTGAACAACGCGGGCTTCGGAGGCTCACGGAGCCTGCACCGCACCGACCCGCAGCGGGTGGCGGCGATGGTCCGCCTCAACTGCGAGGCGCTCGTTGAGCTGCAGGCGCGCTTCTCTCCCGGGATGGTCGAGCGCGGCCGCGGCGCGATCATCAACATCGCCTCGGCCGCGGCGTTTCAGCCGATTCCCGGCACGGCCGCCTACGCTGCGACGAAGGCCTTCGTCCTGAGCCTCTCGGAGGCGACCCACGCCGAGCTCGCGCCGCACGGCGTGAGCGTCACCGCCGTTTGCCCGGGTCCGGTGCGTACCGAGTTCGTGGAGGCGGCGGGGATCGAGGTGAGCGACCGCGTCCCGGACTTCATCTGGACCGACGTCGAGGCCGTCGCTCGGGCCGCCGTGGAGGGCGCCGAGAAGGGCAAGCGCGTCGTGGTCCCGGGCATGCTCTACCGGGCGGGCTCCATCGCGGGGCAGCACACGCCGCGGACGCTCGCGCTGCCGATCGTCAAGCGCGTCTGGCGGATGGGCGCCTAGGGGCGGCGCGCCTCGGCCACCAGCAGGCCGCCCTTGCGCATCACGATCGCGATCAGCTCGAGCGGGAACGAGACGAGCGCGACGAGCGGGGCCGCCAGGACGCTCGCCACGAAGTCGGCCACGTAGGCGAACCGGCTGCGCGCGTTCTCGGGCCGCAGTCGGCCGGCGCGCACCTCGTGCAGGAAGTTCGGGTGCAGGGTGAGCCCGTTGGTGAGCGTCTGCCACATCCACGCCTGCGTGCGCCCCCAGAGCTGAAAGCGCACGCGGTCGAGCTCGTAGCCCTGGTCGCGCGCGAGCAGCTCGAGCCCCTTCGGGGTGAGCAGCAAACGCGAGCGCCACTCGGCGAGCGCCGCCCAGCCCTCGCTGCCGATCCCCGCCTGCAGGCTCGCCCGGTTGGGCGCCTCGATCAGCAAGGTGCCGTCGCCGCGCTCCGTGGAGATCGCCTTGAGCTCGGCCGCGAGGTCGATCGGCCCGCGGCCGCGCTCGATCCCGCTGCCGCACTCCGTGCAGCGGTCGACCACGCGCTCCTTGTCCGTGACGACGTCGGGGTCGACCGGGGAGAGCATGCCCACCGACGCGCGCGAGTCGCGCGGGGGGATCGTCAGCCAGCCGTATGCGGAGCCTCCGCAGAGCGGGCACGTGGTGGCGGCGGGGTTCACGGCGCTGAAATCTAGGGGCCCGCGTCGCTCACTTCCCACGCGACGTCGAAATCGGCGAGCTCGCCGAGGAAGTCGCGCGGGTCGAACGCCTGGGCGGGCGCGAGCGCGCCGGCGCCCTCGAACCCCGGCGCGGCGCAGCGCAGCGCGCCCGCGGCGAGCGAGCGCGCTGTGAGGCCGTAGACGTCCCGCCCGCTGATCACGCCACGCCGGCGCACCTCGCCCGCTCGCAGGTCGCAGACGACCGTGAAGCGCGCTGCCTTGCGCCGCTCCTCGGAGGGTCCCTCGGGGAGCCGGCCGACGAGCGCGTCGATCGGGCCGCGCAGGGGCGTGCCGAGCGCGGCCTGCAGGACGGGCGCGAGGAGCCCGGCGGCAACGCTCATCCGCGGCGGCGTGAACGTCCCCGCTGTGATCGAAGTGCGGACCCGCCGCACCGGCACGTGCCGGGGCACGGTCACGTGCTCGCCCGCCGGGTAGCGCACCATGCGCTGCCGGCCGAGCGGCGGGGGGAAATCGACGCTGGGGCGCCGGACGCTGCGATCGGCCGGTACGAAGGCGCCGTTGTGCCACTCCACGTCGCCTTCGCTCATCATCCCCATCGCCGAGAGCGCCGTCCCGCGCGAGGGGCCGAAGCTGGAGACCGCGTAGGCCAGCGAGAGCTCGTCGACGGCGTCGAGGCCCTCGGCCGTCAGCGCGGCGATCATGTCGCCCGGCACGTAGTCGAAGCCCATCGCGGTGATCAGCGCGATCCCCTGCTCCGCGGCGCGCGGCCCGAACTCCTCGAAGACGCGCCGCATGAACGGCTGCTCGCCGGTGGTGTCGAGGTAGTGCGTCGCGGTGTCGACGGCGGCCTCCAGCACGGGCGCCCCGTACCGCTGGAAGGGCCCCGCGGCGGCTACGACGCACACGCAGTCCTCCAGCAGCCCGCGCAGGCCGCCGGCGTCGTCGAGCGCGACCGCCGCGGTCCGCGTGTTGCCGCCTACCTGTCCGCGCAGGGTCTCGAGCTTCGCCGCGTTGCGCCCCGCGAGCACCACCTCGGCGCCCGCGTTCGCGAGCTCGGCCGCGATCAACCGGCCGGTGTAGCCGGTGGCGCCGTAGAGGGCGATCGGGCCTTCTGGAGGGGCGGGCTCGGACACGGCGCGGATGCTATGTCACCGTTCGCTACGGTTCGCCCGATGGCGCAGCTCACGCCGCAGCAGCTTCAGCGTCGCGATCGCTTCGAGGCGCTCATCGCGCTCATGGCGCCGTTCCTCGACGTCGTTCTCGCCGTGGGCGACCGCGTCTCGCGCATCGTCGGGCCGGAGAGCGAGTACTACCCGATCCGCCCGGCCGGCGAGACCTTCGAGCTCGCGCCCGCGCAGCGAGACGCTCAGCCGGAGGAGCGCGAGGAGCCCGGCGGCGGCCCGGCGTAGTTCTTGCGCCTAAAGACGTCGTCGACCAGCGACTCGACCCGGTCGAGGAAGAGGATCCCGTCGAGGTGGTCGATCTCGTGGAGCACCGCGCGCGCCTCGAAGCCCTCGCACTCGATGCGCCCGCCGAGATGCTCGACCACGATGCGCGTCGCCCGGCGGACGTTCGCGGTCACGTCGGGCAGGCTCAGACAGCCCTCGCGCGCCACGTGTGAGCCCTCGCTCTCGACAACGCGCGGGTTGCCGAGCACGAGCAGCCCGTTCGAGGTCTTCGCCTTCGGATGGCCGCTCACGTCGACCACCGCCACGCGCGCGCCGAGCCCGATCTGCGGCGCCGCCAGGCCGACGCAGCGCTCGAAGGTCCGCATGGTGTCGAGCAGATCCGCGGCGACCGCGTCGAACTCGCTCGCCTGAACGGGCGCCGCAACCTGCTTGAGCGCGGGGTGCGGGTAGAGCAGGACCTCGCGGGCGGGCACGGCGGAGCGCGGGGCTAAAGCGCCTCGGAGTCGAGCTCGCGCAG
Organism: uncultured bacterium; assembly: GCA_965652565.1. Classification (GTDB taxonomy): domain Bacteria; phylum Actinomycetota; class Thermoleophilia; order Solirubrobacterales; family 70-9; genus RSA11. The sequence continues at coordinate 18,506 of CBFGWL010000038.1, forward strand.
GTTGACCTCGACCCCCGTCTCCCCGCCGACCGCGCGCAGGGCGCGCTCGACCTCGGCGGGCGCGGCAGGACCAAGCGCGACCTCGAGCAGCATCACGTACACGGGGGCGTCCTCGCTGCCCGTGACGCGGGTCTGCAGGTCGCAGATGTTCACGCCGAGCTCGGCGAGCGCCTGGCTCACGCCGTGGACGATGCCGAGCCGGTCGGCGCCGTAGACGCTCAGCACGTGCGTCGCGGTGTGCGCGGTGTGGCCGAGCTCGTCGACCTCCGCGACCGCGACGGCCTCCAAGCCGAGGTCGGCGCGGACGCGCTCGAGGCGCTCGCCCACCTGCGCGGCGGAGACCTCGGGCGGCGTGTGGACCAGCAGCATCACCGAGAAGTGGCCGCCGAGGATGGCCATCCGCGAGTCCTCGATGTTCCCGTCGAGATCGTGCAGGGCGCCGCTGATCGCGGCGACGATCCCAGGGCGATCGCGGCCGATCGCGGTGACTGCGAGCTCAGGCATGCGCGCAGCGTAATCGCCGCGCGCGCCCGGCGTCGGTTTGGAACTCGGCGGCCCCGGCGGGGATACTCCCTGGGTCATGTCGGAGGAGGAGAACGTCGCGATCGTGCGCACCCTGTTCGGCGCGTTCTTTCGCCGCGATAACGAGGTGATGACGGCGTTGCTTGCGCCGGACGTCGAATGGGACGCGACGCACATGGGCATGGTCCCCGACCTGGCGGGGCTCTATCGCGGGCCGGAGGGGACCACGGCGTTCTGGGGCGGGTGGCTGCGGCCCTGGCGCGACCTACGCTTCGACTACGAGCTGCGCGCGCACGACGACCACGTCGCCGCGTTGATCCGCAACCAGCGCCAGTGGGGGCGGCAGAGCGGCATCGAGTCGGAGCTGCCGCCGTACGCGTGGGTCTACGAGATCCGCGACGGGCGCATCGTGCGGGGCACGTTCTACGACGATCACGGCGAGGCGCTGCGCGCGATCGGCCTTGGCGAGGTCTGAACCGGGCCGCGCGCCATAGGATTACCGGCCCGTGAGCCGCAAGGAGATCATCGAGCGCGAGCGCAGGCTCGCGCGCCCCGTCGCCCTCGCGGCCGGTCTACCGCTGCTTTTGTTCTTCGCCTCGCTGGTGCTGCGCTCCGAGCTCAGCACGGAGAGCGGCATCGGCCCCGAGGTGTTGCGCACGATCGACGAGCACAGCGGGGTGGTGATCGGCTCGGGGATCCTCGCCGGGCTCGCCTACGCCGCGATGGCGGCGCCGCTCACCTACCTCTTCCGCGCCGCGGCCGTGCGCATCGAGCAGGGCATGCTCACCGGCCTGATCGGGCTGTGCATCATCGGCCCGCTGCTCTTCGGCCTGCAGTCCATCCTGGGCAGCCTCGCTCAGATCAGCGCGGCGAGCGACTTCGTCGCCCAGGAGGAGGGCGTCGGCGACATCTACAGCCTCGCGGAGAACCTGCTCGAGGAGCAGGGGCTCATGTCGGTCGCCCAGGCCATCGGCGCGGCCGGCCTGCTCTCGCTGATCTTCGCGATCGTCTACACGGCGCTGTGGGCGATGCGCGCCGGGTTGCTGACCCGCTTCGTCGCGAGCCTCGGGATGGCGCTCGCCGTCGGCCTGATCCTCGGCCCGCTCGCGCAGACCGTGCTCCCGGTGCTGTTCATGTGGTTCGCGTTCATCGGCCTCGTGATCGCCGGGCGCGCGCCCGGCGGCCGCCCACCGGCGTGGGAGGCCGGCGAGGCGATCCCGTGGCCGCGCCCGGGCGAGGAGCCCGCTCAGCCGCGCCGCGCCGAGGACGACGTGATCGAGGGCGACGCGACCGAGATCCCGGGGCTCGAGGGCGAGAGCCGCAACGCCGCGCGCCGCGCCCGGGCGCGCAAGCGCAAGCGAAAGCGGCGCAGCTGACCGAACGCGGGGGAGAGATGGCGGCGCGGGACTCGGAACTGCTCTCGGCGGCGCTGGCGGGCAAGCCCCTGAGCTACGAGGGCTCGCCGCCCCGCAGGGACCTCGCCGAGCGCATGCTCGCTGCGGCGACCGATTGGCTGCGCGAGGCTGCCGAGCAGCTCCCCGGCCTGCGCGAGACCGACCTCGAGGGGACGCTGGAGGCACTGGAGCACCAGTGGTTCGAGCTCGGCGGCCTGATCCACCACGCGGAGGTGCACCGCGCGCGCGGCGAGCGGCGCGGCGCCGTCGTCTACGTCCACGGGCTCGGCGACCACGCCCGCCGCTCGACGCCCCTGGGCGGCGCGCTCGCCGCCGCCGGCTGGGACGCCGTGCTCGTCGACCGCCGCGGCCACGGGCTCTCGGAGGGCATCCGGGGCGACGCCGCCCTGCTCGACGACCTCGCGCTGGCGCGCCGTGCGCTTGCCGACGCGCGCGAGCGCTTCGGGGGCCCGGTCGTGCTCATGGGCGACTCGCTGGGCGGGATCATGGCCTGGTATCTGCTCACCGAGGGGGTCGATGCCGACGCGGTGATCTGTCACTGCATCAACCACCCGCGCGCGGACCACGACCCGGCCATGCGCTTCAAGCGCCCGGTGATGCGCGTCGTCGGGAGGGTTGCGCCGCGCCTGCGCATCCCGGTGACGCAGGTCGCCGATTACTCGGAGGTCTCGCTCGAGCCGCTCACCGGCCGTTACTTCGACGAGCGCATCGACTCGCTCTTCAACTTCTCGGTCACCGCGCGCGCCGCCTACGGCTATCTGGCGTTCTCACCGCGCCGGCCGTGGGAGCAGGTGGAGCTGCCCGTGCTGGTGATGATCGGCGACGAGGACCGGATGGTCACCCGCGCGCACGTCGAGCGCTGCCTCGCGTTCGGCAAGCCGCCGCGCACGACGCTGATGGCCCTGCCGGGCATGGGCCACCAGCTCTACCTCGATCACCTCGCGGACGCGCTGCCGCCGATGCTGAGCTGGCTCGGCGACGCCGTCAGCCGCCCGGAGCAGCGACCTGCTGCTTGAGCTGCTCCACGACGGTTGGGTCGCGCAGCGTCGTCACGTCGCCCAGCTGGTTGCCCTGGGCGATGTCGCGCAGCAGGCGGCGCATGATCTTCCCCGAGCGAGTCTTGGGTAGGTCGTCGGCGAAGTAGATGCGCTTCGGCCTGGCGAGCTTGCCGATCCGCTCGGCGACGTGCTCGCGCAGCGTGGCGATCAGCTCGTCGTCGCCGCGCTTGTCGCCCTCGGTGGTGACGAACGCGATGATCGCCTGCCCCGTGTCCTCGTCGGGCGCGCCGATCACGGCGGCCTCCGCGACGTCGGGGTGGGAGACGAGCGCCGACTCGACCTCCATCGTCGACAGCCGGTGCCCCGAGACGTTGATCACGTCGTCGATGCGCCCGACGATCCAGAAGTAGCCGTCCTCGTCGCGCCGTGCGGCATCGCCGACCAGGTAGACGTCGTTGCCGTAACGGCTCCAGTAGGTCTCGACGAAGCGATCGGGCTCGCGGTAGAGCGTGCGCGCCATCGCCGGCCAGGGCCGCGTGAGCACGAGGTTGCCGCCGCCCTCGGCGATCTCGTTGCCGTCGGAGTCGTAGATCGCCGCCCGGATTCCCGGGAGCGGCACGGTGGCCGAGCCGGGCTTGGTGGTCGTGAGCCCCGGAAGCGGCGAGATCATGATCGCCCCGGTCTCGGTCTGCCACCAGGTGTCGACGATGGGCGTGCGCCCACCGCCGATGTGCTCGCGGTACCACAGCCACGCCCGCGGGTTGATCGGCTCGCCGACCGACCCGAGCAGCCGCAGCGAGCTCAGGTCGTGTTTCGCCGGGTGTTCGGCGCCCCACTTCATGCAGGCGCGGATCGCCGTCGGCGCGGTGTAGAGGATCGTCACGCCGTAGCGCTCGGCGATCGCCCACCAGCGGTCCTCGGCGGGGTAGTTCGGCGCGCCCTCGTACATCACCGACGTCGCGCCGTTGGCGAGCGGGCCGTAGACGATGTAGGAGTGGCCTGTGACCCAGCCGATGTCGGCCGCGCACCAGTAGACGTCGTCGTCCTTGAGGTCGAAGACGAGCTTGTGGGTGGCCGCGACCTGGGTGAGGTAGCCGCCCGTGGTGTGGAGGATGCCCTTGGGCTTCGCGGTCGAGCCCGACGTGTAGAGGATGTAGAGCGGATCCTCGGCGTCCATCGGCTCGGGTGGGCACTCGGGGTCCGCGGCGTCCGTGATCTCGTCGAAGTCGAGGTCGCGGCCCTCGGTCATCGGCGGGTTCGTGCCGCAGCGGTCGAAGACGATCACGTGCTGCACGGAGGGCATGTCCTCCATGAGCGGATCGAGCGCCGCCTTCATCGGGGTCGGCTTGCCGCGGCGCAGGGTCGCGTCGGCCGTGACGATCGCCTTCGCCTCGGAGAACTCCATGCGCTCGCGCACCGACTCGGCCGAAAAGCCGCCGAAGACGACGTTGTGGACCGCGCCGATGCGCGCGCAGGCGAGCATCGCCACGACGGCCTCGGGGACCATCGGCATGAAGATCCCGACGACGTCGCCCTTGCCGATGCCGAGCCCCTTGAGCGCGTTCGCGAAGCGCTGCGTGCGCTCGTGCAACCAGCCGTAGGTGATCTGCTTGCGCCCGCCCTCGCCGCCGTCGTCGGCGTCCTCGGCCTCCCAGTAGTAGGCGACGCGCTCGCCGTGCCCGGCGGCGACGTGGCGGTCGAGGCAGTTGGCTGAGACGTTCAGCTTGCCGCCCACGAACCACTTCGCGTGGGGCGGGTCCGACCAGTCGAGTACCTGCTCCCACGGCTCGATCCAGTCGAGCTTCTCCGCCCACGACGCCCACCAGGCCTCGGGGTCGGCGTCCGCGCGCTCGTAGATGCCCGGATCGGACGCGTTCGCCTGGGCGGCGAAGTCAGGCGGCGGTTCGAAGGTGTCTTCCGTTTGCAGGAGGACGTCCAGTTCAGACCTGCTCGCGTTGCCTTCGGCCATGTTCTCCTCTCCTCGACCTTCGCCCGAACCGTACCGCTCCAGCGGCGGCGCACGAACTTGGCTACTCGCCTACCCTCGGGGGCGGTGATTAGCAGGGGCCCGGCAGCCTGGCGCCTCCGTCTCGGCGCCTTCGCATGCGGGCTGGCAGCGTTGTTGCTGGCCGGTCCCGCCGCGGGCGCGAACGCGAGCCCGCAGGTGGTCGAACGGGTCGCCCAGGCGCCCAAGGCGGTGACGGACTACTGGACGAAGGCGCGCATGGAGGCGGCGCGGCCGGCCGATGAGCTGCTCGAGGGCGTCGTGCCGCGGGTCGATCCGGTCCCCGGAGAGTCCGGGCGCGCGGTTGCCGTGCGACCAGCGAGTCCCAAGCGCGGCCTGATCGGGGGCCTGCTCGATGGCCTGCTGGGTGGGGCGCGGCCCACGCCGCGCACGGTCGAGGTTCCCAACCCGGAGAAGCGCCCGGTGCGCACCCACGGGCGCGTCTTCTTCACCCTAGGTGGGCGCGACTACTACTGCTCGGCGACGGTGGTGAACTCGAAGACGCGGCGGCTGGTCGTCACCGCAGGCCACTGCGTCTACGACGCCGGCCGCTTCGCCTCGAACTGGATGTTCACGCCCGCCTACCGGCTCGGCGCCCGGCCGTTCGGGCAGTGGACCGCGCGGCGGATCGCGATCACCAAGCGCTGGCAGCGCACCGCGGGCAACGCGAATCCCGCCGACGATGATCTGCGCTACGACGTGGCAATGGTCAGCCTGCGCCCGCGAAACGGCAAGCGCATCCAGGACGTCGTGGGCGCGCGCGGCATCGCCTTCAACAAGCGGCGGAACCGCAACTACGAGGCCTTCGGCTACCCGGCGGTGTCCCCCTTCGACGGCGAGCGCCCCTACGCCTGCGCCTCGCCGTACCAGGGCGCCGACACGTCGTTTGCCAAGCCGCGCCCGCTGCGCATCGACTGCGACATGACCGCAGGCGCGAGCGGTGGCGGGATGATCGTCGGCGGCCGCACGCTGACCTCCGTGATCAGCTACTCGTACGGCTGTGAGGAGCTGCCGATCTTGGGCAGCCTGCTGCCGTGCTCGAACCCCGAGGCCGGCAAGCTGTTCGGGCCCTACTTCGGCAAGACGATCCGCAAGCTCTACCGCTCCGAGGCGCGGCCGCGGCGCAAGTAGCGGCGCCTACCGCGCCGCCGCGAGGCGCTTGCGGTGGGTGCGGATCTCGCTCATGATCCGCTCGAGCCGGGGCTCCGTGGAGGAGTCCACGAACGTCATCGCCGCGGCGATCGCGGGGTGGACGGCGGCGATGCGCTCGTGCATGGCCTGCGCCACGGCGCGGTAGGTCGGGTGCCCCTCGCGCCCCGAGCGCAGCTCGCAAAGGTGCATCGCCTCGCGCGCGTTCAGGTCGAGCACGTAGCGGATCCGGTAGCCGAGGCAGAGGGCGTAGGGCGCGGCCTCGTGCAGGCCGGCCGCCTCGAGGCGGTGGAACTCCGCGCGCGAGCGCTCCAGGCCGCGCGCGTACAGATCGCCCGCGCCCGCCTCCGTCACCTCCTCGGGCACGCCCGCGCCGAGGTCGGGCGCGAAGCGCTGCCACTGGCAGGTGAGCATGCGGTGGCGCTGCAGGTCGCGGAAGCCGCCGTAGTCGGAGACGATCTCGAAGCGGTAGCGCACCGCCTCCCAGCCGCGGCCGGGGCGATGCCGGCGGTTGCGCCGCTCGCCCGCGAGCGCCGCGATCAGCTCGCCGCGCTCGATCGGGTCGAGCTCGGCGACGCGCGCGCGGATCGATGCCTCACTCATCCCCGACTCCTCGAACAGCGAGGCGGCGACCAGGTCGGCCTCGCTGCCGTCGACGTGGACCAGCTCCACGGAGGGGGCCGCGTCGCCCTCGCGGCGGTCGAGCCCGAGGCGGGCGACCGCGCGCTCGGTCTCCTCGCGGCGCTCGCGCAGGTACGCGATCCACTCCCCGCCGCGGTCGGGGCGATCCACGCGCGCCACGAAGCTCGGCATGACCTTCTGCAACTCGGCCAGGATCATCTCGCCGTAGGCGCGCGCCTCGGGAAGCGGGGAGGCAAACAGCCGCAGCAGGAGCTGCTCGTAGGCCTGACCGGAGGCGAAGATCCCGACATGGCTCAGCGTGGAGGCGGGCAGCAGGCCGCGCATCAGGTCGAGCGCCTTCGCGCGGATCGAGCGCTGCCAGGCCGGCT
>CBFGWL010000039.1:0-25209 GCA_965652565.1 uncultured bacterium
TCGGCCTCGCGCCGGATCTCATCCTCGGTGATGGGCTTGCGCCAGTAGACGTCCCACGCGTTCGCGACAACGCCGAGGCCCCAGCCCAGGATCGGGAAGATCGGCCAGAAGTAGCCGGCCCCGGTCAGCGCCCAGATGGCCACCAGGATGACGTTGACGAGCACGTACATGAAGACGTGCGATTTGAAGTCGCGGCGCTTGCGCAGGTTCTTGACGGCGAGCTCGCGAAGCGCGTCGTCGCTTCCGGAGGGCGTTGTCATGCGCGGTTTCTACCACTCCGACGAAGCGCACAACCGGGAAACGCGCACCCCCTGCGCGCACGCCATCTCCACCGAACGTCGGCAGGCGGCTCTACGCCGAGGGTCCCGCCCTAACACCGCGCGCCCCTGATCGGGCACGGGCCGCTCGGGCGCCCAGTAGCCGGGCAGGCCGCCGCGCTTGCGATCATCAACCAGCGATGCCTGCGGCGGCGAGATGCCTGGCGATCCTCGGCGTCGCCGCCGCGTTCGCGCTCGCCGGCGCGCCCGGAGCGCACGGGCAGGTCGCGCTGCCGGAGCCGGGCGCGATCGAGACCCCCGATGGCTACGACCTCTCCGCGCGCGGCGCAGCGCGGATCGCCAACGGCGTGCCCGAGGTGCTCGAGGCGGCGGTCGGCGAGGGGCGCCTGACCCTCGGCGTGGAGGCCAAGCCCCCGACGCGCTGGCAGCTCACCTACTTCGAGGACGGGCAGGCGGTCGTCCAGGTCCACGTCGACGGACGCACGGGCGAGGTGGTCGAGACCTGGACCGGCGATCAGGCCGCGTGGGGGATGGCGCGCGGCTACCCGGAGCAGTTCGGGCACGCCCTCAACGCCCCGTACGTGTGGATCCCCCTGGCGGCGCTGTTCTTCTTCGTGCTCTTCGACTGGCGCCGCCCGGCGCGGTGGGCGCACCTCGACCTGCTCGTCCTGCTCAGCTTCGGCGTGAGCCACGTCTTCTTCAACGACGGTGAGATCGGCAAGAGCGTGCCGCTCGCCTACCCGCCGTTGGCCTATCTGCTCGCGCGCATGCTGTGGGTCGGGTTCCGCGGCGGGGTGGGCTTGCGCCCGCGCGTGCCCACCCTCGCGCTCGCCGTCCTATGCCTCCTGCTGATCGGCTTTCGCGTCACCCTGAACGTGGTCGATTCGGGGGTGATCGACGTCGGCTATGCGGGCGTGATCGGCGCCGACCGGCTCGTGGAGGGCGAGCCCCTCTGGGGCGCGGAGGCGTTCCCCGAGGACAACCGCCGCGGAGACACCTACGGACCGGCCAACTACATCGCCTACGTGCCGTTCGAGCAGCTTTGGCCATGGAGCGGGAGCTGGGACGAGTTGCCGGCGGCGCACGCGGCGGCGGTCTTCTTCGACTTGGCCACGGTGCTCGGCCTCTTCGTCCTGGGCCTGCGCCTGCGGCGCGCCGATCGCCAGGCGGGTGTGCGCACCGGGCTCGTCCTCTCGTTCGCCTGGCTCGCCTACCCGTACACCGCCTTCGCCCTGCAGTCGAACTCAAACGACGCCCTGGTGGGCGGGCTCATCGTCTGGGCGCTGGTCGCGTGGAGCGTGCCGGTCGCTCGGGGCGCCCTGCTCGCGCTCGCCGGGATGGTGAAGCTCGCCCCGCTCGCCCTCGCGCCGCTGTTCGTGACGGGCGCGCGCGGGCTGCGCGAGCGCCTGCGCGTTCCGGCGCGGATGCGGGCGCTTGCGGGTCCCGCGCTCGCAGCGCTCGCTTTCACGGCGGTGACGCTCGCGTTGCTTTTGATCCCGGCGGCCGATCCCGGGCTCGCCACCTTCTGGGAGCGCACGGTGGAGAACCAGCTCGACCGCGAGAGCCCCTTCAGCGTGTGGGGGCAGCTCGACGGGTGGGAGTGGCCGCAGCGCGCGGTGCTCGCGGCCGCGGCGCTGCTCGCCCTGGCGCTCGCGCTCGTGCCGGCGCGCCGGACGCTCGCCCAGTCAGCCGCGCTTGCCGCGGCGGTGCTGATCGCGCTGCAGCTCGCGGTCGACCATTGGTTCTACCTCTACATCCCGTGGTTCTGCGGGCTCGTTTTCGCCGGGCTCGCGGGCGCCGCTGGAGCGCCCGCGAGCGTTCCGGCTCAACGAGTGGCGGAGCGCGCCCCGCCTAACACCGCGCGCCCCTGATCGGGCACGGGCCGCTCGGGCCGGAGCGCACGGTGACCGGCGAGGTGTCGCTCACCCGGCACCACGAAACGGTTGCATCGCAGCCCGGCGGGGCGTTAGCGTCATCCCGACGGGTAACCCCGCGGGGGGCGGGAGGAGAGATGATGAAGACCTATATCGGCGGGCGCGTTGGCCTGCTCGCGCTGCTCGCGTGCGCGGGAACCGGGGCGCTGCTCGCCAGCAGCACGGCGTGGGGCGCGTTCGGCAACCAGGGCAAGGTGGTCACGCCGATCGGCGGCACGGCCGCCGCGAGTGATGTGGTGATCACGCGCGATCGCAAGATCGCGGTGACCGGCCGATCGACCCTGAGCGGGACGTTCGACTTCACGACGGTGCGCTACCGCCGCAACGGCAACCCGGACAACTCGTTCGGCGCGGCCGGGATTCGGACGGACGATCTCGGCGGGTTCGAGACCGCGGACGCGGTCATCGCCCTGCCGAGCGGCAAGCTCGTGGTCGCCGGCACGCACTCCACCCTCGACCGCGGAGTGCTCCTGCGCTACCGCAAGAACGGGAGCCTCGACCCGTCCTTCTCGGGCGACGGGCGCGCGTTCCTGGATCCTCCCGACCCGGTCTCGTTCGAGGCCGCCGTTCGCCAGCCCGACGGCAAGATCGTCGTGGTCGGCGCGATCGCGGACGACATCCTGATCACCCGCTGGCGCCCCAATGGCCAGCTCGATCAGGACTTCGCCAACAACGGCATCCAGAGGGTGTCGTTCGAGGATGCGAACTACGCGCAGGGGGTCACCATGCAAGGGCGCAAGATCGTCGTTGTCGGAGCGACCGCGTCGGGGCTGATGGGCGATCCCTCCCGGCCTGTGGTCGTCAGGCTGCGGCCGAACGGCAAGTTCGACAAGACGTTCGCGGGGAATGGGCGGAAGCGCATCGTGATGCCCGAGAGCGCCGAACTCAAAGACGTGGTGGCGCGCGGCAAGCGCATCGTCGGCGCCGGCGACATGCTCGCTGGGTTGAGCCGCCGCCCGCTGCTGATCGCCCTGAACAACCGGGGCGGATTCGATCGCAAGTTCGCTGGAAAGGGCAAGCGGGTCTACTCGTACGGCGCGCATGTCCAGGCGGAGGCGATCGCCTTCCAGGGCCGCAAGCTGGTGATCGCCGGTCAGCGCCGTGCGCCGCTCACCCACTACTTCGTAGCGCGGTTCACGGCGCGCGGGAAGCGCGACAACAGCTTCTCGGGCAACGGCTTCCGGATGACCGATTGGGGGCAGCCCTCGGCCGCGCTCGCGCTGGCGGTCCAGCGCGATAAGAAGCTCGTCGTCGCCGGGACGACCGACGACGCCGTGGCCGTCGCGCGCTATCGCCCGAACGGAGCGCTCGACAAGTAACCGGGCAAGACAATCGGGCTTGCCATCCTCGGGTGGCGAATGTCCGTCTATCTCCGCATCCTGCGCACGCCTGGCGTCGCCGTCCTCGTGGCGTCGACGCTGCTCGGCCGTATGCCGATCGGCATCAACGGACTCGCCGTGCTGCTGTACGTGCGCGAGGCGACGGGCTCGTTCGGCTCGGCCGGTCTGGTCACCGGTGCGCTGGCGCTGGGCAGCGCCATCGGCGCGCCCTTGCAGGGCCGGGTGGTCGATCGCTACGGGCCGGGGTACCTGTTGCCGCTGGCCACGGTGCACGCGGTGGGCCTGCTCTCGATCTGGGCGCTCGGCGCCGCCGGAGCGCCGATCGCAGCGCTCGCCGGCGTGGCCGCGATCGCGGGCGCGGGGGTGCCGCCGACCTCGTCGGTACTCCGCTCGCGCTGGCCCTACGTGTTGGGCGAGGACCCCCGGCTGATCTCGGGCGCGTACGCGCTCGACTCGGTGATGATCGAGACGATCTTCGTCGCCGGCCCGCTCGTCGTGGCGGCGATCGTGACCGCGGTCGGGGCCCAGGCCGCCCTGGCCGTGTCGGCCGCGATCGGCCTGGGCGGGACGTTCTGGTTCGTGCTTGCGATCCGCCGCCATCCCGGCCCGGCGCCCGACCGCCGCCGACCCGCGTTCGGCCTCGGGCCGCTTGCCTCGCCGGGTCTGCGCACGCTCGTGATCGCGAGTCTGCCCGTGGGCTTTTGCCTGGGCTCGATCGAGGTGACCCTGCCTGCGTTCAGCGATGCGAAGGGTGAACCGGCGCTCGCGGGGGTGCTGCTCGCGGTCTGGTCGGCGGCGAGCGGGGTGGGCGGCCTGCTCTACGGAGCGCACGCGAGCCGTTGGCCGCTCACCGAGATGCACGTGCGCTTCGCCGCGCTCTTCCCGCTCGCCTGCGTGCCGATGCTCTTCGCCGTCTCGCCGCTCACGATGGTGCCCCTGGTGATCCTTGCCGGCCTGCCGATCGCGCCGCTCATTGCCTCGCGCAACCAGCTGGTCGGCGACGTGACGCCGGAGGGCACCGCGGCCGAGGCGTTCACCTGGCCGCTCACGGCGCTCGTCACGGGCGTGTCCGCCGGCGTCGCGGTCGCCGGTTCACTCGCCGAGGAGTTCGGCTGGGCCGCACCGGTGGTCGCGGGCGCGGCGCTTGCAGCGGCGGGCGCGGTGCTCGTCGTCTTCCAGCGCGGGCGCCTGGAAGCGGCGCGGGCGGGCTGAGCGGCCGGCGCCGCCGGCTCGGCCGCCGGCGATGAGTTTTCGCTCCGCGGGGCGTCTAGGAATATGTGATCCCAGGCCGTGGAGGTCGATGATGCTGCTTGAGGGGAAGAACGCCGTTGTCTACGGCGCCGGGACGATCAGCGGTGCGGTCGCCGAGGGCTTCGCGCGCGAGGGCGCGCGGGTGTTCGTTGCGAGCCGCGGCGCCGAGCGACTTGCAGCGCTTGCCGAGCGAATCCGCGCGGCGGGCGGGCAGGTCGAAACCGCTCAGCTCGACGCATTGGACGAGCGCGCCGTCGATGAGCATGTCGAGCAGGTCGTGCGCGAGGCGGGCTCGCTCGACATCTCGTTCAACGCGATCAACCACAACGACGTGCAGGGCAAGCCGCTCTGGGAGATGTCCCTGGCGGATTTCGAGGCGCCGGTGGTCACCGGCCTGCGCACGTGCTTCATCACCTGGCGCGCCGCGACCCGGCAGATGATCCGCCAGGGCGGCGGGGTGATCATCAACTTCGGAGGCGAGGGACCGCCGATGCGTGACTGGTATCTCGGCGGACTGCAGGCCGGCTTGGACGTGCTCGAAACGATGCGCCGCCAGCTCGCGACCGAGGCGGGCGAGCACGGCGTGCGCGTGGTCACGATGCGCACGGGCGGAATCCCCGAGGGCATCCCCGACGACTTCGCGGGCAAGCCGGCGATCGAGGAGTCGATCGTGAACGCCACGCTGCTCGGGCGGGCGGCGACGCGCAAGGACGTGGGCGACGTAGCCGCGTTCATCGCCTCCGACAAGGCGAGCACGATGACGGCCGCGACCGTGAACGTGAGCTGCGGGTCCCTGATCGACTGAGGGGCCGCTCAGCGCGGGTGGCGTGCCGCGAGGCGCCAGGCGAGGGGGACAACCAGCAGCACGGTGAAACCCAGGACCGCCATCGGCAGCGCGGACTCGCCGGTCGCGTCGCGCAACAGGCCGGCGATCGCGGGCCCGGCCGCAGCGACGAGATAGCTGGCCGTGAAACCCACGCCGGTGAGGGCCGCCGCCTGCGAGGGATTTGGCGAGTGGTCCACCGGCAGGGTGAGTGCGAGCGCGAAGGAGCCGCCGGAGCCGAACCCCAGTGCGCACACCCAGACGATCGGGGCGACGTCGGTGGCGAGCCCGACCGCGACCAAGCCCAGCGCCCCGACCGCGAGCACCACCGCCATCGTGCGGCCGCGTAGGCGTGGCGTGCGCGCGAGCGCGGGCAGCAGCGCGCCCGGTGTCTGGACCGCGAAAAAGAGCGCGAGCAGCGCGACCGCGGTGCCCTCGCTGTAGCCGGCGTCCTCATACGTCGCGCTCAGCCACGCAAGCGGCACGTAAAAGGTGAGCGAGATCGCGGAGAGGATGACCATGATGCGCGCGGCGAGGCCGCGGTCGACGTCGCTCAGGCCCAGGCCGCGCGGCGCGCCCTGTTCGTGGATGGAGATTCCCGCGCGTCGGCCGAGCACGATCCAGATCACCACCGCCGGCACGGCGAGCGCGCCCCAGACCGCCAATCCGGCGCGCCAGTCGCCGCCGAAGAGGTTTGATGCCGGCACCGTCACGGCCGCGCCGAGCAGCGCGCCGGCGTGCAGGCCGATCGTGAACAGGCCCGTGGGCGAGCCAGGCGCGTGGGCGAAGTAGGCCTTGACGATCGGCGGCACGAGAGCCTGCACGATCGCGATGCCGACCCCGATCGAAAGCGTGACGACCATGAAAGCGGCCGGCCCGAAGCCCAGACCGCGGGCAGCGCTTGCGATCCCGATCAGTGCGAGCCCGCCCACCACTGTGCGCTCAACTCCTATGCGCCGCGCGATCGGCGCCCCGAGCGTGGCGAAGATCCCCAAGCACGCCGCGGGCAGCGTGGTGAGCACCCCAGCGGAAAATCCACTGAGACCAAGCGCGTTTTGGATGTCGGTGAGCTCGGCCGAGACCGAGGACAGCGCCGGCCGCAGGTTGATCGCAGCGAGGAAGAGGGCTGCGAGGATCAGCGCGGGGGAGACCCGGGGTGCGCCGCCGTCGGTTTCAGCAGCTTCGCGCAGGGAGGGAGTGGGCTGGGGGGCGGCGCTCATGCGACCGCCTAGTGTGGCGATCGTCGGAAACTGACCTCAGCCCGCCCACTTGTCACGCTGAGGGCGCGGAAGTTGTGACGATCGCCCATAGAGCGCGCAAATGGGCGCGCCTAGGTTCCAACGCATGCTGGACGCGTTGGGGTCCGAGCGGGCAAGCGTATGGAGCGATGCACTGGTGCGGCTCGCTCGAGCGGTCGATCTCCTTGATCTAGACCGCGGAATCGCGGAGATGCTCGCGCGCCCGCGGTGTGTCGCGGAGGTGGCGGTGCCGGTGCGCCTCGATTCGGGCGAGCTACACACGTTCGTGGGCTGGCGCGTTCAACACAGCCTCACCGGCGGTCCCGGAAAGGGCGGCATCCGCTTCCACCCTGACCTGGATCTGGACCACGTCAAGTCGATGGCGATGACGATGACTTGGAAGTGCGCGCTCATGCGGATCCCGCACGGCGGCGCGAAGGGCGGCGTCCGTTGCGATCCAGGCAGCTTGTCCGAGCGTGAGCTGGAGCGCCTCACCCGCCGCTACGCGAGCGAGATCCTCCCGATCATCGGCCCCGGGCGCGACATCCCCGCGCCCGACGTGGGCACGGGCGAACGGGAGATGGCCTGGATCATGGACACCTACGCCGCCGGCAGTGGCCGTAGCGCCTGGGACACGGTCACCGGAAAGCACGTGGACATGGGCGGGCTGCCTACGCGCCGCGACGCGACCGGTTTCGGCGTGGCCGTAGCGATTCGCGCGATCGCGCGGCGGCGCGGGCTGCGCTCGCCACTGCGAGTGGCCATAGTCGGCTACGGGGAGGTCGGGCGAGCGGCGGCGCACCACCTGACGGCGGGAGGTGACGCATCGATCGTCGCGCTGGCCGATGTCTCGGGAGGCCGTGCCGACGGCGCGGGGCTCGATCTCGCGGAGATCGATGCGGAGCTCGACCGGGGAGCGACCCTCGCCGACGCGGAGGTCGGCGTGCCCGTGGACACAATGGAGGTGCTCACCGCTGACTGCGATGTGCTGGTTCCCGCTGCGGTCGGCGGGATGATCGACGGGGATATCGCGAAGGCCATCCGAGCGAGCGTCGTCGTCGAGGCAGCGAACGAGCCCACGACGGAGGCCGGCGGCGAGGTGCTCGAGCGCCGTGGGGTCATGGTGGTCCCGGACGTCATCGCGAACGGCGGGGGCGTCGTCTGCAGCTACCTCGAGGAGGTCGCGGGGGGCAACGGAGAGTTCGCCGCTCACAATCCGCAAGTTCACGAGCGGCGGATCACGACCGCGATCGAACGCGCGCTCGATGAAACCGTCCGCTTTGCCGAGGAGCTCGACGTGCCGCTGCGCGACGCCGCGCTCGCCATTGCCGTCGACCGGGTATCCGGGATACATCAGATGCGAGGCCTGTATCCATGAAACGCGCGGTGATGCCCGAGGAGGCCTCCGTGCGTGCCATCGGCGAGCGGCTCCTGAAGGCGATGCCCTCACCGGGCCGCTCGCCACGGCGCCTGGCTGAGGAGCGGATGATGGGCCGCCTCGCCGAGGAGCCAGAGACCAAGGCGGCCCTGTTTCGCCTGGTCGACGTGGCGCCCATGTGCCGTGACAAGGCCGAGCTCGCCGCCCACCTCGGCGCCCTCGTCGACGAGGTCGACGAGCCCCCGCGCCCTGTGGCGCTCGCGGCGAGTATGGGCAGGCGCCGTGCCACGAGCCCTGTCGTCGGCGCCTTCGCCGCCCAGGCCGTGAAGGCGATGGCCGGGCGTTTCATCATCGGCACCGACGTCGCGGCAGCCGCGTCCGAGCTGCGGCGCCTGTGGGGCAGCGGCGTTGCCAGCACCGTCGATCTCCTGGGCGAAGCCACGGTCACGGAGTCCGAGGCCGATCGCTATGCCCAGCGGTGCCTGGATGCGCTCGACGGTCTCGCGCAACAGGCGGAGTCCTGGCCCGAAGGTGGTCCCTCGCCCGAGGATCGTCACGGTTCTCTCCCGCGCGTGAACCTGTCGGTGAAGGTGTCCGCGCTGACGCCGGAGATCCGTCAGGACGACCCCCGGAGGGGTGTGGAGTCGGCCCGCCCGCGGCTGCGGGCGCTCATGCGGCACGCCCGATCCCTCGGTGCCCATCTGCACGTCGACATGGAGTCGCTGGAGAGTCGTGAGACCGTGACGACATTGGTCCGTGAGGTGCTTGCCGAGCCGGAGTTCCGGCAGGCGCCGTCGGCGGGCATCGTCCTGCAGGCCTACCTGCTTGATTCGCCTGCGCAGCTCGATGCGTGGATCGACTGGGTGGAGCGAACCCAGCGCGACACCCCGCTCACGGTCCGCCTGGTGAAGGGGGCCTACTGGGACCACGAGGTCGTCGAGGCCGCCGAAGCTGGCTGGGATGTGCCCGTGTTCTCGGACCGCGCCGCGTGCGACCGGAACTTCGAGGAGCTCACACGCCGGCTGATCGGTCGCGCGGATCTCCTGCGACCCGCGATCGCGTCACACAACCTGCGCTCGGTTGCCCACGCGATCGCGACCGCGGAAGCCGAATCGGCCGAGGACGTCCTGGAGCTGCAGGTGCTGCGCGGTCTAGGCGACGATCTCCAGGACGCCCTGGCGCGGCTGGGTCACCGTGTGCGCACCTACTGTCCCGTCGGGGATCTGGTGGCGGGCATGGCGTACCTGGTTCGCCGGCTGCTCGAGAACACGTCCAACGACTCCTTCCTACGCCTGCGGGCGACCGCATCCGATCCCGCGACCCTCCTGGCGGCGCCATGAGCGGGTTCGTCAACGAACCGCTCGCCGAGCTTCGTCGCGAAAGCGTCCGCGCGGCGCTCATCGACGGCCTGGCAGCGCTCGATGCACGCCTGCCGTTGGAGGTCCCGGTGATCGTCAACGGTGACCGGCGCCGGAGCACCGACCTGCACTCCGACGATCCGGCCCAGCCGGAGCGCACCGTCGCGGTGGCTGCCCTGGCGAGTCGTGACGAGGTCGGCGACGCCGTGGCGGCCGCAGCGTCCGCTCGGCCACAGTGGGGCGAGCTTTCCGCCGGCGAGCGAGGAAGCGTCCTCGCGGCAGCGGCGCAGCTCATGCGCGAGCGACGCGCCGAGCTCACGGCGCTCGTCCTGCGCGAAGCCGGCAAACCCTGGGCGGACGCCGACGCCGAGGTATGCGAGGCGATCGACTTCATCGAGTACTACCGCCGGCTCGCGGTAAGCCTGGACGACCCGCCGCCGCTCATCCAGCCGCCTGGCGAGCGCAACGAGATGCGCTACGTGCCGCGCGGCGTCGTCGGCGTGATCGCGCCTTGGAACTTCCCCGTGGCGATCTCGACGGGGATGGTTGTCGCCGGTCTGGCCAGTGGCAACGGCGTCGTCTACAAGCCGGCGGAGCAGACGCCGGGCTGCGCTCTCGCGATCACGGAGATCCTGCTCGACGCAGGCGTGCCGCCGGCAGCGTTGTCGCTCCTGCCGGGAGGCGATGAGCCCGGTATCGCGCTGGTCGAGCATCCCGGCGTTCACACGATCGCCTTCACGGGATCCTGCGAAGCCGGGCTCGCGATCACCCGCGCCGCCGCAACGCCGGTCCCCGGGCAGAAGCATCTGAAGCGCGTCGTCGCGGAGATGGGCGGGAAGAATTGCGTCCTGGTCGACTCGGATGCTGATCTCGACGAGGTGGTGCCGGCCGTGTGCTCCTCGGCGTTCGGCTTCGCCGGGCAGAAGTGCTCGGCCGCGTCGCGCCTGCTCGTCCACGAGGCCGTTGCGGAGTCGCTCGCCGAGCGGCTCGCCGGCGCCGTCCGGTCCATGCTCACCGCGGCGCCCGAGCGGTTCGGCGTGGACCTGGGCCCGCTGATCGACCGCGAGTCGACCGCGCGTTTCGACCGCTATCTGGAGCTCGGGCAAAACGAGGGCGAGCTGCTCGCGCTCGGGACGCCGGCGTCAGAGCCGGGCCACTTCCGCCCGCCCGCGATCCTCGCGAGCCTGCCGTCCGGCTCGAGCATCCTTACCGATGAGATCTTCGCTCCGCTGCTTGCGTTCGAGGTCGTGCCGAGCATCGACGCGGCGTGCGAAGCCGTCGAGGACTCGCCGTTCGCTCTCACCGGCGGGCTCTTCTCCAGGAATCCGGACACCGTGGCGATGGTCGAGCGCCGGCTCCCCGTCGGCAACCTCTACGTGAACCGAGGCACCACTGGCGCCGTCGTAGGTCGCCAGCCGTTTGGCGGGAATCGTCTCTCCGGCTCCGGCACCAAGGCCGGTGGCCCCGACTACCTCCTGTCGTTCGTCGAACCGCGCGTTGTGACCGAGAACAAGGTGCGGCACGGCCTCGTCGTCTGACCGCTCGGTTCGGACACCCTTCGCAACCCTCCCCGCGAGGTTGTGACGGCTGTTGGTTACGCCGCCCATGCAGGCCCGTTTGACTGAGTCTGTGGCGAAAGCGGCGCACACCGACACCCCTACCGCCGCCGTCGCGGCCGGTGGCGTACTCGGCGAGGCCTCCAACGACCGGGAATCCCGCGCGCTCTTCGATCGGCTGCAGCGCCGCATGCCGGGCGCCAACACCCGGACCGCCACGTTCTACCGGCCGTATCCGCTCGCGATCGACCGAGGCGAGGGAGCGTACGTTTGGGATGCCGACGGCAACCGGTTCCTCGATCTCCTGAACAACTACACGTCCCTGATTCACGGCCACGCCGCCCCGGCGATCACCGAGGCGATCCGCAGGGAGGCGGAGCGGGGCACCGTCTTTCCTGCCCCCACAAAGCTCCAGGCCGAGCTCGCCGAGCGGATCTGCGAGCGCGTCGACTCGGTGGAAATGGTGCGGTTCACCAACTCCGGGACCGAGGCTGGAATGCACGCGGTCCGCTGTGCTCGGGCAGCGACCGGCCGCTCGCTGGTCGTCAAGGCGCGCAGCGGCTACCACGGATCCTGGGATGGATTGCCGAGCTCCGAGAGCGAGACCGCCGGCATTCCGCCGGCGAACCTCGAGCAGATCCTGTGGGTCGACTACAACTCCGTCGGCGACCTTGAGCGGGTCATGGCCGAGCATGGCGACCGGGTGGCGGCCATCGTGCTCGAGCCGGTCCTCGGGTGCGCAGTCATTCCAGCTACCGCCGAGTTCTTTCAGGCCGCGGCCCGGCTGGCCCGCGAGTCCAGCGCCCTCTTCGTGGTTGACGAGGTCGTCACCCTGCGGCTGGCTCACGCCGGTTATCAGGCGGAGCTCGGGGTCAGCGCGGACCTCACGACCTTCGGCAAGCTGATCGGAGGAGGTCTGCCGATCGGCGCGTTCGGCGGGCGTCGCGATCTGATGGAGCTCTACGACCCGCGTCGCGCGGGCGCGATCGAGCACCACGGAACGTTCAACGGCAACGGCCTAGCGATGGCCGCCGGGGTGGCATCCCTCGACCTGCTCACGGCGGATGAGATCCAGCGCATCAACGGGCTCGGCGCGTGGCTCGCGGCCTCGCTTCGCCAGTCGATCGCGGAGACCGGGCTCACGGCCCAGGTCACGGAGTCCGGCTCGCTGGTCCAGGTGCACTTCGTTGACTCGCCCCCGGCGAGCGGCGCCGACATCCGGCCCGGGGCCGAGGAGCTGGCGCGCTTTCATCGCGCCGCGCTCGCCTGTGGGGTCTACATCGCACCGCGCGGTGAGCTCAACCTGACGACCGCGATGGACGAGGGCCTCGTCGCCGATGCGGCGGAGCGCCTCGCAGCGGCGCTCGCGATGGTCGCGGCCGTTTGAGCTGCTCTACGCGACGCGCGCCGGCTGGGCTGCGTACGCGCCGTCTCCTGTCGCCGTGAGCGGGTATGCGCCGATTATCCGGGCGAGCTTCAACCCCAGATGCAGCGTCAGGCGGTCGTGGCCGGAGCGCAGATCGACGCCGGCGATCTCCTCGATGCGATGCAGCCGGTAGTACAGGCTTCCCCGTGCCAGATAGAGCGCGGCCGCCGTCGCCTGCGCGTCGCCGGCTAGATCGAGGTACGTCTCGAGCGTGTGGAGCAGCATCTCGCTGCTCGGCCGGTCGAGTAGCTCGCGGATCGCGCGCGGGATCACCGCGGTGTCCTGCTCGTGCGTGTCCGGCGGGACGAGCAGCCGGTAGATGCCGATGTCGGCCCAGGCGAGCACGTCGGGAACCTGCGGGACCCGGGCGGCGACGGTAGCCGCCTGCGCCGCTTCTTTGTAGGAGAGCGGCGCGCCGGCGAGCGACTTGACGATCGACCCGATTCCGATCGCGATGCCCCAGTCCTCCTGGTGCGTGACCTCTTCCAGCTCCTCGCGGAGCGTGTTGGCGAGATCCTCCAGGTGATCCTCCAGCCAGCGCTGGTCCTTGTGGCCCACCAGCACCACCGCCTCATCGGCCCGGGCCACGGCGAGGTGACGCCCCGCGACCTCCCGCTCAAACCCGCGAAGCCCGCGGCTCAAGAGGACCGAGACCGTGGCGTCGACCGCGTCACCGGCCGGGGGCACGGCGAGCGCAACGAGCGCGGCGGCCGAGGCGCCCTCATCGAAGGCCCCCGCGTCCAGCAACGCTGCGGCCGCGTCGCACGAGATCGCCGGGTCATCGCTGAGTAGGTCGCTTACCCGGGCGCGCATCTGAAACTCCGCGGCCTTCGATCCGTGTCGACTGATCACGTCGCCCACCGCGGCCGCCACGTCGACAACCAGGTCGGTCTCCTCGGGCCCGAGTGCCGTGTCGCCCTCGATGATCCACAGAAACCCGATCGTGCGGTCCTCGTCGGTCACCGGCTGACAGAGGCGAGCGTCCAGGCCGATCTCGCGGTTCGCGGGGATTCGAATGGCATCCGGTCCGGCGTCCGAAGTCACGCCTTGATCGCGCAGGTAGGCGACGGCTTCGGGAGGGGCCTCGCGGCTGAGGATGCTCACGGTGCGAACCCGATCCGTCGCGTCAGGCGGCTGCGGGCTGTGGGCGAGAGGACGGAGGTCGACGTCGTCGACTACGACGGGGCGGCCCAAGCGCGCCGCCAGCGAGTCGACCAGCCTCTGAAGGCCGACGATCGGCTCCCGACCTGGGGTGACCATGATTCGTATTACAACACAAATGCTTAGCTATGGCGAACGTCGTGACGGGAATCGACCACGAACATGCGAGCCGTCTTAATCTGGACTAAACTCGCATTCGATGACGCCTAACCACACCAGCGACGGCGATGGAGCTGCGCCGGAGACCGCGGAAGACCTCACAGCGGTCCGCCAAGCGCTTGGCAGCAGGCTTCGGAAGCTGCGACAGGACCGCGAGCTGAGCGTCCGCGCCGTCGCCGACGAGTCGGGCGTGAGCGCCGGATTCATCTCGCAGGTCGAGAACGGGCACGTGATGCCGTCGGTGGCGACCCTGATCCGTCTCGCGTCAGCCCTCTCGACGCGCGTCGGTGATCTGTTCGATCAGCTGCAGGCGGCCGGCAAGGTCGTGCGCGCGGATGAGCGTCCCACGTATCCGTTAAAGGAGCATGGGGTCCGCGACGAGATCCTCTCCGCCGACAGCACGGGAGAGATCGAGGTGCTGCGGAGCGTTATCGACCCGGGTGCATCAACCGGGAGCGAGCCTTACGTCCATGGGACCCGCGTCGAGGTCGTCCACGTGCTGAGCGGGGAGATCGAGATCACCCTGGGTCACGAGGTGCTCCAGCTCGGCACCGGTGACTCGATCACCTTCTCCGGCGAGGTCCCGCACGGGGCCGCGAACAAGGGCACGACCCCGGCGGAGCTGATCTGGATCACGACGCCGGCCGGGTACTGATGGGTCGCTTGGGACATCTGTCAAGGCGGGACGGGCAGAGTTCGTCACCTGCCCATGGAACGGGGGGCAGTCGCCACCTACGGTGCGACCAACGTGTCGCCACGGCGACGAGCTGAGCGCAACTCGCTCACGGAACACCACCAGGGGAGAGGAATGAGAAATCGACGACCCATCCATAGGACGCTTGCGGTCCTCGCGATCGTCGCGGGCTTGCTGGTAGCCGGCTGCGGGGACGACGACGGCGGCGACGCCACTGCTCAATCCGACGGGAGCGGCGACGTTGCGGGCAAGGAAGTGATCCTGCTGAGTTGCGCCGCTTCGAACCCGTGGTGCAAGACGTTCAACGAGGAGATCATCGCCGGGCTGGAGGCCGAAGGCGTCAACGTCGAGCTGCTCGAGAACAACTTCGACACCGCGGTCCAGACCCAGCAGTTCAACCAGGCGATCGCCAAGAAGCCCGACCTGATCCTGCTCGAGGCCACCGACACCAAGTCCGTGGTCCCCTCAATCCAAAAGGCGGCTCAAGCGGGCGTACCCGTCATCAACCTCGACGGGCGCGCCGATGACGCCGCTCAGGACGCGCTCGCCGGGGAGATCCTGGCCGACAACCCGCTGCTCGGCAAGTACGCCGCTGAGAACATCATCGACGGCCTCCGCGAGGCGGGCGTTGACGAAGGCAACGTCATCGTCATTACCGGCACGGAGGCATCGACGATCACGGAGGACCGCATGAGCGGCTTCATGGAGGTCATGGAGACGGCTCCGGAGTACGAGATCGTTGCCGTCGAGGACGGGAACTGGGATCCGGTTCAGAGCGGCAAGATCGCTCAGGAGCTCTTCGCGAAGTTCCGCTCCCAGGGCGGCGTGCAAGCGGCGTACGGCATGGCCGACTACCAGGCCGTGCCGATCGTCCAGGCCGCCAAGCAGGCGGGGATCGAGGTCGGCGTCGACAAGGGCGGCCTGATCGTCACAGGCAGCAACTGCACCAAGGCCGGCATCCAGGCGATCCGCAAGGGCGAGATGTACGGCACCGCCACCGAGGACCCCGTCAACCAGGGGAAGGACACCGCGAAGGAAGCGCTCCGCTTCCTCCGCGGAGAGGACATCGGCACCGTTCTCACGCCCCAGGCCCGAGTCCGCGCGGACAACGTTGAGGAGTACGCGGAGGACTGCTCGAAGTCCTGAGCCGGTTGGCCAGATGAACGCGACTCCTCCTGGGTCAACGAGCCTGATCCGCCTCGAAGCTGTTTCGCGCAGCTTCGGGGCGATCAGGGCTTTGGACGGTGTATCGCTGGAGATCCGGCCCGGCGAAGTTCACGGTCTCTGCGGTCACAACGGGGCCGGCAAGAGCACCCTCGTCAAGATCCTCACCGGCCAGATCGAGCCCGATGGCGGCGAGCTCGCGATCGTGGGCGAGCGCGTTCGGCTCGGCTCGCCGCAGGAGGCGCAGCGGCGGGGGATTGCGTTCGTCGATCAGGAGCTGAGCGTCGTTCCGGTGCTCTCCGTCGCCGACAACCTCCTGCTGGGTGGGATCAACGAGCCGTTCTGGCGACGCGCTGGCCCGACTCGCGAGCGCAGTCGCAAGCTGCTCGACCTGGTTGGGCTGCAGGACATCGACGGCGCCGAGTCCGTCGCGGATCTTTCGATCGGCGAGCGTCAGCTCGTTGAGATCGCGCGCGCGTTGGGCCGAGAGGCGCGCCTGCTGATCCTGGATGAGCCAACGGCGACGCTGAGCAGCGCGGAGATCGAACATGTCTTCGCGGCGATCCGCCGGGTCGCTGCGGCGGGGTGCGCCGTGATCTTCGTGTCGCATCGCCTCGACGAGGTCATGGAGATCTGCGACCGAGTCACCGTCCTTCGCGACGGCAACTTGATCGGCACGGTCCAGCGGGAAGAGCTGAGCACCGATCGCCTTGTCGAGATGATGCTCGGCGACGTAGCGCTCGCCCAGTCGAGTGCGGAGCGCGCGCCCGGCGCGACCGGGGAGCGGCTGGTCATCGAGGAGCTCAACGCCGACCGCCTCCAGCCGGGATTCGCTCTACAGGCACACGGTGGCCGGGTCTACGCGCTCGCCGGCCAGCTCGGCTCGGGCGCAAGCGAGGTGCTGCGCGCCCTGGCGGGTCTGCGGCCCGAGGCGTATGGGCGCGTGACCTTGAGTGGAAAGTCACTGCCATTGGGCTCGCCCTTTCGGGCTGCGCGCGCGGGTGTCGCCTACATCTCGAACGATCGCAAGGGCGAGGGGCTCTTCCTCGGCCAGACGGCCCGCGACAACCTCCTGTCTACCCGCTTGCGGGCGGCGAGCCAGCTAGGCGTAATCGCCCGCGGCCGGGCCCGTGCGGAGGCGAACGCCCTGGCGAGCACGATCGGGCTCGCGGCGGAGCGAATCGATGAGCCAGTCGAACGGCTCAGCGGCGGGAACCAGCAGAAGGTCCTGCTGGGCCGCTGTCTCGGGCGCAGTGACCTGCGCGCGCTCCTGCTCGATGACCCGACTCGGGGAGTCGACGTCCGCGGTCGCGCGGACATCCACGCGCTGATCCGGGAGGTCGCAGCGCAGGGCGCCATCGTGATCTTCACGTCGACCGAGCTCGACGAGATCCTGGAGCTGGCCGACGAGATCATGGTGATGCGCGCCGGGAGGGTGGTCACGCGGCTCGATCGCGAGGACGCGGACGCGCACACGGTGCTCGGCGCCATGACGCACGGCACGATCGAGGCGGCCGCGTGAGCACGCGGGCGAGCACGCTGCGGGGCTTGGGCGTGGGCCAGCTCGCTCCACGCCGAGGGCTGACGGCCGTTCTGCAGGCCCTCCTGGCGCTCGCCGCCGTGGCCTTCGTCGTCCTCGCGCTCTCGACCCAGGGTTTCTTCACCGTCGACAACGCGCGCGCCATCCTCGCGTCGCTGGGGTTCGTCGGGATCCTCGCGGTCGGGATGACGGTGATCATGATCAGCGGCTCGTTCGCGTCGCTGTCCCTGGGGATGACCGCAGCGGTCACCGCAATGTTCTTCCTCTCGAGCCTGCGCTTCGGGATCGCGGTCGCGATCATCGCGGCGATCGCCTTGGGGGCGCTGATCGGCGCGCTTCAGGGCGCGATGATCGGTGGTTGGGGCGCGAACCCGATCATCCTCACGATCGCCGCGGGAGCGCTCCAGGAGGGGGTGGCGGTGGCGTTGTCGTCGGGCGGCACGATCGTGCCCACGACCGAGAGCTACGCGTTTCTGAACGACACCATCCTCGGCGTTCCGCTGTCGTTCTACATCCTGCTCGCGCTTGTCGCCGCCGTCTCATGGATGATGCGGCGAACTGCCTTCGGCCGCCAGGTGTTCATGACCGGCGACAACCGCGAGGCCGCGCGCGCCGCCGGACTTCGGCTCGGCTGGATCGGCACCGGGGTGTTCGGGCTTGCGGGGGCGACCGCCGGCCTGGCCGGCGTCTTGCTCGGGGCCTACAACCAAAGCGCCTCGCTGTTGCTTGAGGGCTCCCTCACGTACGACGCAATCGCGGCGACGCTGGTCGGCGGCGCGGCGATCACAGGAGGCAAGGGCTCGATCTGGCGCACGCTGCTGGGCGCACTGGTGATCGCGACGATCACCGACCTCCTGCTGCTGCGCGGCTACAGCACCGGTATCCAGATCATGATCAAGGGCCTGCTCGTGATCGCCGTGGTCGTGCTCGTCCACGTCCGCGGAGGGGGGCACCGGCGATGATCCGAACCCGCAGGGTCTCGCGCCGTCTTCAGCGTGCACTCCCGCTAGTCGTCCTCGGCGGTATCGCCCTGGCGCTTCTGGGGCTGCCGCTCTACTCCGACGAGAACCTGACCAGCTTCAACGTCTACAACGCGCTGCAGGCGTTCTCCTCGCTCGGCCTCCTGGCGCTCGCGGTCGGGCTGACGATGATCGCCGGCGAGTTCGACCTCTCGACGATCGGCATGTACGCGCTGGGCGGCATGCTGGCGGTTCAGCTGGGCGACCCCTCGCCAGTGCTCGGCATCGCTGCCGCGATCCTCGCGGGCCTGATCATCGGCGCGATCCAGGGCGGGATCATCGCGCGCCTGCGGATCAGCTCCGTGCCGGTCACGCTCGGCGGTTACATCGCGGTGTTGGGTCTCACCAGCGTCATCTCCAGCGGGAAGAGCGTGGCCTACGAGCGGCTCGAGGTCGGGGTTTGGCTCGAGCAGGTGACCGCCACCTTCTTCTCGCCGCGCAGCCTGATCGCGCTGGCGGTCTTCGCCGCCGTGGCGGCGCTGCTGCACTGGTCGCGGCTCGGCCGAGACCTGCGCGCTGTCGGCGGCGATCGCCGGGCGGCGCGCGCGGCGGGCGTGAAGACCGACCGGGTGCTGGTCGGCACCTTCATGGCGTCGGCCGCGCTCTCCGCGCTCGGCGGTGGGTTGCTCGCGTACAGCATCGCGTCGGCGAACCCGGACCCCGGGCTGACGCCCTTCATCTTCGCTGTGACCGCAGCACTCCTGGGCGGCGTCACGCTCGCGGGCGGCCAGGGAGCGGTGCTGGGGATCGCCGTCGGCGCGATCTCCCTCGCTCTTCTCCAGGAACTGTTCGTGATCCTGGCGACCCCGGATTACGTCTCGAAGCTGGTGCTGGGCGGACTGCTTGTGCTCGTGGTGGTCGTCGAGGCGCCCGACCTGCGTCGTGCTGCGACGGCGGCGCGCGCTCGTCTCAGGAATTCGCAGGGCGGCGACGGCGGCATGAAGCCGCTCGCCGCATCCCCGAATCAGAAAGGACCGTGATCGGATGTTGAGGGTGGGAGTCGACGTCGGAGGGACCTTCACGGACCTCTACGCGTGGGGGCCGGGTGAGGAAGCCCGAGCCGCGAAAGCGCTGACCACGCCGGATGATCTAACCGACGGCGTGTTCGCCGCGCTCGCCGAGGCGCGGATCGAGCTGAAGGAGGTGGAGCTGCTGGTCCACGGCAGCACCACCGCGATCAATTCGCTGATCGAGCGCAGCTTCCCCGAGCCCGCGTTCCTGACCACGAAGGGCTTCCGCGACGTGGTTGAGATCGGCCGCATCCACCGCGAGCACCTGTACGAGCCCTACCAGCGAAAGCCGCAGCCCCTCTCGCGGCGGCGCCACCGTTGGACCGTGCCCGAGCGGATCACCGCTGATGGCAGCGTGCGCGCGCCCCTGGACGAGGAAGCGGTGCGCGCGGCGGCGCGGGAGATGGCCGCGGCGGGCATCCGCAACGTCGCGATCGGGTTCATCAACAGCTACGCGAACCCGGCTCACGAGCGCCGTGCAGCCGAGGTGATCGCCGAAGAGATCCCCGGCGCGATGATCGCGCTGTCCTCCGACATCCCGAAGTTCCGGGAGCTTGGGCGCTTCACCACCGCGATCGTGAGGGCGGCGCTCCTGCCGGTGATGGGCGACTACTTCGAGCGCCTCGAGCAGCGGCTGCGGACGGAGGGCTTTGAGGGTTCGCTCTGCGTGATCAAGTCGAACGGCGGGATCGTGCGCGCCGACGTCGCCCGGGAGCGCCCCGATGACCTGCTCGAGTCGGGCCCTGCCGGCGGCGTCGCGGCCGCGGGACAGCTTTGCCGCACCCTGGGCCGCCCGCGCCTCGTCACAACCGACATGGGCGGTACGAGCTTCGACGTCTGCCTGGTCGAGGACGGGCAGGGGCTGATCCGCGACGACTACGAGATCGAGTGGGATATGCCCGTGATCACCCCGATGCTCGACATCCGAAGCATCGGCGCGGGGGGCGGCTCGATCGCGTGGATCGACGACGGGGGCTCGCTGCGGGTCGGCCCGCGCTCGGCGGGCTCGGTGCCCGGCCCGGCGTGCTACGGACTGGGTGGAACCGAACCGACCGTGACCGACGCGAATCTGGTGCTCGGCCGACTCAGCACCTCGCTCGGCGGACGTCTCGAGCTCGACCGCGCGAAGGCGGAGGAGGCGATCGCCAGGGTCGCGGAGCCGCTGGGCCTTGACCCGCTCGTCTGCGCCGAGGGGATCCTCGAGATCTGCACGGAGAACATGGCCTCGGCGATCAAGATGGTCTCGGTCGACCGCGGACGCGACCCGCGCGACTTCGCCGTCGTCACGTTCGGTGGCGCGGGCGCCATGCATGCCGCGGGGATCGCGCGCTCGCTCGACATCGGCGAGGTGATCGTGCCGCCGTTCGCCGGCGTTGCCTCCGCCTACGGCGCCTCGGTGATGGACGTCCGCCTCGATTCCGAGCAGACCTTCTACGCCGAGTGCGATGGGCTCGATCCCGCTGCCCTGGAGGAACGTTTCGCTGAATTGGAGGCCGACGTGCGGCAGCGGCTCCTGGACCACGGGATCGCCGAGGGCGACATCGGCCTTAGCCGCTTCGCCGGCATGCGCTACGTGGGCCAGTCGTACGAGGTGGAGACGCCCGTGGAGCCGGGGGCGATCGACGGCCCGGCGCTCGAGCGGCTGGTGGCGGCCTTCCACGACGCGCACGATCGCGAACACGGTGTGCGCGCGGATGGCTCGCCGGTGGCCGTGGTCAACCTCCGCGTGAGCGGGGAGGGTCGTCTGAGCAAGCCCGACACCGCGGCGCGGGTCGCCGGCGGCGAGGGCACGGGCGGATCGCTCGAGTCCCGGCAGGTCTACTTCAACGGCGTCTGGCACGACGCCGAGATCCACGACGGCGCCGCGCTGCGCGCGGGCGACGAGCTCGCGGGGCCGGCGATCGTCCAATACGGCGAGACGACGCTCGTGCTGCCGCCAGGCACGCACGGGCGGATCGACGAAGAGGGCAACGCGATCCTCACCGTCACGACTTTGTCGGACGAAGTGCCGGTTGAGGTCGCCGGCGCAGCACAGGGAGGCTGATGATGGACCCCATCACGTTCGAGGTAATGCGCAGTTCGTTTGAGTACATCTGCGAGCGCATGAGCCGCGTGCTCCAGCGCGCCGCGTTCTCGCCGCTGATCGTCGACATGGTCGACTTCTCGAACGCGATCTTCGACGCGAACGGAAACCTCGTCGGACAGGCGGCGAACTGCCCGGTCCATCTCGGCGCCATGCACTTCAGCGCCCGGGCGGCGATCGAGCGGTTCGGCCTCGACAACCTGGGGCCGGGAGACGTCGTCGTCCTGAATGACCCCTACCACGGGGGCACTCACACAAACGACGTGACGCTGACCGCTCCCGTGCACGAGGACGGGGTTCTGCTCGGCTTCTCGGTGAGTCGCGCCCACTGGACCGACGTGGGCGGCGGCGGCGCCGGCGGCCAGGGCTTCGGCACCCACATCGCCGCCGAGGGCCTGCGGATCCCGCCCATGAAGCTCGTCGACGGCGGCGTCCTCAACGAGGACCTCGTCAACCTCCTGCGGGCCAGCAGCCGCGTGCCCCAGCACGTCGACGGCGACCTCCGCGCGCAGCTCGGTGCGGTGCGCGTGGGCGAGAGCGAGCTCCAGCGCCTCGCGCAGCGCTATGGCGCCGACACGCTGCTCGAGGCGATGGAGGAGGTGCAGGACTACACCGAGCGGATGACGCGGGCGGCGATCGCCCGGATGCCCGACGGCGTCTACGAGGCCGAGGAGTACACGGACACGGACGGCTTCAGCGAGGAACCGATCCGCTTGCGCCTCAAGCTGATCGTCGAGGGCGACGGCATCGCCGTCGACTTCGAGGGGACGGACCCGATGGTTGCGGGCTCGATCAACTCCCCGCTGGCCAACACCCACTCATGCGTCTACTACGCGCTGAAGTTCTTCCTGCAGCCGGAGGCGCCGGCGAACGCGGGGATGTATCGCGCCATCGACATCCGCGTTCCCGAACGCACGTGGCTCAACTCCGAGTGGCCCGCGCCGACGGTGGGTTGCACCACGGTCGCGGCCTCCAAGGTCGGCGCCGCGATCTGGGAGGCAATCGCCAAGGCGATTCCCGACCAGGCGATCGCGCCCACGAGCGCTGAGATCAACTGGTTCGTCGCAGCCGTTGAGGACGCCCAGGGCCAGCAGACCATCTACTCCGAGTTGCCGCCGGGGGGTTGGGGCGGAACGCCGCACGGTGACGGCATGAGCGCGACGATGGACCCGCTCGGGAACTGCACCAACCTGCCGATCGAGGTCGGCGAGCTGCTCTTCCCGGTCGAGTACGAGTCGATGGAGTTGCGCCCCGACTCGGGCGGCCCCGGTCGCTACCGCGGCGGCCTGGGCCAGCTCTTCCAGGTGCGCTGGCTCGGCCGGGCCGCGCTCAGCATGGGATGCTCGCGCACGTTTGAGGGATCTCCAGGCGTGAACGGCGGCGCGCCGAGCCCGGCCCAGCGCCTGGTCAAGGTGCGTCCCGATGGCACGCGCGAGATCATCGGTGGCCTGGACGAGGACGGCAACTGGCATACGTGCGTCATCTCGGCGGTTCCGTTCCAGGCCGACGAGTCGTTCCTGCTGGAGTCCACGGGCGGCGGGGGCTGGGGATCGCCCTACGAGCGCGACCCTGCGCT
This sequence comes from uncultured bacterium, assembly GCA_965652565.1. Lineage (GTDB taxonomy): Bacteria > Actinomycetota > Thermoleophilia > Solirubrobacterales > 70-9 > RSA11. The sequence goes on from CBFGWL010000039.1 coordinate 22,989, forward strand.
CGTGCTCGCGGACGTCGAGGACGGCTACATCACGCCGGAGGGCGCGCGCGAGGACTACGGCGTCGTGCTCGCGGACGGAGCCGTTGACGAGGCGGCCACCGCCGCGCGCCGAGCCGAGCTAGCCGGATAGCCGATAGTCCAAGCTCACCAGCGCGGGGAGCGGCCCAGCCGACGGGCCAGTTCGCGCTCGAGGCCGTCCACGTTGAGCCAAACGGGGTTCACGGCCTCGAGCCGATCCCAGGCGGCGCGAGCTTCGGATTCCTCAGCGGGAACGAGCGCCTGCGTGACGCGCGTGATCGCGCGCTCGCGTACGCACGGGGCATCGGTGATGAGGTTGCGGATCACGAGCCTGCTCCAGCGCTCCAGGGATTCGCTCGCGGCATCGCACGCCGCCTCCGGCGACTCGTATCCGTCGGCGGCGCGGACCGACCCGAAGTGCGAGAGAAGCAGATCCCGCGCTCCGATCTCCTTGATCCTGCGGATCGACTGAAGAGCGTCGGCAAGCGAGAAGTCGGCGGGGGGCGAGGCCGGGCGCGCCTGCGGCGAGCCGGGGAGCCGGAGCCCGAGCGCGTCGCCGCACAGCACGGTGTGGCTCGCGGAGTCGAGGTAGCTGAGGTGGTTGCGGGTGTGGCCCGGCGTCGCCAGAGCGATCAGCTTGGAGCCGCCGAGGTCGAGCTCGCTCCCGTCGCCGAGGGGCTCCAAGCGCGCGGGATCGATCGCGCGGGGCTCGCCGATCAGCTCGTCGGTCCGCGCTCCCCAAACATGCCGAGTCCCGGCGTACAGCGCCGCGGGATCCGCGAGGTGCCGGCAGACGCGCTCCGGCGCCGCCACCTTGGCATCCGGGAAGCGCTGCGCGAGGTGCCCAGCCGCACCGGCGTGGTCGAGGTGTGCATGCGTGAGAACGACCCAGTCCAGATGGTCGACGCCCGCGGACTCGAGCTCGTCCAGGGTGGCCTCGACGCTCGCGGCGGGGCCGGCGTCGATGAGCGCGGTGCGATCGGCGGCGACGACGAACACCGCAGTCCGGTGGCGCGCCCCGCCCATGTGCGTGTCGATCGTGAGCGGTCCGCTGTCCATGGGCGGACGCTATGAGCACGTGAGCGCCCCGTCCTCTTGCGGATGCGCGAACCTAACCCGCGGAACGGCGCTGATCTGGCACATCCGTGCATAGCGGCGGACAGCCAGTGTCCATACGTTGCCGCCATGAGCGACGCGAACGATTCCTTGGAGACTTGGCGGTACGCCGACCCGTTCGAGTGGATGGGCCGCACGCGCACCGGGTTCGATCCGTTGATCATCACCTGCGCGGTGAACGGCGGGATTCAGGGACGGGAGTCGCACCCGGCGCTACCCGAGACGCCGGAGCAGATCGCTGAGCAAGCCCGCGAGGCGGTGGACGCGGGCGCGTCCATCGTGCACATCCACGGGCGTTGCCCCGACAACCTGGCGAAGAATGCCGAGCGCGCCGAGACCTACGCGGAGATCAACGCGCGGGTCCGCGAGGCCTGCCCCGATGTGATCATCAACAACTCGTCCGGAGGCGGCCCGGAGACGACCATGGAGCAGCGTTTCGAATGCCTCGACGCGCGGCCCGAGATGGCGTCGCTCAACCTGGGTCCGGACATGTCGCGCTTCCGCGTTCCGGAGCGGCCCGACTCGCTCCCCGACCCTCACCCCGCCCAGGAGTTCGACACGATCATTCCGTTCACCTACGGGATCATCGATGGCCTCGCCGACCGCATGGCGGAGCTCAACATCAAGCCCGAGATGGAGCTCTACAACCCGGGGAACTACTGGGTCAGCCGGGGCTTGATCGAGCGGGGGGCACTGCGGCGACCCTACGTCCATCAGTTCGTGATGGGCTACCAGAGCTCGGCGCTGCCGACCCCGCGGCGGGTGTTGGATCTGCTGGACGAGCTACCCGACGGCTCGCTCTTCTTCGTCTGCGGAATCGGCTCCTACCAGCTGCCGATCACCACGCTGGGCATGATCCTCGGCGGCCACGTGCGGGTCGGTCTCGAGGACAACCTCTACTACTCGCGCGGGCGCAAGTTCCGCGGTAACGGCGAGGCCGTCGAGCGAGCGGTGAAGACCGCCGAACTCCTTGGTCGGGAGATCGCGACGCCCGCGCAGGCCCGGCGCATGCTCGGGCTCGCCGAGCAGCCGCGCGCCTACGAGTACTCGTAAAACCCCCGCCCGCTCTAGCGGGTCAGCCGGCCGG
>CBFGWL010000040.1:0-24685 GCA_965652565.1 uncultured bacterium
GCAGCATGAGCGTGCCGTTGCCCGGGCCGAACTCGAAGAGCAGGCGGTGCAGGCGCGTGCGCTTGCCGGGGTTCAGCGTGTCGAGCAGGGACTTCTGCTGGGTGGCTGCGGTGAGTTCCATTGGCGAAACGAGCGTCCTCTCTGGTTTGTAGGTGGCCGTGTGCGGATAATAGGCCGCAGCGCGTGCCCCGGGGCGCGCATTACCCATGCTGGAGCACGCCTTCAACGGACCGCCCTACACCGTGGGCATAGAGGAGGAGCTGATGCTTCTCGACGCGGGGACCCTCGAGCTCGCACAGGAGATCGAGCCGATCCTCGCCGCCGTGCCCGCGCACGCCGACGGCCAGGTGAAACCGGAGCTCATGCAGTCCGTCCTCGAGATCGCGACCAGGCCGTGCGCGGGGATCGCGGAGGCGGGGCAGGAGCTGCGGCAGCTGCGCACGCTCGTCGCCGAGCTCGCCGCCGAGCGTGGCCTGACCGTCGGGGCCGCCGGCACCCACCCGTTCGCGCTCTGGGAGGACCAGCTCATCGTCGAGCGCGAGCGGTACGCGGAGCTGATCGACGAGCTCGGGCACATCGCCCGCCAGGAGCTGATCTTCGGCACTCACGTGCACGTCGCGATCGAGGGCGCGAACCGCGCGATCTACGTCGCCGACGGGATCCGGCGCTACCTGCCGCTGCTCCTGGCGCTGTCGGTGAACTCGCCGTTCTGGCGCGGCGAGGCGACGGGCATGATGTCCTCGCGCATTCCGATCTTTCGCGCGTTCCCGCGCCAGGGGATCCCACCGCACTACGGCACGTGGGAGATCTACTCCCACCGGGTCGACACGATGGTGCGCAGCGGCGCCATCGACGACTACACCTACCTGTGGTGGGACGTGCGCCCGCACCCGCGCCTCGGCACGGTGGAGACGCGGATCTGCGACCAGCAGACCAGCGTCGAGCACACGCTCGCCCTGGCGGCCCTGATCGTCTCCCTGGCGCGCCGGCTGAGCAACCTCTACGACGCCGAGGAGCCGCTCGTGGAGTACCCGACGGAGCTGATCGACGACAACAAGGTGCGCGCCGCGCTGCGCGGCATGGAGGGGCAGCTCGTCGACTTCCGGGCCGGGCACCACGTGCCCGCCCCGACCCTGGCCGAGCGCCTGCTCGAGGAGCTCAGCGCCGACGCGCTCGAGCTCGGCTGCGCGCCGATGCTGGAGGGCGTCTGGGACATCGTCGGGGTCGGCACCGGGGCGCGGCGCCAGCTGGCGTCGTGGGAGCGCCACCGCGATCTGCGCAAGCTCACCCGAGAGCTGGTGATCCCGGAGGCGCGCTGAGCCGCGGCCGCGGCGGGCCTCGTCAGGCCGCGGCGCGCCGGCGTACGGGCAGCTGCACGAAGCGGCCCGGATCGAAGGGCGCGAGCGCTTCGGGCCGCTGCCCGGCGACGATCTGCTCGGCGAGGAACTCGCCCGCCGCGGGCGAGATCGTCATCCCCAGCATGGTGTAGCCCGCGGCGACGTACGCGTTCTCCGACCGCGGCAGCCGGCCGATGATCGGCAGCCCGTCGGGGGCCACCGGGCGCAGTCCGGCCCAGGGTGGCGCGGCTTCCTTCCAGTCGCCGAAGAGCTCGCGGGCGCGCGCGAGCATCACGTCCACCCGGCGCTGGTCGATGCGCTCGTTGAGGCCGCTGAACTCCATCGTCCCGGCGATCCGCAGGCGGTCGCCGAGCGGCGAGAGCGCGAGGTGGGTGTCGGTGAACAGGATCGCGTGGCGGGGCATCCAGCCGGGCTCGCGGACGTCCACGCTGTAACCCTTCCCGCCGGCAATCGGCAGATGAGCGCCGAGCGAACGGGCGAGCGGCGCGGTCCACGCGCCCGCGGCGAGTACGACCACGTCGGCGCTCAGGCGCGAATCCGTGGTGCGCACGGCGGTGACGCGCCCGTCCTGGGCTTCGAAGCCCGTCACCTGCGCGTCCTCGACGATCCGCACGCCCGCCGCCCGCACGCGATCGGCGAGCGTCTGGGTGAACGGCGCCGGGTCGACCTGAATGTGGTCGCTGATCAAAACGGCGCTCGCCCGGCCGGCGAGCTGGGGCTCGAGTTCGGCGAGCTCCTCGGCGCCGAGCGGCGCGGCCGGGAGGTCGTGGCCCAGCTCCCGCAGCGGCGCCATGAGCTTCAGGTACCGCTCGACCACGGCGGGGTCGCTCGCCGCGATCATCAGCCCCGAGCGGTCGAGGCGCGGCGGCGGCGAGGCCTCACGGGCCAGATCGGCGACGAGGTCGAATGACGGGTAGCCGAGCTGCGCGAGCGCCCGCACCCCGTCCGTGAAGGAACGCCACGTGCAGTGGCGCGCAAAGGCCGCGAGCCAGAGCGCCATACGCGGTAGCTCCCGCGGCGCGAAGTACAGCGCGGACTCGCGGTCGAAGAGCATCCGCAGCCCCTGGGTCACGAGGCCCGGCTCGGGAATCGGTCCCGCCTGACCGGGGCAGACCCAGCCGGCATTTCCCGAAGACGCGCCCGCTCCCGGCGCCTTGCGCTCGAGGACGGTCGTCTCCACGCCGCGCTGCGCGAGCGCGCGTGCCGTCCACAGGCCGGCGACGCCGCCACCGATCACGATCGCGTTTGCGGGCCCGCGCGTCATGCGTTGTGAAGCGCGTCGTTTCCCTGCTGCGGTCGACGCGCCTGGCGACTGATGGTCCCGCTCATATCCGAGGTATATATGGCGCGTCGCGATCTGGCAATCCCGCCGGCCCGATACCCCGGTTCGCGGACGCTTCGCAAAGCGCTGGTGACGGACCCCGGGTGAGGGGTATCCTCGGCTCAGGATGGGCACGCCTGAGCTCAGCGTCGTTTGTCGCAACTGCGGCTCGGAGGTGAGCCCGTATGTGACCGAGTGCCCGTATTGCGGCACGCGCCTGCGCAAGCGCGCCCCGAAGCTCGAGCGCGAGGGCGACGAGATCAAGGTCCGCGAGGGCCGCCGCGAGCGCCGCCTGCGCAAGTCCGCCGAGCGCCGGGAACGACGTGCCGCGCGCGCCGAGCGCCGTCGCGAGCTGCGCGGCAAGCCGCTTGCGACGATCGCGGTGGTCGTGGCCTCCGCGGTGACCTACGTGCTGCTCGCCGCGACCGACCTCTCCCTGTTCGATCTCGGCGCGATCGTGGGCCCGGTCGGCGACGAGGTCTGGCGCTACGCGGCGGCGCCCTTCGTCTATGACGACGCGGGCTACTTGTTCGTGTGCGGGATCGCGATTGCGATCTTCCTGCCGCCGCTCGAGCGGCGGTTCGGGAGCCTGTTGGCTCTGCTCTTGGTGTTGGCGACGGGCGCCGTGGGCGCGCTCGCCGCTGAACAGGTGGCCATCGAGCTCGGCGGGGGCGCGCCGCTGATCGCGGGCGGCAACGCCATCGCGCTCGGGTTGATCGCCGCCTACGTGGTGATGCGCGAGCCCGAGCGCCGCGCTCACCCCGAGAACTCGTACGACCCGCTCGCCGTGGGCGTCGCCGCGACGGTGGTCCTGCTGCTGCCCCTCTTCGAGGACATGGCCGACCCCTGGGCGGCCCTGGCGGGCGCTATTGTGGCCGGCCTCGTGCTTTTCACCGCGCGCAGGAGAACGCCCGCTTGAGCAACTTCACGCAGCTCGACGAGGGTCTGCACGCCTACATGGTCGAGCACGGGGCTCGTCAGGACCCCCTGCTCGAGCGCGTGCAGCGCGACACGGAGGCGCTCGGCTCGGTCGCCTCGATGCAGATCGCCCCGGACCAGGGGGCCTTCATGACGCTGCTGGCACGTGCCACCGGCGCCCGCGAGGCCCTCGAGATCGGCACGTTCATGGGCTACTCGGCGATCTGCATCGCCCGTGGCCTCGGCGAGGGCGGGCGCCTGCTCTGCTGCGAGCTGAGCGAGGAGTACGCCGAGCGCGCGCGGGGCAACCTCGCGGATGCGGGCCTCGAGGACCGCGTGGAGATCCGCGTTGGCCCGGCCCTCGAGACGGTGCGCTCGCTCCCCGCCGAGGAGCGCTTCGACCTCGTCTTCATCGACGCCGACAAGCAGACCTACCCCGACTACTACGAGGAAGCCCTCGTCCGGACGCGACGGGGCGGGCTCATCCTGCTCGACAACGTGCTCGCCTCGGGCTACATCAACGCGCCCGACGACCAGGTCCCCGAGGGGCGCCGCGACTCGATCGCCGGGCTGCGCGCGGTGAACGAGAAGGTCGCCGCGGACGAGCGCGTGGACACCGCGATGGTCGGCATCGCCGACGGATTGATGATCGCCCGCAAGCGATGAACCCGGCGGAGGCGCTCGCGCTCCAGCGCCGCTGCCTGAGGGGCGTCGCCCACTGGATGGCGGGCGCCACCGCCGATGCGCGTCTGTGGGAGGCCGACGGGGTGACGGCTGCGATCGTGCCCGCGACGGCGCAGCGCTCGGTCGTGAACTCGGTCGTCTACGACGATGCCGAGGCGCTCGCGGCTCGCCACGCTGAGCTCGCTCGGGTCTACGAGCGCGCTGGAGTCTCGGCCTGGACCGTGTGGGTCCCGGAGTGGGATACCCGCGCGATCGAGCTGCTCACCGCGCGCGGCCACGCCTTCGACGGCAGCCCGGCGGCCATGAGCCTCGAGCTCGAGGGTTTCGAGGGTCCAGACGCGGGCGAGCTCGACTGGGACGATGCGGCGAGCTTCGCGGAGTTCGGCGCGGTGAACGATGATGCTTACGGGTTCGCACCCGGCACGGGGCTGGCCGCGGCCTTCGGGGGGGTTCCGGCCGGCCTGCCGCTACGCCTCTACCGGGCGCGGGTGGGCGGCGAGACGGCTGCCGTGCTCGCGACGCTGGATCACGACGACGACGTCGGCATCCACTTCGTGGCCACGGCCGAGCGCCACCGGGGCCGTGGGCTCGCCACTCGGCTGCTCGCCGCGGCTCTGCGCGCAGCGCGGCAGCGCGGGATGCGCACCAGCTCGCTGCAGGCGTCGTCGCTGGGCGAGACGGTCTACGCGCGGCTCGGCTACCGCACCGACTTCCGCCTGCACCTCTACGAGCTGCGGTCGTAGGCCCCAGCCTGGGTATGTTGGGCGCCAATGACCGGCCCCTACAGCGATGAGGAGCTCGAGGCTGCGGTCGAGGCGCTCAGCGACCCCGAGCGCTTCCGCGAGGCGGAGGCGCTCGTCGCCAAGGTGGCTCCGACCCTCCAGCGCGTGCTCACGAGCGCGCTTGAGGCCGGCGGCTGGTTCGCGGAGTCACACGAGACGGCCGTGAACAGCGCGCTGGGGTCCGAGGACCCGGCCGAGCGCGCCCGGCAGGTGCGGACGCTGCTGGCCGAGGAGGCGCGCGTGTCGATGTTCGTCGGCGTCGCGGTCGGCTGGGCTTTGAGAGAGGAACTAGGACGAAAACAGGAGGACTGACCGACGATGGAGATCAAGTGGCATGGGCACTCGTGCTTCGAGTTGACCGACGGCAACGCGCGCGTACTGATCGACCCGTTCCTGAAGCCGAACAATCCCGTCGCCGAGGCGACCGCGGAAGACGTCGATGCCACGCACGTGCTCATCACCCACGGCCATGCCGATCACATCGCCGACGCCGTGCCGGTCGCGAAGCGCACGGGCGCCGCGGCCGTGGCGCACGTTGAGGTCGCCAAGTGGCTTGAACATCAGGGCCTCGAGGACGTGCACGACCCGAACCTCGGCGGGACCGTGTCCTTCGACTGGGGCTGGGTGAAGCTCGTTCAGGCATTCCACACGAACACGATGCCTGGCTCCGACGAGGCACCCTTCAGCGCGGTTCACGGCGTCCCCGTCGGCCAGGCCGCCGGCCTCGTGGTCAACATCGGCGGCGTCACCGTCTACCACGCCGGCGACACCTGCCTGTTCGGCGACATGGCGTTGATCGCCAAGCGCACGCCCATCGACGTCGCGATCCTGCCGATCGGCGGGCATTACACGATGGACCGCCACGATGCCGCCCACGCCGCCGAGCTGATCGGCGCGCCGACCGTGCTGCCCTGCCACTACAACACGTTCCCCCTGATCGAGACCGACGCGCAGGCCTTCAAGCAGGAGGTCGAGTCCTCGACGTCCTCGCGGGTTGAGGTCCTCGAGCCCGGCGGCACCTGGTCGAGTTAGACCCCGCCCCGTCCGCGCCCCGACCGCGGATCCTTCACAAGTAGCGATACGAATCCGCCTCGCCCCGGCCGACGCGCCGTAGGCGGGGCGGATTCTTCGCTCCTGGGTGCGCGGCTCGCGCCATCGTCCGATCGGTGGAGGCACTTTTCGTCCGATGCACAGACCGAACGGAGGATGTTGCCCGCGCAGTTGTGGTCCAACCTTTGTCCACCCCCTAACCCCCGCCATCGGGGATGCGATCGGCTCGCATTGGGAGCGACATCGGACCACAGCCCCCATACAGCCACGGCGGATCGAAGACAGGAAGTCGGAGACGCCGGGGTGGAGCCGAAAGCGAACACCGGTGGCGTTATGGACGCCCAGGCTCCGCGTGACACCGGAGCCCACATAGGCGCCCTGTCCCGTATCCGGAGGCCTCAGCTCGAAGTCAGGGAAGACCTCGAGCTGAGGCTCCGGGTATTTCCTGTGATCCGACGTGCAGGTGGCTGAGGGGGCTCGAGCGGCGGTGCCAAGCGCGGGGCCGTTGAGCAGGATGCTTTCGGTTCCCGCGCTTGGGACCGCACTCGAATCCGCGCCCGTTCACTGAGGCCGCGCTCTAGACTCGCGCCATGGCCAGCCAGACCAAACGGGTGCGCGTGCTCGTCGCCGACGACCATCCCATCTACCGGGAGGGCATCGTCCGCGCCGTGAAGGAGCGCCCCGACCTCGAGCTCGTGGGCGAGGCCGGCGACGGCCGCGAGGCGCTGGAGCTGATCCGCGAGACGACGCCCGACGTCGCGGTGCTGGACATCCGGATGCCGGGGCTCGAGGGCACGCAGGTCCTCGGCGCGATGCGCCGGGACGGCCTGGAGACCGAAGTGCTGTTCCTGTCGGCGTTCATGGAGTCCGAGCTCGCCTACCGCACCGTCGCCGAGGGCGCTCGCGGCTATTTGTCCAAGGAAGCCTCCCGCCAGGAGATCTGCGATGCGATCGTGACGATCGCGCGCGGCGGCACGGCGCTCGCGCCGGAGGTGCAGGCCGGGCTCGCCCGGGAGATCCAGCAGCGCGAGCGCGCGGACGGGCGCCCGGCGCTCACCCCCCGCGAGTCGGAGGTCCTCAAGCTGATCGCTGACGGGTTGAGCGCGCCCGAGATCGGCAAGCGGATTCACCTGAGCACGACGACGGTGAAGTCGCATCTGCACACGCTTTACGAGAAGCTCGGCGTCTCCGACCGCGCCGCGGCGGTGGCCGAGGCCATGCGCCGCGGCCTCATCGAGTGAGCGAGGTCTCGCCCGACGAGCTGCGCGCGCGAATCGCGGAGCTGGAACGCGAGGTCGAGAGGCTGCGCGGGGAGCTCGAGGACCGCAAGCAGTTCGTCGCGCAGGTGATGGACGCGGAGGACCGTGCCCGCCGGCGCATCGCCCAGCTCATCCACGACGACGCGCTGCAGAGCCTGCTTGCCGCCAACCAGGACCTGATCGAGGCGGCGCCGGGGCGGGCGGGCGTGACGCGGGCCCACGAGGTCGTGAACTCGACGATCGAGCACCTGCGTGAGGCGATGCTCGCCCTGCACCCGGTGACGCTCGAGCGCGGTGGCCTCGAGCAGGCGCTGGGCGCCGTGGCCCGCCAGGCGGGGCGCCAGGGTGGGTTCGAGGTGGAGATCGATATCGCGCCCTCCGCGCTCGGGCGCAACGACGAGCTCGTGCTCGCCTTGGCTCGGGAGCTGCTGGCGAACGCCGCGCGCCACTCGGGCGCCGAGCGCGTGGTCCTGCGGCTCGCGCCGCGCGGCGAGCGGCTGGAGCTCGTGGTCAGCGACGACGGGCGCGGGATGCCGTCCGAGCGTCCGCGGGAAGCGCTCGCGGCGGGCCACATCGGGCTCGCCTCCGTCGCTCAGCGGGTCGAGGCGGCCGGCGGGGAGCTCGAGATTCGCTCGGAGCTGGGCCGCGGGACTACGGTGCGCGTCGAGTTGCCGAGCGTCGAGCAGTAGCCGGCGCGGGCAGGGCGAGCGCGCTCAGCGCGTGGGCCGCGAATCGCCGCCCGGCTCGACCAGGGCCGGCGGGGCCGCGATGCCGCCCGTGTTGGGAGCGACCGGCGCCGGGTTGACAGGCTTTGGATCGACGGGCTGCGGATCCACCGGGGCGGGCTCGGTGGGCGGAGCCGGCGGCTCGGCCGGCGGATCGGCAGGCTCCTCCGGCGCCGTCCCGGTGCCCGAATCCCCGGCGCCCGGGCCGGCGACCCCGCCGCCGTTCTCGCTCGCGCCCGAGACCGCGTCATCGGTGACCGGCGGCGCGGTCGTCGCGGGCGGCGTCGTCGTGGTCTCGGTGGGCGTCGAGGAACTGGGGGTGGACGTGGACGGAGAAGTCGGGGTTGCGGGGGTGGAGGAGGGGCCCTGCGCGTCCTGGGCGGCGGCCTGCTGCGCGCCTGGCGCCGCCGGGTATCCGCCCGTGCGGACCTTGGTGCGCGCCGCGCGCGGCGCATTGGCCGGCAGGGCAGACGCCCAGGCGCCCGTCACGCTGGGCGTCGCGTGGGGCTTCGGCGGCGCGATCGCCTGCGCGGTGGACGCGGTGGGCGTGGCGTCGCGCTTCTCCTTGTAGATGTGGTTGACCTCGACCGCGCCGGCGGTGAGCAGGGCGACGCTCGCGAATCCCGCGACGGCCTTGCCCCCGAGCGCGCCAACCGCGCTCCCCGCGGCGACACCGATCGCTCCGCTCGAGCTCGCGGCCGCGGCTCCGCCGACCGCGGTGCCGCCCGCGGTCCCGGTCCCCGCGCCGATGCCGAGCTTGCTGCCGATGACGTGCGCGAGGGCGCCGAGCGGCCCGACGGGCGCGAGCGCCGCGAGCGACCGTTCGCTGCGGCGCAGCTCGGTGCGGTACTCGCGGCAGCGCTCGCAGCGGCGCAGGTGCGCGCGAACCGGCCCGGAGACCTTGCGCAGGCCCTCGGCCGCCTCGGCGAGCTCGAGGTTCACCTCGTCGCAGGTCAGGTGGCGGGCCTGGCTGCACTCGGCGAGCGACATGCGAGCGCGGACGAGCAGCGACTTGACCGCCGGCACGGTGGTGTCCATCGCGTGTGCGATCTCCTCGTAGCTCAGGGCGTCGAGCTCACGGAGGAGCAGGGCGGTGCGCTGCGTCTCGGGCAGATCCTGCACGTCGGCGACGAGCGCTCGGAAGTCCTCGCGCTTCTGCACCCGCTCGGCGACCGAGGTGCCGTGCTCGTGCGGGTGGATGTCCATCGAGTCCTGGCCCTCGGCGACGGGCTTGCGCAGGTGGTTCAGGCAGCGGTTACGCGCGATCCGATACAGCCAGGGCCGCGCGTTGATCTTGCGGTTGTCGGCGAGGATCGCGGCGTGGGCGGCGACGAAGACCTCCTGCAGCACGTCCTCCGCATCCTCGGACGATCCGAGCATGCCGCGGCAGAACGCGTGCAGACGCGCCTGGTAGCGCTCGACGAGCGCCTCGAACGCGCGGTCGTTCCCTGCGCGGGTGAGCGCGATAAGCCGCTCGTCACCCTGTAGGCGCAGCAGCGGTGAGCGCCTGGCGATCCGCCCGAACCGAGTCGTGGCTGTGAGGGTTGACGCCTCCAAATCGACTCCTGCGGGAACACGGTAACAGGGCTACCTAACCGCGACCATAATTTGTCCAGGGCGGCGGTACGCTCGCCCCCGCGCCGGGGTGGCGGAACTGGCAGACGCTATTGCCTTAAAAGCAAGAGCCCCTTCGGGGGCGTGAGGGTTCGAATCCCTCCCCCGGTACCTGACGGCGGCCGCGACATCGCGATTTCGTTGGTTGATCCCACACAATCGCGAACTCACGCCGACCAGCTCCGCGACTTCGCGATCCTGTCGGTTGATCCCACGAAATCATGAAGTCGGCGCGCCGCGCCGCTCGCTAGCGTTCCCGCATCGGCCGCCTGACCGCCAGCCACACCGTTGAGATCGACGCGCCGCTCGCGCGCGTCTACGAGGTGGCGGCCGACGTGCCCGGGGCGACCGCCTGGAACCCGGCGATGGAGACGGTCGAGGTGCTCGAGACCGATGCCGAGGGGCGGGCGACGCTCGTGCGCACCGAGGCGGACGCGGTCGTCAAGCGCACGACCACGACGCTGAGTTTCTCCTACGAGCCCCCGGACGGCCTGCGCTGGCGCCAGGAGAAGGGCGACGTCAAATCGCTCAACGGGCGCTGGGAGCTGACCGCCCTCGACGGCGAGCGCACGCGCGCCACGTACATCCTCGAGGTCGATCCCGGCCGCATGCTGGGCATGCTGCTGCGCGGGCCGGTCGAGGGCCGCGTGAAGGAGTTCTTGACGAAGGGTGCCGCGGAGGGCCTCAAGGCCCACGTCGAAGGCGGGGCGTAGAGGACCCCGTCCGTCCGCCGCGCCTCGGGCAGCGCCCGCTCAGCAATCCGTCGCTGTCTCGGCGGGCGCCTCAGCGGCGCTCGCCTCCGACGCGCTCGCCTCAGCGGCCGGCTCCGCCGGCGTCGGCGGACAGCTCGGGGCCTCCGCCGGCTGCTCGGGCGCGGGCTGCTCGGTGGGCGGGGGCTCCTGCGGCTCGGGTTCGACCCCGACCTCGGGCTCCGGCTCCGGCTGCGCCTCGGTTTCAACGGGATCTGAGTCGGTCTCGGGCTCGGCGTCAGACGGCTGGACGTCCTTGGCGCCATGTAGCCGCTCGTCGGTCTCCGCGCCGAAGCGCTCGCGCGCGATCACGGCGGGCTCCTCGCCGTCCTCGCTGCCCCAGGCGGTCACGGTCACCGTGTAGGCGCCCGCGCCCGAGTAGGGGATCCAAAGCGAGGTGGAGGCTCCGGAAGTCTCGGCGGAACCCACGACGCTGCCGCCCGGAGCGGTGACGCTCACGCTGTAGGAGTCGGCCTTCGCGAGCGCGCTCCAGCTCACGTCGACCCGGCAAGCGACGCTGTTGTCGATCAGCCCGCAGCCACCCAGCGCCGCCGAGACCGAGAGCGATTGCGGGCCGCTGCCGCCGCCGACCGCGACGGCGGGCAGCGGCGCGAGCAGCGCGAGCAGCGTGAGAAGGATCGCGCGTCTGCTCATCGGCCCGCCTCCGGCACGAACGACTCGCGGATCAGCTCCGCGCCCGCCGCCACCTCGGACGGCGCGCCTGGCTGCACGGTGGTGGCGAGGTAGTAGCGGTAGGGACCGGACAAGCGCCCGACCACGCTGTAGCTCGGCGCGCCCTCAGGAGCCGGTGCGGTCAGCGTGAACCAGCTGCGCTCTGGTGTGGGCCCCGGGTTGCGCTCCACCTCCGGGGTCTCGCCGGTGAGCGCCTCGACCTGGGCCACCGAGCGGGCCTCGAAGTCCGCGAAGGAGAGCTTGGGGTCGTGTTCCACCCAGAGCGTCGCGTCGGCCGCGCCGCCCGGTGCCCGCGCCGCGAACGCGGCGTCGCCAGAGGGCTTCGTGCGCTTCCAGCCGGCGGGCAGCGCGAGCGTGAACGAGGGGGTGCGCACGAGCGTCGCCTTGGCGCGCTTCGCAGCGCCGCGGCGCTGGCGCGCGCCGTCGGCGGGCGCGCTCGCGGTGGTCGTGCCGGTCTCGACCGGAGCGCCGGCGGAGGGGGTGCTCGGGGCGGGCTCGTCGCTTCCGCCGGTCAACAGGCTCACGCCGGCGACGACGGCGAGCGCGGCGAGCGGGATTCCCGCCCAGCGCCAGACGGGCGATTGCGGGCCGGGGAGGCGCAGCTTCCCACCGCGATGCGCCGGGGTCCCTGACTCAGCAGGCGAGCGGGTCGGGCGTGGGGAGCGCGCGGCGCCGGGGCTGGACTGGGAAGGCCGGAGTGCGCTGGTTGCCGCGGCCGCCGCAGCGTCCTGCACGCCGAGGTCGGCGAGGGCCTCGGTTTCGAACGGCTGGGCGCAGCGGGCGCAGATCAGCCGGCGCAACGCGCGCGCCGGAACCGAGCCGGGAACGCGGACTCTCGTTTCGGTGCCGCAGGCGTCGTGGCGCGCCGCCACCACGCGTGTCGGCAGATCCGGCGGCGGCGCCGGAATCCCCCCGTTTTCTGGCAAGCGATACACCTCCTCATCCATCGGAGCGCCCCCCGGCAAGCTTGAGCCCCGCACCCCGGAGCGCGTGCCGCCACCGTTGGTGGGAAAATCCCCCCGTGGTCCCAAGCGCCCTTACGTGGGCCTACCGGAAGCTCGGCCGGTTCTATCCTCGCGCCTTCCTTGCCGTCGAGTTGCTCACCGCTTTCCCGATCGTGCTGGGCACGTACGGGCTGTTCAGCTTCTATTACGAGGGTTCGACGGGGGACTTCTTTGCCCTCTTCGGCTTCACGTCCGCGCTCGTCGCGATCGCGATCGTCCTCACCTGCGTCAAGGCCTTTCCGCTGCTGCGCCCGGTCAACCGCTGGATAGCGGGCCAACGCGACGACGAATCCACCGCCGCCGCTTGGGCCGCGGCGGTGAGCTTCCCCTGGCGGATGGTGCGGACGATCGGGTTGATGCCCGTCGTGATCGTCGTCATCCCCTCGGCGATCCTCGCCGTCGTCTGGCTGGGCCTGAGCTGGCTCGCGATCGTGCCGTTCGTGGCGGGCGCCTTGGTCGCGCTCGGCTACGCGATGATCCTGCACACGCTGGCGCTCGAGGTGGGCCTGCGGCCGGTGCTCGTCGACATCAACAGGCAGGTCTCACCGCGCACGAGCACGGGCCTGAAGGCGCTTTCGCTGCGCTGGCGCCTGCTGCTTACCCTCCCGGCGATCAACGTGGTCACCGGGATGGCCGTCGCGGCGCTCACCACGGAGGGCGGCGGCGGGGCGAATCTCGGCCTTGACGTGGCGATCGCGCTCGGCGTCGCGACCACGATCGCGCTCGAGCTCACCGTCCTGCTCTCGCGCTCGATCACGCGCCCGATCGCTGATCTGCAGCGCGCCACGGAAGCGGTGATGGCCGGGGACTACTCGGTGGCCGTGCCGGTGACGACAGGCGACGAGCTGGGGGAGCTCGCCGCATCCTTCAACCAGCTCGTCGAGGGCCTTGCGGAGCGCGAGCGGATCCGCGACGCGTTTGGGACCTATCTCGATCGCTCCGTCGCCGACTACATCCTCAGCGAGAGCTATGAGGAGGAGGGGATCGAGGCCGAGGTCTCCGTGCTGTTCTGCGACGTGTGCGACTTCACGGGCTTCGCGGCGCGCTCGGACGCGCGCACCGTCGTCGCCTGCCTGAACAAGCTCTTCGAGACCATCGTCCCGGTGATCGCCCGTCACGGCGGCCACGTGGACAAGTTCGTGGGCGATGGGCTGCTCGCCGTGTTCGGTGCGCCCCGGCGCTACCGAGACCACGCCGACCGCGCCACGCGCGCGGCGATCGAGATCGCCCGCCTGGTCAACGAGGAGGAGAAGGCGGGCGAGCTGCGGATCGGCGTCGGCGTCAACACCGGCACGGTGGTGGCGGGGGCGATCGGCGGCGGCGGGCGCCTCGACTTCAGCGTGATCGGCGACGCCGTGAACATCGCCGCGCGGATCGAGGCCGCCACGCGCGAGCTCGACGCGGACGTGCTGATCACCGCCGAGACCGCGGAGCGCCTGGGGCCCGCCCTGGACGTCAAGCCGTGCGGCGAGGTGGAGATCCGCGGCATCGACGAGCCGATCGAGCTCTTCGTCCCGTATCTGCGCGGAGCGCCTCAGCCCGCACCCGCGGCGAACGGCCCGTCGCGCCTGCGGCTGCCGCGGCCGGCGTGGGTGCGCGGGCGCAGCCGAGCGCGCGGCGAGTAGGCGGGCGCTCCCCTGAGCTGGGGCGAGCGCACCCGGATTTGACCTAGGATCAGTGGCGATGGCGACGACCTCGCAGAGCGCCGAGACCGCGGTGCACGGCGGCCGCCACGTCGCGCGTGCGCTGCGCTCGCGGGGCGTCACCCACCTGTTCACGCTGTCGGGCGGGCACCTGTTCTCGATCTACGACGGTTGTCGCGCCGAGGGGATTGAGATCGTCGACGTCCGCCACGAGCAGGCGGCCGTGTGGGCCGCGGAAGGCTTCGCGAAGGCAACGCGCACGCCCGCCGTCGCGGCGCTCACCGCGGGGCCCGGGGTGTCCAACGGCGTGAGCGCGATGGCGGGCGCCCTCTACAACCGCTCGCCGATCACGGTCCTGGGCGGTCGTGCGCCGGAGATGCGCTGGGGCTCGGGCTCGCTGCAGGAGGTCGACCACGTGCCGTTCGTCGCGCCGGTGACCAAGTCGGCCGAGACGGTGAAGGACCCCGCGCAGATCGCCGGCGTCACCGCTGCCGCCATCGACCGCGCGCTGGCGCACCCGAGCGGGCCGACCTTCGTCGACTATCCGCTCGACGTCGTCTTCACCGAGGCCCAGGCCGAGGTTCCCGCCGCCGACGGCTTCGACCCGGGGCCGGTGGCCGAGGGCGTAGAGGAGGCCGCGAAGCTGCTCGCCGGCGCCGAGCGACCGGCGATCATGGCGGGGACGGGGCTTTACTGGGCGCGCGGCGAGGACGAGCTGCGCGCGCTGGCGGAGGAGCTCGGCATCCCGGTGTACCTGAACGGCATGGGGCGCGGCTGCCTGCCCGCGGACCACGAGCTGTGCTTCTCCCGTACGCGCGGCAAGGGCCTCGGCGAGGCCGACGTCGCGCTCGCGATCGGCCTGCCGCTCGACTTCCGGCTCGGCTTCGGCGGGGCATTCGGCGAGGACACCAAGCTGATCTGGCTCGACGTCGCCCCGAACGAATTGCGCAACAACCGCCAGCCCGACGTGGAGCTCGTCGGCGGCATCGCCCCGACGCTGGCGGCGATCCGCGAGTCGGCGGGCGGCGCGCGCCGCACCGACGCTTGGCTCGAGAGCCTGCGCGCCGCCGAGGCCGAGCGCCGCGAGGCCGAGCGCGCCGAGCTCGACGACGACCGCGCGCCCCTGCACCCGATGCGCGTCTATCGCGAACTCGGGCAGGTGCTCGACCGCAACGCGATCGTCGTCGGCGACGGCGGCGACTTCGTCTCCTACGCCGGCAAGGTCGTCGAGACGTTCGAGCCGGGATGCTGGATGGACCCCGGCCCCTACGGCTGCCTGGGCGCGGGCCCCGGCCAGGCGATCGGCGCGAAGCTCGCGCACCCCGACCGCCAGGTCTGCCTGCTGCTCGGCGACGGCGCCTTCGGGTTCTCGGGCCTCGAGTTCGACACGATGGCCCGGCACGGCATCCCGGTCGTCGGCGTGATCGGCAACAACGGGATCTGGGCGCTCGAGCACCACCCGATGAAGTTCCTCTACGGGTACTCGGTCGCCGCGGAGCTGCGGCCCGGCACGCCCTACGAGGACATCGCCGCCGCCCTCGGCTGCCATGCCGAGCGCGTCGAGCGCCCCGACGAGCTCAAGCCCGCGCTCGAGCGCGCCTTCGCCTCGGGCAAGCCCGCGCTGGTGAACGTCCTCACGGACCCCGAGGTCGTCTACCCGCGCAAATCGAACCTCGCCTGAGCCCCTTCCGACCAGTCGGCGGCCGGGATAGGTCCTGACGAGCGGCGCCCCCGCGCGTCGTATCGGTGAGACGTGTGTACCCGGTACGAGGGCATGGGGGCGTTTGATCACGCCGAGACAGCGCATAATCACCAGCGATGGGCCAACCCCTAGCGGCAGCCGGCAGGCCGGCCGGTCGGATGCGTTTGCTGCCCGTGAGCGAGGCGAACCTCGCTCGTCTGGCGGCGGGCGGCGACCAGCGCGCGTTCGCGCGCATTTACGAGCGCTACCACCAGGAGATCTATCGCTACTGCCAGGCGATCCTCGGCGACCCGCACGAGGCCCAGGACGCGATGCACAGCACGATGGCGAGCGCGTTGCGCGCGCTGCCCAGCAAGGAGCGCGCGGTTGCTCTGCGCCCGTGGCTTTACCGGGTGGCGCGCAACGAAGCGATCTCGATCCTGCGGCGCCGCGACACGCCGGTGGATCCGGCGACCCTGCCGGGCGGCGGCGCGCCGACCGCCGCCGAGGACGCGGAGGCGCGCGAGCGGCTGCGCAGGCTGACGCGGGATCTGCGCGCGCTCGGGGAGCGGCACCGCTCGGCGCTCGTCATGCGCGAGCTGAGTGGGCTCTCCTACGAGGAGATCGGTGGGGCCCTCGAGCTCTCCCCGGGGGCGGCGCGGCAGGCGGTCTACGAGGCGCGCACGGCGCTGCAAGAGATGAGTGAGGGCCGAAACATGGACTGCGCGGAGGTGCGACGCGCGCTCTCCGATCGCGACGGACGCCGGCTGCGCGGTCGCCGCTACCGCGCGCACCTGCGCGACTGCGCCCCGTGCGCCGACTTTCAGACCGGGATCGAAGCGCGCCGCGAGGATCTGGCCGCGCTCTTCCCGCCGCTGCCCGCCGCGGCGGCGACCGGGGTGCTCGCCTCCCTCGTCGGCACCGAGGCCGCGCGGAACGGCGGGCTCGTGGGCGCGCTCATCGGCGGCGCGAGCGGCTCGGCCCTGGTCGGCGGCGGCGCGGCCAAGGTGGTCGCGACGATCGTCGCCGCAACCGCGGTGGGGCTGGGCGCTGCCGGGGTGGAGCGGGCGATCGATGGCCCGCGGGCCGCGGAATCACCCGGCGCGCGTGGCCCGGTCCAAGGGGACGACGCTGAGCGCGACGGAACGCTGACGAGCCCGGCCGGCAAGGCAGGTTCTGGAGCGCGGGACGCCGAAGCGCGGCGCGATACGTCAGCGGCTTCGTCCGACGCCCGCCGGCGTAAGCCCGGTCCACCGGCGCACGCCAAGAGCGCGAAGCAGAAGCCGCCGGCCGCCAGCAACGGGAACGGCGCGGCGCCCGCCAACGGCACCGGGCCGCCCGCGGTGGTTCCGGGCAACGGCAATCCCGCGAGCCCGCCGGTGAATCCGCCGGGTCTGGGGGGCGCGCCGCCCGCGGGCCCGCCCGCGACGACGCCCGGCAGCGGGGCCGGCTCGTCCAGCGCGGCGCAGGGCAAAGCGCTTGGGCTCGAGGGCCGCTCGCCGGGGCCGCCTGCCGGCGTGAGCCCGCCCGGCCGGCCTGAGCACGCAGGCCCGGGCTGAGCGGCGCGGGCCGGGCGCTCGCCGAGATAACTCCTGACATCCCGCCGGCTCGTCCGTTGTTGCTGCGGAACGCGTAATCGACACGGAGGTTCCTTTGAGGCGAGCAATCACGGCTGTCTGTCTTTGCGTCGGGATCGTGGCGCTGATCGCACCGGGAGCGAGCGCCGGCCCGGGCAACGGCAAGGGCAAGGGCGTCGGCGCCCAGGCGAAGGCATGCGCGAAGCTCAAGAAGGCCGATCGCGCCGCTTTTCGCGCGACCTACGGCCCCAAGCAGGCGATGAAGAAGTGCATCCGCGGCGATGCCCCCAAGGCGGGCAAGGTCGTGAAGCCGAAGGCGCTCAAGAACGCGGCCCAGGAGTGCAGGGCCGAGCGCTCAGAGGACGCGGACGCATTCCGTGAGACTTACGGCACGAACGCCAACAAGCGCAACGCTTTTGGCAAATGTGTCGTGACTAAGGTCCGCGATCGCAAGGCGGACGAAGGCGGTAGCGACGAGGGCGGGGAGGACGGCACCGCCGTCTGAGCCGCGTCAGTCCTGCTCGGCGCCGTTGACCCCCGGGACCGAGTAGGCGCCTCGCGCTTCCGAATGAGGCGCGTCCCGCCTGGCCGATCGGTAGGCGGGGCGCGCCCTTCTTTTCTGCGCGCGCCCGCGAGCGATTAGGGTGCGCGCGTGGGCATCCGCGCAGCCAGGCACGGGGATCTCGAGCAGCTCCTGCCGCTGCTGCGCGGCTACTGCGACTTCTACGAGTCGTCGCCCAGCGACGTGAGCCTCCGCGAGCTCGCGCGCCGCTTCATCGAGATGCCCGACGACGAGGGCTACCTGCTCGTCGCCGAGGGGGACGGCAAGGTGGTCGGCTTCGCCCTTTGCCAGTGGAAGTGGTCGAGCTTGCGCGGTGGGCGCATCGTCGTGCTCGACGACCTGTTCGTCGCGGAATCCGCCCGCGGGCGCGGGCACGCCGACGCGCTGATCGCCGCCGCAGCCCACGTCGCGCGCAAGCGCGGTTCGTCTGTGCTCACATGGCTGACCGGGCAGGACAACGGCAGGGCCCAGGCCGTCTACAACCGGGCCGGTGCTACGGCCGAGCCGTATCTCGAATACGAACTCGAGCTCTAGCCGCAGCTCAGCCCGAGTTCGCTTCGGCGAGCGCGGCGCCGTACAGGATGTCGTGCTCGGAGACCTCGATCTCCTCGAGGCCGAAGGCGCGCATGACCTGGATCAGGATGACGACGCCCGCGGGGATAGTGGGCGCCCGCCCGGGATGCAGGCCCGGGATCTCAAGGCGCTCCGCGAGGGGCACCGCGGAGAGCCGCGAGCACATCCGCTGGATCGCGCCGAGGCTGAGCGTGTAGCCGTGCACCCGGGCGGGGTCGTAGGGCACGAGCTCCTGGTCGATCGCGGCGAGCGAGGTGGGGGTGCCGGCGACGCCGATCCCGCGCGTCACCCGCGGCAGCCCGTTGCCGTCGAGGTGCGCGTCGATCGCCGCGCGCACATCGCGAGCGAGCGCGTCGAGCTCGCCCGCCTCGGGCGGGTCGTGGTGGACGTGGCGCTCGGTATGGCGGACCGTGCCCACCTGCAGCGACGCGAAGAACTCGACGTCCTCGCCGTGGCCGACGACGAGCTCGGTCGAGCCGCCGCCGATGTCGATCACGAGCGTCTCCGGCGCCGGCGGGCGGTCGTGTACGGCGCCCACGTATGTCAGCCGGGCCTCCTCGGCGCCGTCGAGGGTTCGCGCGTGCAGATCGAAGCGTTCGCGCAGCTCGGCGAGGAAGGCGTCGGCGTTCGTGGCGTCGCGCACGGCGGAGGTGGCGATCGCGCGCACCCGCTCGACCCCGTGCGCCTGGTAGAGCCCGACGTACTCGCCGACCGTGGCGCACACATCCTCGATCGCCTCAGCGGATAGCTGACGCGAGGTATCCACGCCCCGACCCAGCCGCGTGACGGTGGAGCGGCGCTCGAGCTCGGCGAGCTCGCCCCCGTTCACGTCGGCGATGAGCAGGCGCGTTGAGTTCGTGCCCATATCGATGACGGCGACGCGCACGGCGGGAGGGTAGAGCAGCGGCGCGAAGAGCGCCCCCGTGCTACCTGCGCTCCGGGTCGCGGGCGTTGGTCCGGCCGAGCTGTCCCACAGCGGACTCCGCCAGCGCCATGCCACGCACCAGCAGGCTCGGCCGGTTGCCGATGCCTTGGAGCTCGGTGCCATTGCCCGTCGGGTTCCAGATGGCGGCGGCGCCCGTGCCCGCGTCGCCGGCGCGGCTGGCGAGGTCGGTGGCCTTTGCGATCAGCCGGTCGACCACTGGGCGGCCGGCGTTGCGCAGCGCGCGCGCCGCGATCATCATGCCGCCGACGGTCGTGCGGCGGCCGTGCCCGAGCGCGGCGCGCTCGATGGCGATCGCAACCTCGTCCGGGTGGTACGCGAGCGGCAGGGGCGGGGGCAGCTGCCCGGTCTCGGCGGCGACGTGTCCCCAGAACGGCGTATCGACCGGCCCGGGCTCCACCAGGGCGAGCTTCACGGGCGACCCGGCGCCCCGCAGCTCCATGCCGAGCGCATCGACGAAGCCGCGGATCCCGTGCTTCGCCGCGGTGTAGGCGCTCATGAGCGGCATGGGAATGTCGGCGGCGGCGGAGCCGGTCACGACGAGGGCGCCGGCCGAGCGCTCGAGGTGTGGGAGGACGGCGCGAGCGGTGTCGACGTTCCCGCGCAAGGTGACGTCGATCACCCGGTCGAAATCCTCGGGCGCGGTCTCGGTGAACGGGCCGTAGGCCGCCGCGCCGACGTTCGCCACGGCCACGTCGAGCCCGCCCATGCGCGCGACCACCCGGTCGATCGCCGCCTCCAGCTCCTTCCGGTCGGTGACATCGGCGCGCGCGGTGTGCGGGGTGCCGCCCGCCTCGCGGATCAGCTCCTCGGCGCGCGCCAGGCCCTCGGGGCTGCGGGCGATCACGGCCACTTGCGCGCCCGAGCGTGCGAAGCGCAGCGCGGTCGCCAGGCCGATTCCGCTGGTCCCGCCGGTGATCAAAACGCGCTTCGCCATCCCGCTCACGCCTACCCACGCCGGCGGGGCACACACGCGCGCCACCTGTTTCGAGTGCGCCAGTCAGGGAAAGGACGGGGCGCATGGCTCGCAACACGACCCACATCAACGCCCCGCCCGAACGCGTCTTCGAGGTGCTCACGGACCCGGACTCCTACGGCTACTGGGTCGTCGGCTCCAAGGAGATCCGCGGCGCCGACCCCGATTGGCCGCAGCCGGGCAGCCAGTTCCACCACAAGGTCGGGTTCGGCCCGTTCACCGTGGCGGACTCGACGCGCGTTGAGCTGTACGAGCCGCCGCGGCGGCTGCGGCTGCGCGCGAAGGCCCGTCCCCTGGGGACCGCCCGGGTGACGATGGAGCTCAAGCCCGCCGATGGCGGCACCGAGGTGACGATGATCGAGGATCCGGCGGACCCGCTCACCGCGTTCGTCTTCAACCCGCTCACGCACCTCCTCGTCCGGGGGCGCAACGTCGAGTCGCTCAACCGGCTGAAGGAGCTCGCGGAGGACGGCGGCCCAAGCGACGGCTAGCCGTCGACCCGGCTAGAGGGCGTCGACCCCCTCGCGCGGATGCTTCTCGAAGAAGTCCCACACCTCGACGACGTTGCCCTCGGGATCCTCGACGTAGATCGACTGATCGCCGCCGGGGTGCTCGACAGGGCCGCGGTAGTCGATCCCGAGCTCGGTCAGGCGCCGGGCGATCGCCTCCAGCCTGCCGCGCTCCGCGGAGAGCGCGAAGTGGACGTGGCGCCCACCGCGGTCGCCGAACTCCTTGGCGCCGGGCTTCCAGAGCCCGAGCCGGGCGTGACCCCCGCAGGAGAGCCAGGTGCGGTCGTCCTTGCGGTCGAGGACCTGGAAGCCGAGCGCATCGCAGTAGAAGCGCTCGAGTCCGCGCAGATCCTCGGTCTGCAGCGCGAGCTCGCAGATCCCGGTCGTGTACCGCGGCGCGGCCTCCGGCTCCTGGGTCGCTTCACCCGTCAAGACACGACGCGCAGTACCCGCGTGCGTGCGCTGCTAACCGCGAGGGATGACGGCCGTGCCTGACGCGATCGTGATCGGCGCCGGGCCCAACGGCCTGGTCGCCGCCAACAAGCTGGCCGACGCGGGGTGGAGCGTCACAGTCGTGGAGGAACAGCCCGAGCCGGGCGGCGCGGTGCGCTCGGGCGAGCTCGTCGAGCCCGGCTACGTGAGCGATCGGTTCAGCGCTTTCTACCCGCTCGGCGTCGCGTCCCCGGCGCTGCGCGCGCTGCGCCTCGAGGACCACGGCCTGCGTTGGGCGCGCAGCGAGAACGCCGTTGCGCATCCGGCGAGCGACGGAACCTGCGCAGTGATCGGCCCCGATCCCGACACGACCGCCGCCTCGCTCGACGAGTTCGCGCCCGGCGACGGCGACGCGTGGCGGCGCCTCTACGGCCTGTGGGAGTACGTCGGCGATCAGGTGCTCGGCATGCTCACGACGCCCTTCCCGCCCGTGCGCTCGGCCGCCGCGCTCGCGACGAAGTTCCCGCCCCGCGAGCTGCTGCGCTTCGCGCGGATCGCGACCCTCGCGGTCCGCCGCTTCGCCACCGAGGAGTTCGAGGGCGCCGGCGGCGGCCGGCTTTTGGCGGGCAACGCGCTGCACGCCGACCTCTCGCCCGAGATGACCCCCTCGGCCGTCTACGGCTGGGTGCTCTGCTCGCTGGCCCAGCAGGTGGGCTTTCCGACTCCGGTCGGGGGTGCGGGCGAGCTCACAGCCGCCTTGGTGCGGCGCCTGCGGGCGCGGGGAGGTGAGCTCGTCTGCGGCGAGCGGGTCGTGCGCGTTGCCGTCGAGCGCCGCCGGGCGGTCGGCGTGGAGCTCGCCGGCGGCGAGTCGCTTAGCGCCGGGCGCGCCGTGCTCGCCGACGTGGACGCGCCCCAGCTCTACACGGAGCTGCTGCCGCGCGAGGCGGTACCGGCGCGCGTCCTCGACGACCTGCGGCGGTTCGAGTTCGACAACGCGACGTTCAAGGTCGACTGGACGCTCAACGGGCCGATCCCTTGGGCCGCGCCCGCGGCGCGCGAGACGGGCACGATCCACGTCGCCGAGGACATGGACTTCCTCACCCAGCACTCCGCCGAGCTCATGATGCGCCGCATCCCCGGCGAGCCCTACCTCGTGCTCGGCCAGTACGCACCCGTCGACGCGACGCGGATGCCCGCGGGCAAGGAGGTCGCCTGGGCTTACACGCACGTCCCGCAGCAGCCGCGCGGCGACGCCGGTCCCGACGGCCTCGCGGGCAAGTGGGACGAGCGCGAGCGCGAGATCTTCGTCGGGCGCATCGAGGCGCAGGTCGAGCGGCTCGCCCCGGGGTTCCGCGATCTGATCCGCGCGCGCCACGTCTTCGCCCCGCCCGACTTCCAGGCCGTCGATCGCAACCTGCGCAACGGGGCGCTCAACGGCGGCACCTCCCAGCTCCATCAGCAGCTCGTCTTTCGCCCAATCCCCGGCCTCGGGCGCCCGGAGACCCCCGTGCGCCGCCTGTATCTGTGCTCGGCTGCGATCCACCCAGGCGGCGGCGTGCACGGCGGCTGCGGCGATGCCGGTGCGCGGGCCGCGCTGTTCTGGGACCGGGCGCGCCGCGGCGCCCCGCTCGCGGGTGCGGCCGCCGGCCTCGCCCTCGCCTCGCGTACCGTCCGCCGCTCGTGACGCGTCATCGTCTCGGCTTCGCGGTCAAGGTGCTCGGCGAGGGCGGGCTGCCCTCGCACGACACCCGCCGGTGGCAGTCGGGCCCGCACCTGCGCGTCTCGCTCGAGCGCTTGCGAGACATCCTCGCCTACCTCGAGCGCGCCGATGTGCGCATGTACCGGATGGCGACGGCGCTCGCGCCCTACGCGAGCCATCCCGAGCTCACGCAGTTCCACGGCCAGGTCGCCGAGTGCGAGGCGGAGCTCGCCGAGGTGGGGGAGAGGGCGCGCGCGGCCGGCGTGCGGCTCTCCACGCACCCCGGCCAGTACACGGTGCTCAATTCCGAGAACCCCGAGGTTCAGGACGCCGCGGTCGCCGAGCTCGAGGTTCAGGCCTCGCTGCTGGATGCGCTGGGCATGCCCGCGGAGGCGGTCGTGGTGCTGCACGTCGGCGGCACCGGCGGCGGCAAGGACGCGGCCGCCGATCGGTTCGTCGCCGGCTTCGAGCGCCTCAGCGAGCGCGCCCGGGCGCGGCTGGTCGTCGAAAACGACGACCGCTCCTTCGGGCTTCAGGACGTGCTGGGGATCGCGGAGCGCTGCGGCGTGCCGGTCGTCTGGGACATCCTGCATCACCGTTGCTATGACCCGGACCGGATCCCCGATCCGGAGGCCCTGCGGCTCGCGCTGGAGACGTGGCCGGCCGACGTGGTCCCGAAGATCCACTTCTCTTCGCCGCGCCTCGACGTCACCGAGCGCAAGGTGCGCCGCGGCCGCCGCGTCGAGCGCTCGCTGGTGCTCCCGCCCCTGCGCGCGCACGCGGACCTGATCGACCCGATCGCCTTCGAGGCGTTCGTGGGCGCGATCGGGCCGGTGCGCGACTTCGACATCATGCTCGAGGCCAAGGCGAAGGACCTGGCGCTCGTGCGCTTGCGCGAGCAGCTCGCAGGCCGCGGGTTTTCGGTGCAAGACGGCTTTCTCGGAATCGCGCCGGAATCTGGAAATCCCGCATGAGCTTGCTAACTTTTCCCTACCGCCGCGGGGTGGAGCAGTCAGGTAGCTCGCCGGGCTCATAACCCGGAGGTCGCGGGTTCAAATCCCGCCCCCGCTATGGATCGATCGACTTTCAGCGCCCTCGCGAGAGCGGGGGCGTTTGTCGTAGATTGGGCGTACGCACCGCGGGAGAGGAGGAGACGGTGATGGCTGAACCCGGCCCCGCGTATACGGTCGCAACCCGCGAACAGGCCCTGGACTTCATGGCCGACTACCCCGGCTTCGGGGAGCAGCGCTGGTACTCGGACGCGCTCGGCACCGAGCAGGTGTCGTTCAGCTGGCGGCGCATGCCGCCCGGAACCGGCGGGCGGGGGAGCTACGGCCACCGCCATCCGGGCATGGAGGAGGTCTACCTGGTCGTCCGCGGGACGGTCACGTTCAAGGTCGGCGACGACGTCTTCGAAGCGGGGCCGCAGACCGCGGTGCGCATGACCGGGGACGAGTGCTACTCGGTCCACAACGACAGCGACGCCGAGACCGAGCTCGTGATCTTCTCGGAGCGGCGGCCCGATCCGCCCTTCGAGCGCTGCGAGGGATTCTGGCCGTGAGCGCCTTCGACGGCTAGTCGCGCGGCTCAGAGCCGCTCGACCGTCCCGCGCGGCTCGTTCCCGACGGTCAACGGAAAGCCGTTCATCCCGGCGCGGACAAAGAGGGATCACCGGGACGCGAAAAGGCCCGCGCGGTGCGGGCCTTTCCGGTCGGTCTGTCCGCTGCTGTCGTGCGCGTGCGTTTATCCGGCGATCGCGACGCGAGCATCGGCGCCGGTCTCGCCGGGGGCAGCCTCAGCGCCCGCCTCCAGCCGGCAGATGATCCGCGGGTGGCCGTCGATCGTCGGGGCGTCCAAAACGCTGGCGCCGGCGAAGCCCGCGAAGCGGGCGAGCCGGTCGAGGCTGCGTCCGGTGAAGCCCCAATAGACGAAG
>CBFGWL010000041.1:0-24610 GCA_965652565.1 uncultured bacterium
GATCTCGTCACATAAGGGAGCGAGATCACGGGTTCGATCGCAAACCGATCGACGAACCTGCGATCCCGTCACCCGCGGACCCGCCCCCGCGACGTTCAGCCCTGATCGCCGGAAATCGACTACGTGGGCTGAACGTCCGTGCCGCCGGCCGCGCCCCGCTCGAGCTTCAGCCCTAGTCGTCGGATATCGAACACGTGGGCTGAACCTGGGGACCGCCGCCGGCGTTTCGCGCGAGCTTCAGCCCTCGTCGTCGAGTTTCGACCACGTGGGCTGAACGTCGGGGTTGCGGCCGGCGTTTCGGGCGAGCTTCAGTCCTCGTCGCCGATTTTCGACTACGTGGGCTGAACCTCGGTACTGTCGGCCGCCCTCGCAGAGCGCGGCGCACGCAAGGCGCGCGCCGTGTGCCCGAAGCCGCACGAGAGACGCTGCGAACCCGCGCCCCCGCGACCTCTCTCCCTCCTACTTGCCCTCACCCCGGCCCGTGCCCGCGCGGCACGCCCCGGCCCCGCCGCCACAACGGCCGGGGCCACGCACAACCCGGCCCCGCACCCGCGCACGCATCCCGGCCCAACCCCCACCCCGACTTCGCGATTTCGTGGGATCAACCAACAAGATCACGAAGTCGCGAGATCGCCCGCCGCGAGTTCGTGATTGTGTGGGATCAACCAACACGATCGTGATCTCGTGGCGGCAGCGCCGCCACGACGGCCAGGGTCACGCAACGCCCCGCAACCACGGTCGCGCGCCACCGCGGCGCCCCACATCCAGGGAACTGCTACCCGCGCCTCCGCGCGGCTCTAATCTGCGCTCCATGGTGACGGGAGTCCGGGGAGAGACCGCGGCCGACACGCTCTGGGAGCGTGTCGAGCAGCTGCGCTGGTATCACGCGATCGAGCTCGAGCCCGGGCGCCTCACCCCCGGCTGGTTCGACCTGCGGGAGTTCGTCCAGCACTACGGGCTCCCGGAGCGCATGGACGGCATGCGCGCGCTGGACATCGGCACCTGGGACGGCTGGTGGGCGTTCGAAATGGAGCGCCGCGGCGCCGAGGTCGTCGCCCTCGACCTGGACGACGAGCGCGACCTCGACTGGCCGCCGCGCCGCCGCCCCAAGGAGTTCCCGACCGAGCCGCGCGGCGCCGGCTTCCGGCTCGCCCATGAGGCGCTCGGCTCGAAGGTGGAGCGGGTCAACCTCTCGATCTACGAGGCCACGCCCGAGCGCATCGGCACCTTCGACTTCATCTTCTGTGGCTCCGTGCTCATCCACCTGCGCGACCAGTTCCTCGCGCTCGAGCGGATCGCGGGCCTCTGCACCGGCACCTTCGTCTCGGCCGAGGAGTACGACAAGGCCTCCTCGTTCCTCCCGTTCCCGGTCTCGCGCTACCGCGTCGACCGCGACAACGACATCGTCTTCTGGCAGCCCGCCAAGAAGACCTGGAAGAAGATGCTGTGGTCGGCGGGCTTCGACCGCGTCGAGGAGTACGGGAAGTTCACCCTGCGCCCGCGCGATCGCTCGTTCAAGGTGCCGCACGTCGTGCTGCACGCGCACAAGCTGTAGCGGCGCGCGACTCTCGTTCCGGAGACGACTAGGCCACCGTGGGCTCGGCGCCCGCCCGGGCGCGCCGCACGTACCCGATCATCTCGCGCAGGAGGCTGCGCTCGATGACGACTGTCGCGACGACCGTGATCGCGGCGTAGGCGACGAGCTCGCCGAGCGCCAGCGCCGCGGTGCGCTCGCCCCCCTCCGCGGCCCGGAAGGCGAGCACGGCGAGCACCGCGGGCACGGTGGGCGCGACGGCGCGCAGCACGTAAGGGATCACCGGGAAGCCCGGGAACAGCCGCAGGACGTAGATCAGCCGGCCGATCAGGGAGACGACGGTCATGACGGCCATCCCGATCGCGAAGCCCTGCAGGCCATGGCTGAACATGAGCGGGATCGCCGCCGCGCAGAACGCGACGAAGGCCGCTGCCGCGACCCAAGCGATCGGCGCGGTGCGCCCCAGCGCCCGGTAGAAGGCGCTCCAGTTGAAGCCGATGTGGTTCGTCGCCGCGATCAGGCCGAAGACCTGGAGCAGGATGCCGACGTCGGTCCAGTTGCTGCCGAGCACGTACTCGACGACGTCGTCGGCGAAGAGCGAGAGCGCGACGCCGAACGGGATCGCCCACATGAGCGCGATCCGGTTGGACTTCGCGAACGCCTCGCGCAGCAACTCGCGCTGGTCCGCCACCCGGCAGATCGCGGGATACATCGCCTGGGTGATCACCGCGTCCGCGCGATCCGTCCAGGCCGTGATGATCGCCGCGAGGCCGATCGCGCCGGCGCCCGCCAGCCCCAGGGCGAGCTCGCCGAAGAACACGGAGAACTGCGCGATCAAGAGCCCGCTCATCACGGCCACGAAGAGCGGCAGCGAGAAGGCTGCGTAGCTGCGCAGGGTGCCGCCGTCGAAGCGCAGCCGCAGCCGGTACGGCGAGGCGGCGATCGCGACGACCCCGCCGACGCTCGCGCCGACCACGGCGCCGGCGACGAGCGACCAGTAGCCCGCGCCGGCGGCCGCGAGCGCCACGGTCACGATGAAGCCGACGACCGGGTCCACGGAGAGCAGGAGCCGCTGGCGCAGGAAGTCGAGCCGCCGGTAGTACACCCAGATCGGCGACTGAAGCGCGAGCCCCGGCAGCATCAGGGCGAGCGCGAGGCCCGGCAGCAAAAGCTCCCCCTGGCCGTACGCGAGCGCGAGCAGCGGCGCCAGCGCCAGCGCCCCCACCACCATCGCCCCGGTCGAGAGCAGCTCGAGCGTGAACGCCTTCTGGAACGCCACCTCCTGGTCGGCCTCGTCCTGCTGGATGTACTTGTCGCCGACGAGGGAGGCCTTCAGGGCGATGATCAGCGCGATCCCGAGGAACAGGATGCTCCACACGCCGAACTCCTCCTGCGTGAGGAAGGCCGCCGCGATGACGGCCTTGAGCAAGTTGAGCGTGCCGAGGGCGAGCAGGAACGCGGAGTTGATGAGAGCGCCGCGCGCCGTTGCCCTCCGCCTGCCGCCGGCGGGCGCTTCGGTCGTCACGGCGCCAGTGTAGATGCGATCCGCGGGGCCCAACCCCGGTTCGTCAACGGGCGCCGAGCCCCTCGATGAGCTCACGGACGCGGCGTTCGAAGGGCCGCTCCTCGAACGAGCGCGCCGTCGCGAAGCCGCCCTCGCGAAGCCGCGCGCGGAGCCGCGCGTCGCCCGCGAGCTCGCCGACGCGCGCGGCCAGCGCCGCGCCGTCATCGGCGGGCGCGTAGAGCAGGCAGTTCTCGCCGTCGCGCAGGTACTCGGCCGAGCCGCCCATGCCGCTCGCCACCACCGGCCGCCCGACGCACATCGCCTCGAGCGGCACCAAGCCCCATGGCTCCTCCCAGCGGACCGGGAAGAGGACGACGTCCGCGGCCGCGTAGACCTCCCCCAGCCGCTCGCGCGGGCTGCGCGCGAACCGCACGCGGCTCGCCACGTCGAGCTCCTCGGCGAGCCGCTGCAGCTCCGCGCGGTGCGCGGGGTCCGCCGGCCCGTCGACGACCAGCTCCGCTTCCGCTGGAAGCCCGGCGAGCGCGCGGATCGCCGTGTCCACCCCCTTGCGCTCCTCGACGCGGCCGGCGTACAGCAGCCGCCAGCGCCACTCGGCCTCGGGTGCCCGCGGGAAGAGCCCGGCGTCGGGCCCGCGGTGGACCACCTCGCCTGCGGCGAAGCGCTCGTCGTGGTGGGCCGCGCGACGGCGCAGCGCGTCGCTCAAAAACGCCCAGCGCGCCGCGGTGGCGAGCTCGATCGATGTCGGCAGCCCGGTCAGCGCCCCAGCAACGCGCGCGAGCCGCGGGCGCATCGCCCATAGCCGCGTCCACTGGTCCACGAGCGGCGCGTAGGAGACCCAGTCGTCGCAGGCGACCGAGAGCGCCGGTAGGCCCCGGCCGCGCCCCGCCTCGAGCAGGCCGAGCGACATCCCGCCCATCGCAAACCAGGCGAGCGCATCGGGGCGGAACTCCTCGACGTGCCGGGCGAAGCAGCGCGCGTTCGCGTGCTCGAGCCGCCAGCGCGCCAGCGCGCCCAGCCGCGGGAACTCGTGGTCGCGCCAGTACCAGCGCAGCTCGCGGTACACGCCGGGCTCGTCGGGCTCCGCCACCCCAGCCTCGCGGTGGTCGGTCGTCAGCACGCGCACGTCGTGGCCGTGGGCGCGCAGCTCCGCCACGCACGCCTGCCAGACCAGCTCGTAGCCGCCCTGATGGTGGGGCGGGTACATGTTGCCGACGGTGAGGACCCGCATCAGCGGGCGCGCGAGGAGAGCGCGTTTCGCGCGCGCTGGGCCAGCCTGCGCACGCCGCCCGCCCGCGCCGAAGCCGGGACGCGGTCGTCGCAGAGGTGGCGGTGGCGCTCGACGAACGAAGCGAGGTACTCGTCGAGCCCCTGGGCGTCGGTGAAGATCACCTCGCGGCAGGGCACCTGGCCCTCCCACCACAGCGTCTGGACCCGCTCCTGCGGCGTCAGTGCCGCCCCGAACCAGGCCGGGAAGTGGAAGCGCTCGTCCGCGTGGAGGGCGTGCGACTTGAACACGACCTCGATCTCGCGCTCGCCCACGTCGAGCAGCCAGTGGTGGTGCGACCAGCCGACCCAGCCGGGCGCGTGCACTCCCATGCTCTGCTCCTCGAGCCGCGAGGGGACCTCGATGTAGCCCGCGCGGGCGACGCGCGAGAGCTCGGCGCAGACCCAAACCGGGTCGCGCACGTCCTCGAGGGTGTGCGAACAGACCGCGAAGTCGAACTGGTCGTCCGCGAACGGCCACGGCTCGCGGTCGCAGATGTCGCGCTGGACCCACCGCGACGCGTCGAAGCGCTCGTTCTCCGGGTCGGGCCCGGAATCGCCATAGAGCCCGCGCGTCTCGTAGGGCATCAGATCGAGCACCCAGTCAGCGCGCTGCAGGGGCTTGGCCCACCCGCCGACGTCGAGGACGACCGCGTCGGGGTCGAGCGAGGCGAGGATGCGTTCGCGGCTCTCGGGAAGCATGCCCTTGGGATTCCTACAGCACCGGGGTCCGCCGCCGGACGCTTCCCGCGAGCAGAGCGCCCGCCGCCACCGCGTCCCCGACCAGCTCGCCGAGGGCGACGCCGGGCGCGCGGCGGCGCCCCCAGCGGCGCGCGGACGTAGCGACCGACCGGGCGTACGGGAGCGTCGCGGCGAGCGGCAGCGGGCTGCGCGCGAGCAAGGCGGCGAGCGCACCCACGGCGGCGAGGTCGAACTCAGCCGAGCGCCGGCTCAAGAACAACCGGCGCCACAGCAATTCGTCGCGCAGCTCCGGCACCTTCTCGACGATGTCCGGGAAGTAGGTCGCACGTAGGCGCTCGCGCGCAGCATCGAGCGCCCCGCGCCTGAAGACGGCGTGGTGGACCAGCGCCTCCGGCGCGAACGCCGTCCGCGCGCCGGCGCGGCGCGCGCGCCAGCCGAACCACACGTCCTCGGCCAGCGGCTTGCCGATGCGTGCGCCCAGCCAGTCCTCGAAGCCCCCCAGCCGCTCAAAGAGCTCGCGGCGCACCAGCAGGTTCGCGGTTTCATACAGGCCGACCTCCGCGACGACCCAGACCGTGCGGTCGAATGGCCGCGGCTCGACCTCGGGGTCGGGGCGCACGGCGCCCTGAGCCAGGTCGGCGCTAGCGAGCGCCGCCACGCCCTCGCGCAGCCAGCTTGACGTCGGAAAGCAATCCGCGTCGGTGAACGCGAGCAGCTCCCCCTGGGCGCGGGCAGCGCCCGAGTTGCGGGCCGGCCCCGGGCCGAGGGGGCGCTCGTGGCGCACGAGCGCGGGCTCGACAGCCGCCGCGCCGGCAATCGCAGACGTGTCGTCGGTCGACGCGTCGTCCACCACGATGACCTCGAAGGGCTCCTCGATGTCCTGGTAGGCGAGCGCGTCGAGCGTGCGGCCGAGGGTGGCGGCCGCGTTGTGCGCGGGGATGATCACGCTGACGCGCGGGGTCACGGGCGGGATTCTCGCGCCCCCGCTCCATCCGCGACGCACCGGAACGCGGGCGACCGGCCCCTCCGCCGGAGCGCCCGTGCCACGACTTCACGATTTCGTGGGATCAACCAACAAGATCGCGAAGTGGCGAGATCGCCCGCCGCGACTTCGCGATTGTGTGGGATCAACCGACAAGATCGCGAAGTCGCGGGGCGGCACGTGGCGCCTGGGCGGCGGGCGTGATCTAGGGTTCGCGCGGGATGTCGAGGGAGTCCATGCGGGAGTACTGGGACGCGCGAGCAGCGGAGGACGCGTTGTTCTTCGTCGACAACCGCATCCCGTACCGGGGCGAGGACCGCGAGCGATTCTGGGACGGCGGCGAGGAGTCGCTTGCCTACATGCAGGCGGAGCTCGGTCTCGAGATCGCTCCCACTGACGACGTCGTCGAGATCGGCTGCGGCGTCGGGCGCATCACGCGCGCGCTCGCCGCGCGCTGCCGCTCGGTCCGGGCGCTGGACATCTCGGAGGAGATGCTCGCGCGCGCCCGCGAGCTCAACCCGCACCTCGACACCGTCGAGTGGCTCAAGAACGACGGCACCTCGCTGCGCCCGATCCCCGACGCAAGCGCCGACGGCTGTTACTCCGACGTCGTCTTCCAGCACATCCCCGATCCCGAGATCACCCTCGGCTACATCGAGGAGATCTGCCGCGTGCTGCGGCCGGGCGGCTGGGCCGCCTTCCAGATCTCCAACGACGCCAACGTGCACCGCAAGCGCCCGCTCGGCGAACGCGTGCGCGCCGGCGCCCGTGCCCTACTGGGCCGCGGCCCGCGCGGCCAGCACCATCCGGCGTGGCTCGGCTCGGCCGTCGAGCTCAGCGCCCTGGAGGAGCGCGCCGACGCCGGCGGCGCCGACGTCGAGCGC
Source organism: uncultured bacterium (assembly GCA_965652565.1). GTDB lineage: Bacteria > Actinomycetota > Thermoleophilia > Solirubrobacterales > 70-9 > RSA11. The sequence continues at coordinate 6,891 of CBFGWL010000041.1, forward strand.
GTCGCGAACCCGGGCACGCAGTACTGCCGCGTGCTGCTGCGCCGCAGGGGCTGAGCGATGCCCGGCACGCCCGACGTGTCGGTGGTGGTCTCCACCTACAACCGCCGCGACCGCCTGCCGAATCTGCTCGAGGCGCTGCGCAACCAGACGCTCCCGGGCTCGCGGTTCGAGGTCGTGATCGTCAACAACGCGGCGACCGACGACACCGCCGAGCTACTCGCTGAGGCCGAGCGCGCCGGCGATCTGCCCCTGCGCGTCGTCACCCGCACGGAGAACGTCGGCCGCGCCCAGGGCCGCGACGACGGCTGGCGCGCCGCCACGGGTGAGCTGATCGCGTTCACCGACGATGACTGCGAGCCCGCGCCGCGCTGGCTCGAGCGCGGCCTCGAGCTCCACCGCGCCCAGCCCGGCGCGATCATCCAGGGCCGCACCGAACCGATCCAGCGTGAGCTCGATGCCGTGACCGAGCGCGAACGCCCGTTCACGCGCACCATCCGAGTCACCCAACTCGATCCGAGCTACCCCACCTGCAACCTGTTCTTCCCGCGCGCGCTGCTGGAGCGCATCGGCGGCTTCGACACGGAGGCGTTCGGCGCGACCCAGGGCGGCGAGGACTCCGACCTCGCCTGGCGCGCGATCAAGGCCGGCGCCTCCGTGGTCTTCGACACCGAGGCGCTCGTCCACCACGCGGTCAACTACTTGGGGCCGATCGACAAGCTCAAGCTCGCCCAGAGCTGGGACCTGGCGGCGATCGCCAGGCACCCGGAGATGCGCCGCGCGCTCTTCTTCCGGGGCCCGTTCTGGAAGCACTCGCACTACCTGCTCGCCCGTGCGGCGCTCGCCCTGCTCGTGCCCCGGCGCCTGGCACTCGTGCGCGCCTGGCTCGTCCTCCCCTATCTGCAGCAGCTCATGCAGCGGGCGCGTGTGGAGGGCGGCGGCCCCCTGCTCGCGCCCTATTACGTCGTGCACGACCTCGCCGAGATGTACGCCGTGGCGCGGGGCGCGGTGCGCTATCGCACGCCGCTGATCTAGACGACGGCCACGCTCTCGATCAGATCCTCGAGGCGGCGGGCCTGCCGCTGCGTGTCGAAGCGCGTGAGCACGAACTCGCGGCCGGCGAGGCCCATCGCCGCCCGGCGCTGCGCGGGCAGCGCCAGCAGCTCGACGAGCGCGTTCGCGAGCGCCTCGGGCTCGCCGGGCGGCACCAGCCTGCCCCACTCCTCACGGACCACCTCGGGCAGGCCCACCTCGTCGCTCGCGACCACCGGCACGCCCATCGCGAGCGCCTCCTTGGCCACGACCGGCATCGCGTCGCGGTCGCCGTCGCTCGCGATCACGCACGGCACCGCGAACACCGCCGCCTCCTCGAGCAGCGCGCGGACGCCCTCCGAGTCGACGGCGCCGGGCAGCACCACCTTGCCGTCCAGCTCGAGTTCGTCGGCGCGCGCCCTGAGGCGCTCGCGCAGCGGCCCGTCGCCGGCGATGACGACGTGGTCGATCGCGTCACCCGCCAGGGCGGCGGCCTCGACCAGGTACTCGAAGCCCTTCTTCTCCACGAGCCGGCCCACCGCGACCACGGTGCGGCCGCCCGCGTACTCGCGCTCGCGCCGGAAGCGCTTGCCGTCGACGCCCATGACGACGATCTCGACGCGCGCGCCCGGGGCCTGGTCGCGCAGGACGCGCGCCGTGTATTCGCAGGGCGCGACCGCGAACTCGGCCGCCTCGAGCTTGCTGCGCAGTGCACGCGGCGTCGCGAAGACCTCATGCCCGTGAGCGGCGACGCTGACCGGGACGCCGGCGATCCGGCCGGCGCGCAGGGCGTTCACGGAGGCGAGCGCGGCGAAGTGCGCGTGCACATGCCGATCGCGGGCCCGCGCCAATCGCCGCGCCTGTGGCGCCACCGCGCTGAGCGGCAGCCATTCCTCGGGGTCGAACCGCGCCCGCATGCGACGGTCGGCGAGGACGCGCAGCGGATGGCGCAATACCGCCCACGCCGTGGCGGCCAGGCGCTCGAGCCGGCTCTCGTCCTCCAGGTAGCGCACGTCGAGGCCGCGCGTCCGGCCCAGCACCGGGCGCTGCGGGCGGGCGATCGCCTCGACGCGCACGCGCCAGCCGAGGGCGCGCAGCGCGTCGATCTCGCTCGCGATGAAGGTCTCCGAAGGGACCGGGAAGCGGTCGGTCGCGACGACGAGCCGGCGCTCCCGCGGGGCCTCGGTCACATCGAGGCGCGAGCGAGCGCGGTTGGAGACGAGCGCGCCCCCGATCTGCGCGACCGCAGCCAGAGCGTCGATCAGCTTGAGCGCCGCCCGCCGCGGCCGTCCGGTCACCAGAAAGCCGGGCGCGCCCGCGAGCGCGCGGCCGAGCTCCCGCCAGGGCTGGGGGGCCGGCGCGTCTGGGCGACGGCGGCGCTGCCAGGCGTTGCCGGCCGCATAGCGGCCCATCTGACGCGCGATCGCGCGCAGGCTCTCGCGATGAATGTGCTCGACCGTCGCAGCGGGTCGGTATTCGAGGCGCCAGCCGGCCTCGGCTGCGCGCCAGCAGAAATCGAGGTCGCCGCCCGAGCGGATCCCCTCGAAGAAGCCGCCCACGTCGGCCCACGCCGCGCGGCGCACCATGAGGTTCGCGGTCGCGGCGGCCGGCAGCGCCCACTCCGCGCTCCGCTTCTGACTGAGGATCTCCCGGGTCACCGTCCACTCGAGCAGCAGACCGCGCTGATGGACCTCCGGCTCGATGGCGCCCGCGAGCAGACCGACGTCGTCGGCAGGGGGGTCGGCGAGGAGGTACAGGTCGATCAGATCGCGCGGCGGCACGCAGTCCGCGTCGATGAAGAGGATCCATTCGCCGAGCGCGCGCTCGGCGCCCACGTTGCGGGCGTGGTAGGAGGAGGCCTCGAGTGGCGCCCGCACGACCTTCACGCCGTCGTCGGCGGCGGGCACCACGCCCTGCGCCGTGTTGTCGACGAGGATGAGCTCGTCGTCGGGCCCGGTCGCGATCCGCGCCAGGCGCTCGCGGGCAAGCCGCCCGGCCTCCGCGTCGCCCGCGAACGGCATCACCACGCTCACCCGCGGCCGCAACCGGCGCTCACCTCCTTCCCCATGAGCGATCATTCCCGCCGAACTGTATGGCGGGGCGGCCGGCCGGCGCCCCGATTCGAGGAGCCCGATGAGGACAGCCACGCATCGTCTGGAGGCGCTGCTGCGCCTGCGCTACGCGCTCGATCGCTTCGCGATCTTCGCGGCGACGGCTGCCTTCACGGTGGTCGCGTTCGCGGCGTACGGGGGAGATCTCGAGCTGCCCGGCGGGAGCTTCCTGCTCGTGCTCTATCCGCTCGCGCTCGTGGCGGCCGATCAGCTGCGACCGGCGAGCTCGGTGGCGCGTGAGCTGCGCATCGCCGCGGTCTGGTCGGGGATCGTGCTCGGCGCATTCTGGATCACGCCGGTTCTGCTCGAGTTCCCGATCATCATGGCCGGGGCGCCCTTCGCGCTGATCGGCTCGCTGCTCGTGGCCAAGCTGCCGGCCGCCGCGACCGTCGTGACGGTGTTCCTCACCGCGATCCTGGGGACGTTCCAAGCGTTCATCGGCATCCCGCTGAGCCCGGCCATCGACGCGGGGCTCGCCGCCCTCTGGATCGTGCTGCTCGGCCGCGTGATCATCGGGCGCCCCTACCACTTCCAGATCTGGCCGGCCGTGCTCGGCGCCGGCCTCTACGTCCTGATCACGCTCCTCGACTTCGCGGTCGCCGATGACTTCGGCGTCGCCTGGTACGGCTTCCGAACCACGATCTGGTACATGCTCGCGTTCGTAGTCCTCGCCTACGCGGGCTTCTCGCGCGAGACCTATCGGCGCATCGCGCTCGGTTTCGTCCTCGTCACCGTCGTCGTCGCCGCCTACGCGGTCTTCCGATGGATCGTCGGTCCGGCCGGCGCCGAGCGCACGCTGGCGATGTTCAGCGGCGGCGGCATCAACATCGACCCGATCGACAAGCACCTCAAGGTGGTCGGCTCGTTCCTCACCGGCCACCAGCTCGCCTTCTGGTCGGCGTTCATGGCCCCCTTCTGCGCCGCGTTCGCGCTCTGGGCCACCGGCTGGCGCCGGGCGCTCGCCCTCGCCGCGGTGGGCCTGTGCATCCTCGCGACGATCGCGTCCGAGGCCCGCGGCCCGCTCGTCGGCTTCGTGGTCGGCCTCGCGCTGGTGCTCGCGCTCTACCAGTTCTCGCGCGCGTATCCGGGCGTGAAAGCGTTGATCGTCGTCCTGGTCATCCTCGGGGTCGGGGGCCTGAGCGCCGGGATCTTCGCGCTCGGCGAAACCGACCCGGACCGCCTCGAGCGCTACGCGCGCATCCTCACCCCCACCGAGGACCCGACGTTCATCCAGCGCGAGCTCAAGTGGGAGCAGATCCTCGGCGCGATCGACGACGAGCCGCTCGGCCACGGGCTGGGCACTGGCAGCTCGCAGGGTTCGATGAGCGGCCGGTTCCTGCAGGCCTCGGCCATCAACATCGACAACAGCTACCTCAAGATCGCCTACGAGCAGGGCGTGATCGTGATGGCGCTGTTCGTCGCCGCCATGCTCGGCCTGCTCGCGAGCCTCGCGGTGGCGAGCCTGCGCACCCGGCGGCGCGAGGCGGCCGCGATGGGCTTCGGCGCCTGCGGAGCCCTCGCCTCGATGCTCGTCTCGTTCTACACCGGGCTCTACATCGAGGCCGCGCCAGTGCTCGCGGGATGGTTCATCGTCGGCCTCGGCCTCGCCTACTTCGTCGCCCGGTCGGACGAGGAGATCGCCTACGAGCAGGAGGCCCGCGCGGCCGAGCTGCGCGCCCGCCGGGCCGCGATCGAGGAGGAGCGCGAGCGCCGCGAGGGCCTCGCCACGACGCCGGCGGCCTGAGGTTGGCGATGCCCCCCGCACCGGACGGGACGCCGTCGCCGGAGCTCGCCGTGGTCATCCCGACCCGCGATCGCCGGGACGTCCTCACGGAGACGCTGGGCCGCCTCGCCCGCTACGCGGCCGGGGAGCCGATCGAGGTGGTCGTCGTGGACGACGGCTCGGCCGACGGCTCCGCGGAGGCCGCCGAGGCGTTCGCGAGGGGCGCACCCTGGCCGGTCACCGTCCTGCGCCAGGGAGGGGCGGGGCCCGCGACGGCGCGCAACGCCGGCGTGCGCGCGGCAAGCGCTCCGGCGTGCCTGTTCATCGGCGACGACTCCCTGCCCACCGCCGGGCTGATCGCTGCGCACGTGCGCTTCCACCGCCAGCGCCCCGCCCCTGAAGAGGCCGCCCTCGGGCTCGTGCAACCCGCGCCGCCGCTCGACCGCTCCCCGCTCATCCGCTGGCTGCACGAGGAGGGCGCGCAGTTCGGGTACGCCCACCTGGCGTCCGAACGGCCGGTGCCGCCGGAGAACTTCTGGACCTCGAACATCTCCGTCAAGCGTGAGCTGCTTGTGGACGCGGGCGGCTTCGACGAGGGCTTTCCGGCCGCCGCGTGCGAGGACGCGGAGCTGGGCCTGCGCCTCGCGCGCGAACACGGCCTGCGGCTGCGCTATCTGCCCGAAGCGCTCGCGCTGCACTTCCACCCCACCGACCTCGCGCGCACGCTCGATCGCATGCGCGCGATCGGCGTCAGCTACCGGCGGCTGCGCGAGCTCGCCCCCGAGATGCCCGAGCCGAGCCGCCCGGCGCTCCGGCACCGCGCCAAGGCGCTCGCCCTGACGGCCGCCCTTGCCGCGCGGCGTACGCCCCGCACCCGCGCCGCGAGCTGGCGGTTCCTCTGCGACGAGGCCCTGCGGGAGGCCTATTGGGACGCGGGACCCCAAAGCGGCCCGCCGCGCGTCGGCCGCGCGCTCGCCCGCCGCGCCCAGCGCGACCCTCTCGCGTCGCCGCCGGCAGCCGCCGCGCCGGCGCCCGCCGCGGGCTGAACGCCTACGCCGCCGGGTCGGCGCCGCCCGGTACGGGCACGGGCCGCAGCGAGCGGCGCGCGACGTCCCACAGGGCAGCGGCGCGCTCGCGGTCGCGCGGGGCCCACGCCGCCGCGCGCAGCGCCGCCAGCAGCCCCGCCAGGCCGCGGATCAGCAGCTGCTCCCAACGGGGGCGGTGCTTGGCGAAGTAGCGGAAGACGCCCGTGTACCAGCTGCGCACGCGCTGCGGGCTCGCCCAGGAGGCGAACGTCGCCCCGCCCACGTGCTCGAACGGCGCGTCGTGCACGTAGGCGATCCGGCCGCGATCCCACAGCCGCCGGCAGAGATCGACGTCCTCGTACCAGTAGAAGAACCCCTCGTCGAAGCCGCCGACCGCGTCGAAGTCGGCGCGCCGCACGGCGAGGCAAGAGCCGGGCGGCTGATCGACGTCCTGGGTGCGCTCGTAATCGAGGTCGAGCCCGAGCGCGCGACGGGAGAGCGGGTTGGACGGCCAAGTGCGCTCCAGTCCGAGCATCTGAGCGATCTGCGAGCCGGCCCGCGGGAAGGCGCGCACGGCGTGGCCGACCTGGACGCGATCGGTCCCGGGATCGACCACCCGCCCCCCGGCTGCGACGTGGCCGGGACTGGACTCGAGGAACTCGACGAGCCGCGCGATCGAGCCCGGGCGCACCACGATGTCGCTGTTCAGGATCAGCACGAACTCGCCGTCCCCGCGTTCCGCTCCCTGGTTGCACGCCCGGCCGTAGGCGGCGTTGTGGTCGTTGCGGATCACGGTCACGCCCTCGATGCGCTCGAGCTCCTCCGCGGTCCCGTCCGTGGAGGCGTTGTCGACCACGAAGCAGCGGATGCGATGCGCCCCGTCCTCCGCCAGGGCCGAGCGCACGCAGCGCGCGGTCATCTCGCGGGTGTCGCGGGTGACGATGACGACGTCGACGGCGGCCATGGACGCGCGAGGCTACCCGGGCCCGGCCGTCTCAGCGCCGCCTCGCGAGACGCCGTCCGAGCGCCTCGCGCCACCGGAGCTCGAGCAACGGCAGGTCGGCGACGCGCGGGTCGCCGGGCGGGCGCCGCTCCCCCCGCACGTCGCGCCGCAGGCGCAGGCGCCCGCGCAGCGAGCCGAGATCGCGATCGATGACCGCTTTGCCGGCGTACACGATCGCGTCCGTGGCGAGCGCGCGGGCGCGCTCACCGGCCGTCAGGCTGCGCCCGTATCGCCAGTGCAGATAGCCCCGCGCGTAGCCCAGCAGTTCGTTCTTCGCCGCACTGCGCGCCCCGAGCGTCGCGGAGTGGTGGTGCCACACGAACGCGTCCGGCGCGACCGCGCACGACATGCCGGCGAGCCGCATGCGGAGCGCGAGCTCCACGTCCTCGAGGTAGGCGAAGAGCCGCTCGTCGAAGCCCCCGACCGCCGCGAAGGCCTGGCGCGCGTAACCGCCGGCGCCGCCGCTCGGGCCGAGCGGCTCCACCCGGAGCTCGCCGAGCGTCTCGAAGGCGGCGCCGTGCGCCGCGTCGTAGGGGTTGAGGCTGCGATCGAGCTGCACCCCGAGCGACTCGACCTCGCCGCTGGGCGCGCGCAAGCACGCGGCCACCATCTCGGCGCCGGACTCGGCGAACGCCGTGGCGATGCGCTCCACGAACCGTTCGTCGGCCACCGCGTCGTTGTTGATGAAGACGAGCAGGTCGGCGTCGCTCTCGCGCGCGCCGCGGTTGAGCGCCGCGCCGAACCCGTAGTTGCGCTCGAGAGCTACGACCCTCACCTCCGGGTAGTCGCGGGCGAGCACCTCCCGGGAGCCGTCCGTCGACGCGTTGTCGACCACGCACACGGCGGCCGGCGCGCTCTGCCGCCGGAGCGAGTCGAGGGTGGCGCGCAGGCTGTCGATGCGGCTGTGGTGAGGGATCAGGACCTCGACCGACGGCGCGGCGCTCACCGCCGTCCACCGCCCCAGAGCATGCGCGGCTCACGCGAGAAGAACCGCGCCAGGCTCGCGATGTGCTGGCGCCGCGCCCACGAGCTCACCACGTTCGCCGACGGGTCGCTGCTCGCGCGGGCGTAGTCGTGGACCGCCGTCACCGCGGGCTCGAGCCAGACCTCCCACCCGGCCCGGGCGAGCCGGCGGCAGTAGTCGGCGTCCTCCATGTAGAGGAAGAAGCGCTCGTCCCAGCCCCCGAGCTCGTCGAACGGCCCGCGGCGGAGCAGCATCGCCGCCCCGATTACCCAATCCACGACGGCCGCCGCCGGCGAGTGCGACGGGGCGAGGTAGTGCGCGTAACTGCGCCGCAGCGGCCTGACGCCGCTCAGGCGGGACATGCTCCCGAGCATCGCGGCGACCGTGGGAAAGCGCCGGGCGGAGACCTGCGGCTCGCCGTCGCGGCCGACCAGCCGGGGCGCGACCAGGCCGGCGCGCGGATGGACGGCGAGGAATTCGCGCAGGGCGGCGACCGCCTCGGGGCCGGGGGGCTCGACGTCGGGGTTCAACAGGAGGACGTCGCGGCCCGGCATCGCGGCCGCAGCCGCGTTCACGCCGGCGGCATAGCCGCGATTGCGGGGCGAGGCAATCAGTTCGAGGTTCGGCCCGCCGAGCTCCCGGGCCACGTCGGCGCTCCCGTCGAGCGAGGCATTGTCGACGACCACGAGGGGCGCCTCGAGGGCCTGCGCCAGCCGCGCGAGGCCGCCGAGGTTGCGCCGCAGATCCTCGGCGGAGTTGTAGGCGACCACGGCGATCCCGGGGCTCGCCCCGGGCGCGCCGGGATCAGTACCCGTAGTAGCCGTAGTAGGCGTCGGACTTCCTCGCACCGGTAACAACCAGCCCAGCCGGCCGCTGCGGGAAGCGGCCGATCGCCTCGCGGACCGCCGACGCGACGTCGCGCGTCGACGACGAGAGCCGGGCGCAGACGAGGACGCTGTCGGCGTGCGGGAGCAGCTCGAGCGGATCGGCGGTGGAGAGCAGCGGGCTGGAGTCGATCACCACGAGGTCGTAGGCCTCGGCGACCGACTCGAGGAAGTCACGGCAGCGCGGCGAGGCGAGCAGCTCGGTGGGCTCCCCCTGCGCGTTGCCGGAAGCGATGAACACCAGCGCGCGGTCGGCGCTCGAGCCGTTGGCCGAGCTGCCGTTCGTGCCTGACGCCGCGTGCACGGGCACCCGCTGCAGGACGTCGGCAGGCTTCGCCGTCCCCATCAGGTACTCGGCGAGGCCCGGGCTGCCCTGGACGCCGAGCCGGCGCGCGAGCACGGGACGCCGCATGTCCGCCTCGACGAGGAGCGTGCGCTGTCCGGCCGCCGCGGCCGCCGCGGCGAGCGACGCCGCCACCGTCGACTTGCCCTCCTCGGGCAGGCCGCTGGTGACGAGCACGGTCTTGACGGGCTCGTCCGACTCGAGCGCGGCGAGGTTCGTGCGCAATATCCGGAACGACTCGAGATCCGGGGGCGCGAGGGGCGCGCGCCCGTTGGCGCCGGCCTGTCCCGTGCCCCCGAACGCGGTGGTTCCAACGCGGCCCAGGATCGGCAAACCGAAGCCCTCGTGCGCGTCCTGCGGCGTGCGCAGCCGGCGATCGAGCGAGTCGCGCAGAAAGCCCGCGAGCAGGCCGAGCGCGAGCCCGACGAGGCCACCCAGGATCAGGTTGCGCTGGGTCTTGGGCGCGGACGGCTGCGACGGCACCTCCGCGCGGCGGACGATCTCGGCGGGATTGAGAAGCCCGCGCGCGTTCTCGAGGGCGGTCAGCTGCTGGCGAGCCGTGAAGCGGGCCGCGTCGAAGCCGCCCGCCTCGTTGAAGACCGGGCCCTTCGCCTGCGGGCGAAGGTCCTTGATCGCGGTCTCGATCACCTTCTCGATGTCCTTGGTCTCGTTGCGGACCACGACCTTCGCGTAGGCATTGGCGAGCCGCGCGGCAAACTCGGCGTCACCCCACTCCGCGAGGATCTCGAGGAAGACCGTCTGCGCGCCGACCTTGGTCTCGATCGCGTCGCGCAGGTCCTCGGCCGGGATGTCAACGGCCTGCTTGCCCCGGTTCAGCTCACGCCGGACCTGGTCGGCGACCTGCAGAGTGGTCGTCTCCTCCGCGATCGCCGCGGACTTGACCAGCGGGTTGGTGTCCGACGGCAGCTCGACGCCCAGCAGCTTGAGGTCGCGGGCGATGTCGTTGAACTGCACCGACGCCTGCGATTCGTACTTCTCGTCCTGGGACGATGACAGCGCGTAGGCGGCTGCGGCGAAGATCAGCACGAACGCGGCGATCAGGAATTTCTGACGCCGCAGCATCCCCAGGTAATCGCGCAGCGTCGCGTAGCGGTTCTGTTGATCGGAAGCCATGTCAGGTGAGAATTTCGGCCGGCAACCGCTCCGCGGTGGCTGAAGCTCAACCCCCGTCCCGCGGCGGCCATGAGTCTTACACGACCGCAGCGCCGCGCACGCCGGTTCGCGGCCCGGGCGAACGCCGCCTCCCGCGCCTACGGCTCGCGGGCGCTGCGACCGGCGAGCTGCAGCTCGAGCGCGACGACGTCGGCGGCGCGCAGGGACGGCGCGCGCGGGCTCAGCTCACGCGCGCGGCGCAGCTCCGCGAGCGCGGCCTCGGCGTCGCCGCGCGCCGCCTCGACGCGGAAGCCGAGCAGTCTGTGCGCCGCGTCGCGCGGCTCCGCATCAACCGCCGCCCGCACATCGGACGCGGCCGCGTCGAGCTCGCCGAGTGCCAGGTGCGCCTCGGCACGCGCGGCGTGCGCGGCAGCGGACCACGGTGCCGCCCGGACGGCGTCGTCGCTCAGCGCAAGCGCATCCCGGGCATCGCCGAGTGAGCGCTGCTCAGCGGCGTCCTGGACGAGCGCCGTGGAGACCAACGCGGGCACCTGGAAGGCGCCGGCGGCCACGGCGGCGACGGCCAGCCCCGCGCGCCAGCGTCCCGCGGCGGCGCGCGCCGCGGGGCCGAGGGGCGTGGCCGCCGCCATCGCGAGCGTCACGACCGCGGCGAGCGCCAGATACCCGAGCGCCGCCATCTGCCAGGTCCAGTCGATGGCGGCGCTTACCGCGAAGCACCCCGCCGCGGCGGCCAGGCCCACCGCCTGCGCGTTGCGACGGGCGGCAGCGAGCCCCGCGGCCCCGATCACCAGCAGGCCTGCCACGAGCGCGGCCAGGGCGACGATGCCGAGCAGCCCAAGCTCCGCCGCGGTGCCGAGCACCAGCGAGTGGGCATCGACGACGAGCTCGGCCTCCGCTCCGAATGCAGCCCAGCGGTACTCGAAGCCGCCGACGCCCTCCCCGCGCAGCGGGCGCGCGGCGAATCCGGCGAGCGCTTCCGCCCAATAGGCGGAGCGATTGCCCGCGGCCGTCGTCAGGCGGGCCGACGGATCGGACGACGTGAGCGCCGCCGAGTCGCCGCCGTGCCCAAACCCGTCCTTCCCGACCACGGGCCCGACCAGGACCAGTGCGCAGGCGACCGTGACCGCGGCGCCCTTCACCGCCCGCCGCGCGCCGGGAGTCCTCGCGATGCCGCGGCGGCCCAGGCCGCGAGTGGAGTAGCCGAGCCAGGCGCAGGCGACCATCGCGGCCAGCAGAACGAGTGTCACCGCGCCACCCCCATCCCCGGTGCCGCTCGCGACCTCGGGGGTCGCGCGAACGACCGCGATCACGACCAGGCAGGCGAGCGCTCCACCCAGGGCGTGCGCCGCGGCGCGCAGGCGGTTGCGCGTGAGCGCCAGCACCAGGCCGAGGCCCACCGCAGCGGCGAGCACCCCGCCGCGCGAGTACGTGAGGTAGAGGCAGAGCCCCGCGAGCGGGACCACGGCCAGCGCCATCGCGCGCAGTCGTCGCCCGCGCGCATCGGCGCTCCACGCCAGCGCCATCGCGAGCGTCATCGCCGCCCAAGCGCCGAGGGCGTTCCAGTAGCCGAGCGGGGCGTGCAGCCGGCCGTTGTCGAGGGCGGGAGCCGCGTCGCCGGCGGGCGCCCACGCCGGCACCAGCCGCCCCGCGACCGCGTATGCCGTGACGGCCACCGCCACGACGAACAGAGAGGCGGCGGCGGTGCGCCAGCTGCGGGGACCGAGGCCCGCGAAGAGCGCCGCGACCACCGCGAGGTAGCCGACGGCTCGGGACGCTTCCTCGACGGCACGGTCCGTGCTCGGCCCCCAGGCGGCGGAAAGCAGCGCGAGCGCGGCGAGCGCCGCGAACCCGCCGGCCGCGAGGCGCCAGCCGCGCGGCGGTGTCGCGCGCGGCACAAGCCCGAACGCAAGCGCCAGCGCCAGGCCCCACCAGAGCGCGACCGCCACCTGATGGCGCTCGACCAGGCCGAACCCGCCGTCGCGCAACGCGAGGAAGCCGATGATCGCGAGCGGCAAACCCGCGATCAGCCCCGCGCGCAGCTGGCTGCCGTTGTCCGCCCCCGACCCGTCGTGCATGCCGTCTTTATCTCACGCCTGGCCGCGAGGGGTCGCATCCGGCCCGGGGCGCGGATATAGTGGGCGAGCCCTCAGGGGCAACGGGACGGGTGAAACAGAATCGAGGTTCGTTCGATGGCTCGGGGACTAGGGGTCTTTCGCTTCCGCACGCTGGTCGCGTGCGCTGTCGTTGCGCTGCTTGGCGCGCTCACGCTCGCGCTGCTCGCGGCGCCGGGCGCACACGCGCAGTCGCAGCCGCCGATCTGCCAGCAGTACCCGAGCCTGCCGCAGTGCGACACGAACGGCAGCGACAACGGGAACGACACCGGCGGCGGGGGCGACAACCCCGGCGACGAGCAGTTCCCGGCCGATGAGGATCGCAGCGACGATGCCGCCGGGCCCCTAGGCGGCGGGCCTTCCGCCAGCTCCGGCGCCGCCGGCGAGCTCCCGTTCACCGGCTATCCGCTCACGAGCGCGCTGCTCGTGTTCCTGATCCTGCTGCTCGCTGGTCTCGCGCTGCGTGGCTATCTCGCCACCCGCGGGCGCCTGGGTGGCGGCGCCGTGCCGCGTTCCTGACACACCGGGGCGCGCCGCGGGGCGCACGGTTGTCGGTTGCGACCGAAAACCGGCGGGGATACCCTTGCGCGAGCCGGGAAGCGGGATGACCGCTCGCCTTCCGCAGTACGGGGATCACGGAAAGGGGATAGCGGGCCGAGTGGAGGAGCGCATCACCGATAGCTCCATGACGAGGGGGTCTTTGTCCGCACGCTCGGACGGCGTCGCCGTCTCGGGCGGCGGCCTCGCCTCCCTGATCGCGCAGCCCGGCCTCGCCCACTCCTCCGAGCCCTGGTACGGCGGCGCGATCATCCAGCGCCGCGAGACGACCTTCCGGCGGCTGCTCGGGGTGGCCGACGCGCTCGCCGTGTCGCTCGCGGTGGCGATCGGCGCCCTGCTGGTGGGCGGGGACACGGTCACCCCGGGGGCGATCGCGATCCCGCTGCTCTTCGTGTTGATCGCCAAGGCGATCGGCCTCTACGACCGCGACGCCCACCTCCTGCACAAGACGACGCTCGATGAGGTGCCGCGCCTGCTCAGCCTGAGCACCGGGGCGGTGCTCTTGATCTGGCTCGCGAACGGGCTCGTGATCACCGGGGAGATCGAGCGCGCACAGGTGATCGCCTGCTGGGCCGTCCTGTTCGTGGGCCTGATCGGCTTCCGGGCCCTGGCGCGGTTCCTGGCGTTGCGGAGCACGCCGATCGAGCGCTGCCTGTTCGTGGGCGACGAGGCCAGCGCGGAGGAGTTCCGCGAGAAGCTCGCGACGAGTCACTCGGTGCGCGCCGAGCTCGTCGGCTGGCTGCCGACCGGCCCGGAGCCCACGCCCGAGGAGGAGGCGATCCTGCCCGAGCGCGTCCGCAACCTGATCGCGCAGCGCGACGTGCACCGCGTCGTCCTCGGCCCGGGCGCGGGGGCGCGCGACTCCCTGCTGGACGCGATCCGGCGCATCAAGGACCACCAGGTGCGCGTGAGCGTCCTGCCCGACGTCGCGCGCGTGGTCGCCTCGTCCGTGGAGCTCGACCGCCTCAACGGGATCACCCTGCTCGGAGTGCGCCGCTTCGAGATGACGCTCTCGTCGCGGTTCATCAAGCGCTCGTTCGACATCCTGGGCTCGACGCTCGCCCTGGTCGTGACGGCCCCGGTGCTCGCCCTGATCGCGATCGCGATCAAGCTCGACAGCCGCGGCCCCGTGCTCTTCCGTCAGCGGCGCGCCGGCCGCCATGGCGAGCCCTTCGAGATGCTCAAGTTCCGCAGCATGATCGACGGCGCCGACGCGCAGAAGGAGGCGCTCCGCCACCTCAACGAGGCCGACGGCGTCTTCAAGATCGCCGACGACCCGCGCGTCACCAGGGTCGGGAAGTTGATCCGCGCCCTGCACATCGACGAGCTGCCGCAGCTCGTCAACGTGTTCCGCGGCGAGATGAGCCTCGTCGGCCCGCGGCCGCTGCCCCTCGACGAGGACCGCCGCATCGAGGGCTGGCACCGCCGCCGCCTCGACCTGCGCCCCGGGATCACCGGCCCGTGGCAGATCCTCGGCTCGGCGCGCATCCCTGTTCGCGAGATGGTGAAGCTCGACTACCAGTACGTCGCGGACTGGTCGCTTTGGAACGACATCCGCATCCTGCTGCTCACCATCGGCCACGTCGCCCGCCGCCGCGGGCAGTAGCGAGCCTGGTTCAGAGCGCCGCGGGCCACGCCCGGGGCGCGGGCTACATCCGCTCGGGCGCCGAGCAGCCGATCAGGTCCAGCGCCGTGGCGAGCACCCGCTTCGTCGCGAGGCAGAGCGCCAAGCGCGCGGCCTCCAGGCCCTCCACCCCTGCCTCTTCGTCCGCGCCGACGACGCGGCAATCGCGGTAGAAGGAGTGGAAGTCGGCGGCCGTGGCCGTCGCGTAGGCGCAGATGCGATGCGGCGCGCGGCGCTCCGCCGCGGCCTCGATCTCCGCGGGCAGGTCGAGCAGCCGGCGGACCAGCGCCCGCTCGGCGGGCTCGGTGGGCGCGCCGCGTACGGCGTCCGCGCGCGCCCCCGCGGCGATCTCCGCCTCGTCGGCGTTGCGTCCCTCGCTCTCCGCCTTGCGCAGGATGCTCGCGATGCGCGCGTGCGCGTACTGCACGTAGTACACGGGGTTGTCCTGCGACTGCGAGCGCGCGAGGTCCAGGTCGAGATCGATCGTGGTGTCGTGGCTGCGCTGGACGAGGAAGTAGCGGGCGGCGTCCACGCCGATGTCGTCCATGAGCTCGTCGAGCGTCACGAACTCGCCCTTGCGCTTCGACATCCGCGCGCGCTCGCCGCCCTCGACGATGTGCACGAGCTGCAGGATCGGCGCCTCGTAGCGCTCCGGGTCGGCGCCCAGGCACGCGACCGCCGCCTTCATGCGCGGGACGTAGCCGTGGTGGTCCGCTCCGAGCGGGTCGATCATGAGGTCGGCACCGCGCTCGAGCTTGTCGGCGTGGTAGGCGACGTCGGCGGCGAAGTAGGTCGGCTGGCCGTCCGAGCGGATCAGCACGCGGTCCTTGTCGTCGCCGAACTCCGTGGTCCGCAGCCACACGGCGCCGTCCCGCTCGAAGACGTGGCCCGCCTCGCGCAGGCGCTCGACCATCTTCGTCACGGCGCCCGCCTCGTGCAGCGCGCGCTCCGACGACCACACGTCGAACCGCACG
Organism: uncultured bacterium; assembly: GCA_965652565.1. Lineage (GTDB taxonomy): Bacteria > Actinomycetota > Thermoleophilia > Solirubrobacterales > 70-9 > RSA11. The sequence goes on from CBFGWL010000041.1 coordinate 22,374, forward strand.
CCGAAGCGCTCCAGGGTGGCCTCGATGCGCGCGCGCATGAGCTCGACGCCGCGGATGGCGAGCCGGTCCAGGTCATCGGGCTCGACGCCCTCGGCGCGCAGCTCGTCCGCCAGCTCGCCGATGTATTCGCCGGCGTAACCGTCCTCCGGCGGCTCCTCGCCCCGCATCCGGGCGGCGATCGACGCCGCGAAGTTGCGGATCTGCGTGCCGGCGTCGTTCACGTAGTACTCGCGCGAGACCTGGTACCCGGCGGCACTCAGCACGCGCGCGAGCGAATCGCCGTAGGCGGCCCCGCGGCCGCCCGCGACCGTGAGTGGGCCCGTGGGGTTGGCGGAGACGAACTCGAGCAGCACGTCCCGGCGCTGCTCGGTGCTGTGCCCGAACGACTCGGCGGCGAGCACGTCGGCAACCGCGTCCCGGTACCAGCGGTCGGCGAAGAAGACGTTGACGAAGCCCGGTCCGGCGACCGTCACCTCGCGGACGGCGTCGCCCAGCCCCTCGGCCAGGCGCGCGCTGATGTCCGCGGCGATCTCCCTCGGCGGTCGCCCCGCGGACTTCGCGAGCAGCATCGCGGCGTTCGTCGAGTAGTCGCCCAGCTCGGGCTTGGGCGGGCGCTCCAGCGACGGCTGGCCGTTGCCCTCGCCCAGGCCCTCACTGGCCGCGACGACGGCGCGGCGAAGCTCGCTGACCGGATCCGCTGACATCGGCTCACGATCCTATTCGCCAGCCGCTCACGTCCACGCGGCCGGCGCCGCACGTCTAGACTCGCCGCCCATGCGAGCGCTGGTCACAGGGGGTGCGGGGTTCATCGGCTCGAACCTGGTCGATGCCCTCGTCGCACGCGACGCCGAGGTTGTCGTGCTGGACGATCTCTCCTCGGGGAAGCGGGAGAACCTGGCCGATGCGCTCGCCGCGGGCGTGCGCCTCATCGAGGGCGACATCACCGACCGCGCCGCGGTCGACCGCGCGTTCGAGACCGCCCGGCCCGATGTGGTCTGCCACCTCGCCGCCCAGATCGACGTGCGCCGCTCCGTCGCCGATCCGGTGTTCGACCTCGGCGTGAACGTCGGCGGCACGATCAACATCTTGGAGGCGGCCGCGGCCGCGGGCACGCGGCGCGTGCTGTTCGCCTCGACCGGCGGCGCGATCTACGGCGAGGGCGAGGGGCGAGAGCTGCCCCTGCCGGAGGACGCCGAGCGCCGCCCGGACGCTCCGTACGGCCAGAGCAAGCTCGCGGCGGAGGGCTACCTCTCGCTCTACTCCCGCCTGCGCGGCGTCTCGAGCGCCGCCCTGCGCCTCGGCAACGTCTACGGCCCGCGCCAGGACCCCCACGGGGAGGCGGGCGTCGTCGCGATCTACTGCGGCGCGCTGCTCGCGGGCGAGGCGCCGATCGTCTTCGGCGACGGCGAGCAGACGCGGGACTACATCTACGTGGACGACGTCGTCGCGGGTTTTTTGGCGGCGATCGAGAACGAGGCCGAGGGCGCCTTCAACATCGGCACCGGGGTCGAGACGAGCGTGCTCGAACTCGGGCGGAGGCTCGCGCAGGCGCACGGCACGGAGTTCACGCCGCAGATGCGCCCGGCGCGCCCCGGAGAGGTCCAGCGGATCGCGATCGACTCGGCGCGCGCGGAGCGCGAGCTCGGCTGGCGCGCGCAGGTGGAGCTCGGCGAAGGCCTCGAGCGCACCCTCGCCTGGACGCGATCCGAGCTGCAGCGCGCCTGAAGCTTGCTTGGGCTCCGTGGCCCCGGCCGCGGCGGGGCCGGGGCGTGCGTGCGGGCTCGGGCCGGGGTGTGCGCGGGCTCGGGCCGAGGTGGCCGCGGTCCCGGCCGTTGTGGCGGCGTTGCCGGGTTGCTCGCGGCGACGCAACCCGGGTTGAAGGGCAAGTAAGAGGGAGAGAGGTTTGCGGGGGTGCGTGTTCGCAGCGTCTCTCGTGAGACTTGGGGCACACGGCGCGCGCCTCGGGGCACACGGCGCGCGCCTGGTGCGCGCCGCGCCGCCCGGCAACCCCGAGGTTCAGCCCACGTAGTCGAAAAGCGGCGACCAGGGCTGAACGTCGCGTGGGGCGCGGCCGGCGGCACGGACGTTCAGCCCACGTGGTCGATTTCCGGCGACCAGGGCTGAACGTCGCGCGAAACGCCGCCGGCGGTCCCCAGGTTCAGCCCACGTGTTCGATTTCCGACGACCAGGGCTGAACGTCGCGTGGGGCGCGGTCGGCGGCACGGACGTTCAGCCCA
>CBFGWL010000042.1:0-24366 GCA_965652565.1 uncultured bacterium
GAGGGCGTCGGCGAGGCCCTCGGGGTCCTCGAGGTTCGGGAAGTGCGCTGCGCGCGGCAGGGTCTCGAAGCGCGAGTTCGGGATCAGCCCGTGCGCGCGGCGGCCGTGCTCGATCGGGATCGTGCGGTCGCGCTCGCCCCAGACAAGGAGCGTGGGCACGGGGCCGAGCAGGTACAGGCGGTCGAGCGCCGAGACCTTCTGGCCGTGCCGGTCGATCACCGAGCGCAGGGTCTGCAGGAATGCCTCGCGAGCGCCGGGCGCCTGCAGCGGACGGAGGGCGCGCGTGACCGCCCGCAGGTAGACCGCCTTGCGCCACCCCACGCCGGTCAGGGCAGCCGCGACGCGATCGATCGGGCCGAGCACGCTGCGGTGCGACGCCGCGCGGACGGCGAGCGAGGCCCCCGGCAGCGCTGCCCCGCGCAGCATGGGGCTTACCTCCTGGCCGAGGCCGCCGCTCGAGATCAGCGCGAGGCGCTCGACCTTCTGGGGGAACTGCCAGAAAAAGACCATGGCGATGCCGCCTCCGAGCGAGTGCCCGACGAAGGTCGCCGACTCGATCCCGAGCGCGGACAGCAGGTCGCGGATCACCGCGGCGTGCGCGCCGAGCGCGTAGTCGCCCCGCGGGGTGGCCGAGTCGCCGTGGCCGATCAGGTCCGGGACGATCACCGTGTGCGTCTCGGCCAGGCGCAGCGCCACGTCGCGCCAATGGCGCGAGGAGTTGACCATGCCGTGCACGATCACGAGCGGCGGGCCCGAGCCGGCCGTGCGGTAGATCACGTCATGGCCGTGGAGGTTGACGCTCCAGGCCGCGAACTCCTCCTCGTTCCCGATCCGCGTGCTCACGCGACCCGACACGTTACTGCGCAGTAGCAATCCGCGCGGGCCCGATTCCGGCCACCCTCCGACATCGCGATTTCGTGGGATCCTCCAACGAAATCGTGCAGTCGCGAGGGCGCCCGCCCCGACTTCGCGATCGTGTGGGATTACTCGGCGAAATCGCGAAGCCGGGGCGAGGCGCTCGCCTGCGCTCAGCGGGTGGCTTGTCTGCGCAGCCGGGTCGCGGCGTCCACGGTGACCGCGATCAGCAGCACCGCGCCCGTGATCATGAACTTGACGTCCGAGGCGAGGCCGAGCAGGTCCATGCCGTTGGAGATCGAGCCGATCACGATCGCGCCGAGGAGCGCCGACCAGATGAAGCCGCGGCCGCCGAAGAGGCTCGTGCCGGCGATCACCGGGCCCGCGATCGCGAGCAACAGCACGTCGCCCTGGCCCGACTGCTGGTTCACCGAGAGCAGTCGCGAGGCGGCGAGGATCCCGCCCGCCGCGGCGAGCGTCGAGGCGAGCGCGAACACGCTGAGCTTGATCCGCTTCACACGGATGCCCGCGCGGCGGGCCGCTTCCTCGTTGCCGCCCACGGCGAAGATGTGGCGCCCGTAGCGGGTGCGCTCCGTGATGAACGCGAAGATCACCATCAGCGTGACCACGATCACCGCCGCCAGAGGAACGCCGCGGTCCGCGTTCAGGATCGCCACCGCGGCGACGATCGCGCCGGCCACGAGGGCGATGCGCACACCGGCCGCGATCAACGGCTCGGCGTCGAGCCCCGCGCGCACGCGCTTGGCGCGCGCTCGGATCGTGCTCGCCGCGTAGGCCGCGATCGCCGCGATGCCCAGCGCCCAGCCGATCGCCGGGTCGAAGAAGGTCCCGGTGAGGTCGGTGATCGTGCTCGGCGGCAGGTTGACCGAGCCGGTGTCGCCGAGCACGGCGAGCTGCGCCCCCTGCCAGCCCAGCAACCCGGCCAGGGTCACCACGAAGGACGGGATCGCGAACGTCGTGACCATGAACCCGTTGAAGAGGCCGATCGCCGTGCCGGTGAGCAATCCGATCACGAGCGCAAGCTCGGGAGCGACGCCCTTTTGCACGCTCAGCACCGCCATCACCGACGCGGCCAAGCCGCTGACGGCGCCGACCGACAGGTCGATCTCGCCGAGCAGGAGGACGAGCACCACGCCGATCGAGATCGTCGCCACCGCGGCGATCTGCAGGGTCAGGTTCGACAGGTTGACCGCCGACAGGAAGCGGTCGTTGGCGATCTGGAAGATCGTCCAGATGACCGCGATGCCGAGCAGCACGCGGACCGAGGCGAGCTCGCCCCGGGCCACGCGGCGCAACGAGGTGCCGAGCGAGAACCGCTCGCGGACGTCGGCGACGGTTGCTTCCTGGGTAGTCACAGCTGTTGCTCCTCCGTCGGTCGCTCGCCGTTGCCGAACTCAGCACCAGTGATCGCCGCGACCACCTGCTCGTGGCTCGAGTCGGCCACGTTGAAATTGCCGGCCACGCGCCCGAGGCGCAGGACCGTGACGCGATCGGCGACGCGGAAGACGTCCTGGAGGTTGTGCGAGACGACGATCACGCCGTGCCCGCGATCGCGCAGCCGTTCGATCAGCTCGAGGATCTGCTGCGTCTGCACGACGCCGAGCGCCGCCGTCGGCTCGTCGAGGATCACCAGGTTGGGCTCGCCGAGCAGGGAGCGCGCGATCGCCACCGCTTGGCGCTGCCCGCCGGAGAGGTTCTCCACGAGCGTGCGCACGCTGCGCAGCGTCGTCACGCCGAGCGAGCTGAGCAGCTCGCGCGCCTTGCGCTCCATCTCGGTCTCCTCGAGGATCGGCAGGCCGTTGCCGGTCTCCTCCTGGCCGAGGAAGAGGTTGGCCACTACATCCAGGTTCTCGCAGAGCGCCAGGTCCTGGTAGACGGTCGCGATGCCGAGGCCCGTCGCGGCCTGCGGCGTCGTGAGGCTCACCGGCTCGCCCTTGAAGTAGGCCTCGCCGGAGTCCGCCGGCTGCACCCCCGCGATCGCCTTGATCAGCGTGGACTTGCCGGCGCCGTTGTCGCCGACCAGGCCGACGACCTCGCCCTCGTGGACCGTGAAGTCCACGTCCTTGAGGGCCTCCACAGGGCCGAAGCTCTTCGAGAACCCCTTCAGCGCGAGGAGGGGCTCGCGTGAGGAGACGGCTTCACCGCGTCTTTGAAGCGTCGCCTCGCTCATGCTGCACCCTCCTCGCGCCTACTCGGGGTCTGCATCGGGGAGCTACTCGATCCCGGCGTCCTGGCACGCCTTCTGGTAGCGCTGCGTGCAGATCTCGTCCGGCTTCCAGAAGCCGTCAGCGACGATCGTGTCCTGCACGTTGTCCTTGGTCACCGCGATCGTCTCGAGGAAGACGGTCGGGACCTGCTCCTGACCGTTGTCCTCCTCGCCGTTGACGAGGCCCTCGGGCGGCTCCTCGCCGTTCGCGACGGCGACGGCGAGCTCAGCGGCGGCCTCGGCGAGCGCCTTGATCGGCTTGTAGACCGTCATGTACTGCTCGCCCGCGATGATCCGCTGGATCGCGGCCAGCTCCGCGTCCTGGCCGGTCACCGGGATCTGGGACGGGTTCATGCCCGCGCCCTTCATCGCGGCGATCGCGCCACCAGCGGTGCCGTCGTTCGCGGCGTAGACGCCCTTGATCTGGTCCTTGCCGACCGCCGTGATCGCCTGCTCCATCTGGCGCTGCGCGTTCTCGGGCAACCAGTCGGGCGTGTCGTACTCCTTGGCGATCTCCACGCCGGCGTCGCCGAGGGTCTCATCCGAGCCCTGGTCGAAGAGCTTGGCGTTGTTGTCCTTCGGGTCGCCGTTGATCTTGATGATCGGGCCCTCGGGGTTGCCGTCCTCCTCGAGCTTCTGGGCGAGCGCCTCGCCCTGCTGGCGGCCCACCTCGACGCTGTCGAACGACACGTAATAGTCGAGGTCGCCGTCGAGGATCAGGCGGTCGTAGGAGATCACCGGGATGCCGGCCTGCTTGGCGCGGTTGGCGAGCGCGCCCGCCGACGAGGAGTCGACCGGGTCGAGGACCATCACGTCCACGCCCTCGGTGACCGCCGCCTCAACCTGCTGCTGCTGGTTGGACGGATCCTGGTCGGCGTTCTGGTAGAGGATCTCGCAGTCCGGACAGAGCTCCTCGACCTTGGCCTCGAAGAGCGGTCGGTCCTGTGACTCGTACCGGGTGGTCTGCGACTCGGGCAGCAGGAACGCGATCTTGCCGCCGCCGCTGCCCTCCTCGCCGCCGCCACCGTCGTCACCGTTGTCGTCGTCGCCGCACGCTGCGATCACCAGCGCGGCGATGAGCATCAGGGCCGCCGTCAAAAACGCGCGGCCGGATCTCGAGTTGCGCATGAGTGCTCCTCTCTCTCCTGTTTGTGGTCTTCCCATCCGGCCCTGATTCGAAAGCCGGCTCTCCCCCGTTTGCAGGTGTCGTTGCTTCAAGTCCATGTCACGCCGCCTCCGCGATCAGCGCCGGCGCCTGGAAGCGCTCGGCCTCGTGCATCACCAGGGCCAGCGCGCCGAGCATCTCCGCGCGCTCGCCCAGGACGCCCGCCGTGATCTCCAGGCCGTGGACGGCGCTCGGGATTCCGTTGCGCTGCGCGGCCTCGCGCATCGGCTCGAGGAGCAAATCGCCCGCTCCGCTCAGATCCCCGCCCACGATCACGGCCTCGGGGTTCAGGAGGTTGCAGAGGTTGGCTGTGGCCAGTCCGAGCGCGCGCCCGGCGTCGGCGATCAGCCGCTGGGCCGCCGTGTCCCCCGCCTTCGCGAGCTCGAGCACGTCGCGAGGAGAGACGTCCTGCCGGCGGCTCTCGCTGAGCAGCCCCGCGATCGCGCGCGAGGACGCGATGGTCTCCAGGCAGCCCCGGTTGCCGCAGCGGCAGACCGGACCCTCGCCGAACAGCCGGGTGTGCCCAATCTCTCCGGCCGTGCCTCCCACGCCGTGCTGCAGGCGACCGCCGGCGATGATCCCGCCGCCGATGCCGGTCGAGACCTTTACGTAGAAGACGTCGTTGCGGCCTTTCGCCGCGCCCCAGACGAACTCCGCCAGCGCGCCCAGGTTGGCGTCGTTCTCCACCTCGACCGGCAGGCCGAGGCGGGCGCTCGCCTCGGCGGCCGCGTCGACCCCCACCCAGCCGGGCAGGATCGAGGAGTCCTGAACCGCGCCGGTGGCGCGGTCGATCGGAGCCGGCAAGCCCATGACCACGCCGATCACGCGGTTGCGATCGGCGCCTGCCTCGGCCAGGACGTGCTCGACGAACTCCGCCGCCAGGTCCAGCCCCTCCGTCGCGGAGTGGTCGACGTCGAGCTCCGTCCACTTCTCGGCGAGCACGGTGTGGGCGAGATCGGAGACGGCGACGCGCAGGTGCCGGTGGCCGAAGTCGAGGCCGAGCGCGAGCCCCGCCGAGGTGTCGAGTGAGACCATCACCGGCGGGCGGCCCGCGTGCGACTCGCCGTCGAGCTCGGAGGCGTCGCGCTCCACGGCGAGGCCGGCGTCGATCAGGTGGCCGACGATCGTCGAGATCGTCGAGCGGGAGAGCCCCGTCGCGCGAGCGAGCTCGGCGCGACTCGCCATGCCCCGTGCCCGCAGGGCGTCCACGACCAGCTTGCGGTTGGCCGCTCGCAGGGATGCAAGTGAGCCGCTCTTCCTCTCCATCGGACCGAACGAATCTCACACCGCGCCGGATTTGTCAAGGCTTTGGGCAAATTCAAGCGCTTTATTGCCTGAATATGAGCGGAGTCCGGTTAAACAGTCGCCCGGCGTTCGTGCCAGTCGCCAGTCGCCGGTTTCCGCGGCCGACAGCGGCCGACGCTGCGAAAGGCCGGCGCCTGGCAGCTGGTCGTTCGCTGGTCAGGTCTACCTGCGGTTTCGCGGAACCGCGAACGTCCAGAGCTTGTTGCCGATGAAGTTGACCGGCATCGCGATCGCCACCGCGATCGCCTGGCTCGGCAGCTCGGAAAGCGGGGTCGAGCTGACGAGCAGCTCGAGCACGGCGAGGTTCACGCCCAGGCCGACGACGCTCACCGCGAGGAACCGCGCGCCCTGGTGGCCTGCGTGGCCGCCGGGCGCCTCGGCCCGGAAGGTCCACTGGCGGTTCCAGGTGAAGTTGTTCGTGACCGCCACGAGGAACGCGCCGACCGCAGCGGGAATGTGGTGCATGTCGAGCGCCTGCGTGAAGAGCGCGAAAGCCAGCAGGTTGATGACGTAGCCGGAGGCGCCGACCACCCCGAACTTGAAGAGCTGCACCCAGTTGCCGGGCTTGCGCGCGCCGTGGCGGACGCGGCGCACGAGGGCCCAGGCGATCTCAGACCAGCGCGTCCAGGCGTCGCGTACCGGCGTCGCGCGCTCCGCGGCGGGCGCGGCGGGCTCGCGCCCAGCGGAAGCGGGACCCGCCGGCGGGCCGGGCTCGTCGGGGCGCTCGCCCGGCCGCGGACCGTTCATCGCAGCGCCCCCGCAGTCCGCCCCGCGGGTGCGGCGGTGACGCGCGGCCCCTCGTCCACGCCGAAGTGGGCGCGCACGAGGCCAGCGACGTCGGTGAGGCGCCACTGGCCGCGGTCGGGCGTCGCCCCGGGCTCGAGGCCGACGGTGAGCAGGGGTACGAGCGAGTCGTCCCGATGCAACGACCCGTGGCTGCCACCGCCCGCGTGCGTGGTCCCGCCCCAGTCCACGCACTCCCAGCCGAGGGCGAGCGAGACGATGAGATCGCCCGCGTGGGGCGCGGTGAGCGCGGACCACATCCGTCCGAGGGCATCCGGGTAGGCGTGGCTGTCCACGAACCTTCCGTCGCGCCGCAACTCCAGCGTCGCGAGCTCGCCGTCGAGCTCCCAGGCCCGGCCGCGCCGGTCAGCCGCCGCAGTCGCCTCGGCGCCGGCGCCCGCGGCGGGCCGGAAGCGCAGCTCGCGGTCACCGCGCGCGACGACCGCGCGCACGCCCGGGTCGCTCAGCGTGGGCGATCCCGAGCCCTCCCGTACGCAGGGCGCGCCGTCCGCGTCCTCCAGCCAGGCGACGAGATCGGTGCCCTCGAGCGCCGCGACCCGCTCACGGATGCGAGCGTGCACGTTCGCGCGCTGGGCTTCGTCCACCAGCACGTACACGTTCGCCGCTCGGGCGGTCGGTGAGACGGCGAGCTCCGCGAGCTCGGGCTGATCGGAGGAGGGCTGCAGGACCCGCCACTCCTGGCCCAGTTCGCCGGCGAGATCGAGCGGGTGTTCCACGTTGGTCTGGCCGTGGTCGGCCATGAGGATCACGGCGTGCTCGGCGAGGAAGTCATCCATCCCGCCCCAGGCGTCGACGAGCTCGCCGAAGCAGCGATCGGCGTGGAAGATCGACGCGACCATCGCGTCCGGCCCGAAGCGGTGCGAGTGGTAGTCGTTGTCGGGGAGGCTGAAGAGCAGGAAGTCGTAGGAGCCGGGATCCGCGGCCAGCTCGCGGCCCACGCACGCGGAGAACTCGTCGCGCGTTCCCGGCCGGGCCAGGGTCGGCTTGCAGGGCACGGGGCGGCTGTTGAAGAGCTCGGCGTAGAAGAGCTCGTCGGGGCCGTAGACGGCGTGGCGGAAGCCCGCGGCCGCGGCGCCGCGCTTGAGCAGCCCGTCGAGCCCGAGCTCGTGGCGGGTGCGGCCGCGGTAGATCAGAAACGGCGTGCAGGCCGTGCGGTAGCCGGCGTCGCCGAGCGACTCGAAAACGGTTTCCACCTCCGGAGAGAGGTGGCCCATGTTCATGTTGTAGACGACGTCGTAGGTCGCCCGGAAGAGCCCGAACGCGCGGGTCGCCTCGAACGACGAGCCGTACTCCACGTAGCGGCGCTCGACGCGGTGGTACCAGTTCATCCCGCTGATCCAGTGCCGGTCGGCCGTCTCGCCGGTGGCGATCTCCGAGCAGCACACCGGGGTCACCGAGGGGAAAGCGGAGACGCAATCGGGCACCAGCTCGCCGCGGCGCAAGAGCTCGGCGAAGTGGGGCGCCTTGCCCTCGGCCACGGCCTCCTCGAGCTTGTCCGTGCGCAGCGAGTCGACCATGACCAGGCACAGCTTTCGGGGTGCCTTCATTGGGCGCCTACCTGAGACTGCGCAGCCCCGCGTGCTTCTCGGCGGCCTTGCGCCGGCGACCGAAGTGCAGCCACAGCGTGCCGGCGAGGGCGAGCAGGGCGACGGGCGAGGCCGGCAGCAGGGCCAGTCCCGTGAGCACGAGCGCATAGAGCCCCACGTAGAAGGCGACGCCGAAGCCACTTCCCTCCCCCGCCCGCCGGCGCGCCGCCACCGCGATGTCGCGCGCGACGACGTAGGCCAAGAGCGCTACCGGGGCGCCCACGAGCCACCCCGGCCAGGCGGGGTGGTCCTCCGGCGTCAGCGAGGCGCCGAAGAGGAACGCGCCGAGCAGCATCGCGAGCACGGCAAGCCCGTTGCCGATGTGGTCGGTCTGCGCCAGGGCGCCGAGCAGCGCACCGGCGGCGAGGGCCAAGCCAAGGCCCTGACAGCCTGCGAGAAAGAGATCCATGCGGGTCGCGAAGGCTAGATGATCGCGCGCGCAAATCGCCCTCCAGCGTCACGCTTCCGCCGTCCCGGGGCCGCGCGCCAAAGCCGCGATCGCGGCGCTCGCCGCCGCGGTCGCGCACAGCGCCGCCGGCAGGGTCGAGACCTCCGCGAGCCCCCCGATGATCGCTGGACCCGCGAGCAGGCCCGCGTAGCCGGTGGTCGAGACCGCGGCGATCGCCGGGGCGGTCGCGCTGCCCGGCGTCTCAGCGGCCAGCAGGAGCGCCAGGGGGAAGATCGAGGAGACCCCGAGCCCGAGGGCGATGAAGCCCGCAATCGTGACCGCCGCCGGCAGGGGCAGGACGACCACGACCGTTCCCAAGAGCGCGACCGTTGCGCCCGCGCGCATCAGGCGCACCGCCCCGAGGCGCTCGCGAAAGGGGTCCCCGGCGAGCCGGCCGAGGCCCATCGCGGCAGAGAAGGCGGCGAGCCCGACGGCGGCGAAGGCGTCCGAGGCGTCCCGCCACTCGGCGAGCAGGACCGCGCTCCAGTCCGAGGCGGAGCCTTCCACCAACAAAGCGCAGAAGCCGATCGCCGCGAAGGCGAGCAGCGCGCCGCTGGGACGCGCCAGGAGTGGTCCTTCGGCCTGCGCGTCGACGCTGGCCGGCAGCATCCGCGTGGCCGCGATGAGTCCGAGCACGATCACGGCGGCCCCCACCGCCGCCAGATGCGCTCCCGGATCCACGTCCAGCGCCGCGGCGATCCCCGCCACGCCTGCGCCGGCCATCGCACCGAAGCTGAACGCGGCGTGAAACGAGCTGAAGATCGCGCGGTGGTGCCGCTGCTCGGCCTGCACCCCTTGGGCGTTCATCGCCACGTCGAGAAAGCCGGCGCCGAGGCCCAGGATCGCGAACGCCGCCACCAGAGAGCCGAGATCCGGCGCCAGGCCGGGCGCGGCGAGCAAGCCACCGTAGAGGCAGACCCCCACCGCCACGACCGGACGGCTGCCGAAGCGCGCCGAAGCGGCACCCGCGAGCGGCTGCGAGATCACCAGGCCAAGCGATGAACAGAGCAGCGCGAGCCCCAGCTCTCCTTCGCTCAGCCCGAGGTCGGCCTTGATCGCCGGCACGCGCGCCATCAACGAGCCGAACATGAACCCGTTCAGCGCGAATACGCCAGTAACCGCCGCGCGCAGGATGGGGACGGAAGTCACCACCGCCCGCTACCCGAATTGCTTGCGCCATGCGCGCGAGAGTGGGAGGCTCGCCCCGCCATGGCGAACGAGATCGCTCCCGAGAACGTCGAGGTATACGAGGCCTGGAACGGTCCGCTGTACGAGCGCTGGGTCAACTTCCGAGAGGTTGTCGCAGGCGCGCTCGTTGCGCACGGCGAGGCCGCCCTAGCCCACTTCCCGCCGCCCACCGGCGGCCGGGTGCTGGACATCGGCTGCGGGCTCGGCGAGACCACCGTGCGGCTGGCCGAGCTTGTCGGCCCGGAAGGTTCCGTGCTCGGCATCGACGTCGCCGAGCGGATGATCGGGATCGCGCGGGACGAGGCGCAGCGCATGGGCGTGGAGAACGTGGGATACGTCGACGGCGACGCGCAGACGTACCCGTTCGAGGGCCCCTTCGACTACGCCTTCGCGCGCTGCGGGACGATGTTTTTCGCCAATCCGGTGGCCGCGCTGCGCAACGTCCGGAGCGCGCTTGCGCCCGGCGCGCGGCTCAACATGGTGGTCTGGCGGCGCAAGCTCGACAACGACTGGCTGCACCGCGCCGAGGTCGTCGTGAAGGAGTTCGCGGACAAGCCCGAGGAGTACGACGAGCCCACCTGCGGGCCCGGTCCGTTCTCGATGGCCGACGCCGATACCGTCACCGACATCATGCGCTTCGCGGGCTTCGAGGACATCTCGCTGCACCGCTGCGACGAGCCAATCAAGATCGGCCGTGACCTCGACGGCGCCGTGGATTACGTGATGGCGATCGGCCCCGCCGCGGAGGTGATGCGCCTCTGGGGCGACCGCATCGACGACATGCGGCCGAAGATCGAGGCCGCGGTGCGCGAGGCGCTCGCGGAGTTCCAGGGACCGGACGGAGTCGTCGCCGCCGCGTCGACCTGGTCCGTGAGCGGCGTCACCCCCGCCGCGGCCTGATTCGCCGGAAGTGCCCGCCCCCGAGTAACCGCGGCTAGCTCGCGACGAGCTCGTCGGCCAGCGGGCTGCGGCAGTAGAGCACGTTGCGCCCGTTGCGCTCAGCGGCGACCAGGCCTGCGTCGCGGAGCGCCGCGAGGTGCTGGGAGACGCCCCCGGGGCTCATGCCGAGGCGTCGGGCGAGGTCCGAGGTGGTGCGCGGCGCGTCGAGGTCCGCGAGCACCGACGCGCGACCCTGACCGAGGACCTTGGCGAGCGCCTCCGGCGGCGCGGGCGCGGACTCCCACAGAAGCGCCGTGCCCCGCGCCGGATAGATGAGCGTTGGCTGCCAGGGCGACTCCGTCATCGCCGACGTCTTATGGGAGGAGAACGCCGTCGGGACGAGGAGCATGCCCTTGCCGCGCAGCGGCAGGTCCGGCACGGCGCAGGAGCAGTCGATCGTGAGCGTCCCGTCGGACCAGCTCACCTCCGGGTGCAGGTCCGCGAAGAGGCGGTCCACCCCGCCCTCGGCGAGCCGGCGGGAGCGATAGGAGATGTCGGCCTGCAGCAGGGCCTGGATGCGGGGCCAGTGGTCCTCGAGCGCGAGCCGCCAGAAGCGCCCCAGCACCTCCGCGAGCTCGTTCACCGCGCCCTCGGGATCGTCGAGGTATGGCTGGAGCTGCTCGCGGGGAATGCCGTCGCGCAGGAGCACCCCCACGTCGTGGCGCACGAGGTCCGCCGGCGTGCTGCGCACGAGCTCGAGCTCGTCCTCGAAGCTCACCAGCGGCGAGGAGGGCGGTGGCGTGAGGAAGTCGGCGATGTAGCCCGTGCGGGGCAGCAGGGCGAGCGGCAGCGACAGGTCGAGCTCGCGGATCAAGGGCCGGATCCGCTTCACCCAGGGCACGTGCAGGGAGAGCATCGCGGGGTTGCGCAGGGCGCGGATCGCCGCGGCGGTCTCCCACATCGGCGAGATCGCAAACCGCGTCCTCGCGATGTCCTCGATGCCGAAGCGGAAGGTGATCATTTAGCTCAGTCTAAATCGACTGACAGGAGTCGCGAGGCGCGAGAGCCTGCGTGCGAACGGAGAAGTCAAGGAGAACAAGTCATGTTCCTCGCCTCTTTCGCACAGATCAACGACCAGCTCGAGCTCCCCACAAGTCCCTCTGCCAAGCGGCGCGTGCCCCGGCGCCGGCGGGTGCTCGCTTTCCGCGCGCGGCGCGACGAGCGCGCGCCGCGCCTGCGTGCGCCAAACTTGGCGCGTGACCGAGCGGCCTGAGCACGAGCGCTCCCCCGCGCAGCCACCCCAGACCCCGCCCCGTCAGCGCCGCGCGCACACCACCGCGCGCGACCTCGAGCGCTACGCGGGGCTCTTCGCCGAGCGCACCAAGGTAATGCGCTCCTCGGCGATGCGCGACATGATGGAGATCACCGCGCGCCCCGAGGTGATCTCCCTTGCGGGCGGACTGCCGGATACCTCCACGTTCCCGCGCGAGTCGTTCGCCGCGCAGATGACGCGGATCGCCCAGGAGTCCGCCGCTGCGGCCCTGCAGTACGGGCCCACCGAGGGCTTCGCGCGCACCAAGGAGTGCATCCGCGAGGTGATGGCCGCGGAGGGCATGCGCCCCGACCCCGACGACATCATCGTCACCACCGGGGGCCAGCAGGCGCTCGACCTGGTCACGAAGACGCTCGTCAACCCCGGCGACGTGGTGATCGCCGAGGGGCCGACCTACCCCGGCGTCGTGCCGACGCTGTACGCGTACGAGGCGCAGACCCTGCAGGTCGAGGTCGACGAAGACGGGATGCGCGTCGATCTGCTCGAGGAGCTCCTCGACAGGCTGGGCGCGGAGGGGCGGCGCCCGAAGTTCATCTACACCGTGCCGTCCTTCCAGAACCCGGCGGGAGTGACGCTGTCGGCCGAGCGCCGCAGGCGTCTGGTCGAGATCGCGCGCGAGCGCGAGCTCCTGGTCGTCGAGGACAACCCGTACGGGCTGTTGCGCTACGAGGGCGAGCCCACCGAGACCCTCTACAAGCTCGACGGCGGCGACTTCGTCATCTACCTGGGTACCTTCTCGAAGATCCTCTCGCCGGGCATCCGCCTGGGCTGGCTCTGCGCACCACCGCCGGTCATGGAGAAGGTGATCCTCGGCAAGCAGTCCTCGGATCTGTGCACCTCGACGCTCAGCCAGTACTTCGTCGACGAGTACTTCGCGGAGGGCCGCTGGATGGCGTACATCGAGTCGCTGCGCGACGTCTATCGCTCCCGCCGCGACGTGATGCTCGACGCGCTCGAGCGCCACTTCCCCGCCGAAGCGCAGTGGTCTCGGCCCGAGGGCGGGCTGTTCCTATGGGCGACGCTGCCCGGCTACATCGACACCACCGACCTGCTCGCGCGCGCGCTGCGGGACAACGTCGCCTTCGTGCCCGGGGCCGGCGCGTTCGTGGACGGGCGCGGGGGGAGCGCGATGCGCCTCAACTTCTCCGCCTCCAACGAGGATGAGATCCGCGAGGGCGTGCGTCGCATCGGGCGCGTGATCGCCGAGCAGGTCGAGCTGTACGGCGCGCTCAACCGCGACGCCGAGCCCGAGCCGGCGGCCGAGCGCGGACCGGGCGGCCAGGTCGTACCGCTGCGCCGCCCGCCGGAGGCGGAATGAAGGTCGCGGTGCTGAAGGGCGGGCGCTCGCTCGAGCGCCAGGTCTCGCTGCGCTCCGGCGCGCGCGTGGAGGACGCGCTCGACGCGCTCGGGCACGAGGTCGTGCCAGTGGACGCAGGCGACGATCTCGTGCGGCGCCTCAAGCACACGCGCCCCGACGTCGCGTTCATCGCGTTGCACGGCGAGGACGGCGAGGACGGCACGGTCCAGGAGCTGCTCGAGATCATTGGGATCCCCTACACCGGCCCCGGCGTGGCCGCCTGCCGGCGCGCGATGGACAAGCCCGCCGCGAAGGAGATCATGCGCGCCGCCGACATCCCAACCCCTGAGTGGGTCTCGTTCAGCCAGACCGCGTTCAGCCAGCTCGGTGCCGCCGACGCTCTCGAGGAGATCGAGGCGATGCTCGGGTTTCCGCTCGTCGTGAAGCCCGCGCGCGGCGGATCCTCGCTGGGCGTGCGCTTCGCGGCGGGGCGCGATGACGTCCCCCGCGCGATCGTCTCGGCGCTCTCCTACGACGACCGCGTGATGCTCGAGCGCCACATCCGCGGCCGCGAGCTCGCAGTGAGCGTGCTCGACGGGGAGGCGCTGCCGGTCGTCGAGGTGCGCCCGCGCGACGAGGATCTGTACTCCTACGACGCGCGCTACGAGATCGGTCGCACCGAGTACATCTGTCCCGCCGAGCTCGAGCCCGGCGTGGAGACGGCCGTGCGCGATGCCGCGACGGCGAGCTGGGACGCGCTCGGCTGCGAGGGTTTCGCGCGGGTCGACATCATGCTCGGCGACGACGGGCCCCAGGTGCTCGAGGTGAACGCGGTACCGGGCCTGACCGACACCTCGCTTCTGCCGATGGCGGCTGAGGCGGCCGGGATCGGCTTCGAAGACCTGTGCCGGCGGATCGTCGAGCTCGCGCTGGCGCGCTCGCGCAACCCAAGCTAGGGCGTCGCGGGGGCGCGTGGGCTAGGCTCGCGCCCCGAGGTCTCTTTCGTGTCTTCGTCCACCCACCCGCGCTGGGGCTTCCTCGCCGCGCTGTCCCTCCTGTTGGGGCTGATCCTCGCCGTCGTCCTGTACGCGGCGCTGCCCGACCAGCGCTGGGTTGCCGGTCTGGTGGCCGGGATCGCGATCGTGGATGCGGTCGTCCTCGGCGTGGTCCTTCCCAACGCGCTGGGCAGGCGGTCCGCCTCCGAGCAGATCGACGCCCTGAATGCGCGGGCGGAGGCCGAGGCGCGATCCCAGGGTGACTGGGCCGCCGAGCGTGGCGACGAGCGCGGCTCCGGCGGCTTTTAGCTCTTCGCCTCGACGAAGGCGGCCATGAGCTCCGCCGCCTCCTCACTGGGCAGGCCGTTCGTGCGCACGAGCGAGCGCCAGGTCGTGAACGCCACGGCATGGCCCGCCTTGGCGGCCACGCGCTTGCGTCGCCCGCCCCGCTCGCGGCGGCCCCGGACCAAAGCGGCGGCGAACGCATCCAGGTAGGCGCCGAACGCGTCGTAAGCCGGGCGCATCGCGGGCACGAGCGGCGCGTCGCGCAGGGTGTTTTCAAGCATCGGCTCGGCCCACTCGTACCACTCGTACAAGGCGCGCAGGCCCGCCGCGAGCCGCTCCGAGGGGTCGCTGATCCTCGCGTAGTCGTCCGGGTCCGGCGCGGGATTGAGCGAGAACCAATGCGCCGAGCACGCCGCGAACAGCGACTCCTCGTCCGGGAAGTGCCGGTACACCGTGGCGCGCTGCACGCCCGCTCGTTCGGCTACCGCCTTGATGGTCGTGCGCGCCGGGCCGACCGTCCCGTGGAGCTCCATCGCGGCCTGCGTGATGCGGTGCCGCGTCTCCTCCTCCTGCGCGGCACGCGCCTTCTTGCGGTACGGGCGCTTGGCCTGCTTTCCAGTTTCAGTGCTCATGTGTGTATGGCGAATCTTGACAGACCCGGGAGCGGTCTGTATGTTCATCGCACACCGCTGTTCAATCAAAGGAGACACGATGTCCTCCACAAGCACCGCCACCCAACGCCAGCGCTTCGACGCATCTCAGGGGCCTCGTCTCATCGGCCCGCAGGACGGGAAGTTCTGGGACCTCGGCTCGCTCGGCGTCCGATTCATGGCCTGGACGGCCGAGACCGGTGGCGGGTTCTCACTCGTCGAGCACCCGATGCCGCCGCGCGGGCTCGTGGCGCCCCTGCACCGCCACGCGAACGAGGACGAGTACAGCTTCGTGCTCGAGGGGCGCATGGGCGCGCTGCTCGGTGACGAGGTCGTCTACGCCGAGGCGGGCGACTTCGTCTTCAAGCCGCGCAACCAGTGGCACACGTTCTGGAACCCGGACGACGAGCCGGCGCGGATCCTGGAGATCATCTCCCCCGGCGGCTTCGAGGGGTTCTTCGACGAGCTCGGCGAGCTCCAGCAGCGCCCGGACTTCTCGCCGGAGATGATGGGCCCGCTCGGCGCCAGCTACGGCCTGGAGTTCGATCCGGAGAGCGTGCCGCGCCTCTGCGCCGAGCACGGACTTCGGTTCCCGCTGGCCTGAATGGCGGCCCGGAGCGCCGGCTCAATCGACGAGCCGGCGCTCCACCGCCCAACGGCTCAGCTCGTGTCGGTTGGAGAGCTGAAGCTTGCGCAGCACCGCGGAGACGTGCGCCTCGACCGTCTTCGCCGAGATCCCCAACTCGAGAGCGATCTCCTTGTAGAGGTAGCCGCGAGCGATCAAGCGCAGGACCTCGCGCTCGCGCAGGGTGAGCTGGTCGAGCTCGGGGTCGGCCTCCGCCTCGGGGATCTGGCCGGCGAACGCGTCCAGGACGAAGCCGGCGAGCCGAGGTGAGAAGACCGCGTCGCCGTCGCGCACGCGGCGGATGGCGTCGGCCAGCTCTTCGCCCGAGATCGTCTTAGTCACGTAGCCGCGCGCGCCCGCGCGGATCACCGCGATCACATCCTCCGCGGCGTCGGAGACCGACAGCGCGAGGAAGCGCTGCGCGGGCATCGATTCCGCGACCCGGCGGATCACCTCCACCCCGCCCCCGCCGGGCATATGCACGTCGAGCAAGACGACGTCGGGCTTCGCCTCGGCGATCACGCGCACGGCCTCCTCCACGGCGCCGGCCTCGCCGACGATGTCGACCAGTCCGTCGAGCTCGGCGCGGACGCCCGCGCGAAAGAGCGCGTGGTCGTCGACGATCACGACGGTCGGGGTATCGCTCATCCTGCCACCTCCATCTCAAGCCGTACCTCGGTGCCCCGCCCGGGCGACGAGCGCACCTCCGCGGAGCCGCCGAAGCGCTCCATCCTGCCGACGATCGACTCGCGCACGCCGCGACGGCCGGCCGGGATCCTCTCGGGGTCGAACCCGGGGCCGCGGTCGCGCACGAAGACCTCGGCGCGCCCGTCGGCGAGCTCCGCGTACACCGCGATCTCGCCCGCATCCGGCGCGAACTTGGCGGCGTTGACCATCGCCTCGCGGGCGGCGGCCACCAGCGCCTCGGCGCGTTCGTTCATCGGCAGATCGCCGACCGCGATGACCTCCACCGGGACGCGGTGCGCTTCCTCGACCTCGACGGCGGCGTCCTCGAGGGCGGACGAGAGGCTCGTGCCGGCCTCGCGCGCGTCGTCGAACAGCCAAGAGCGCAACTCGCGTTCCTGCCGCCGGGCGAGCTGCGCCACCTCGCGGGGATCGTCAGCACGCTTCTGAACCAGCGTGAGCGTCTGCAGCACGGAGTCGTGAATGCGCGCCGCGAGCTCCGCGCGTTCCTGCGAGCGGATGCGGCTGGCGCGCTCCTCGGCGAGGTTGCGGCCCAGGCGCCAGAGGAACGGGGCCAGGATCAGGGCGAGCGCCACGGACGCGACGACGACGGCGAGCACCACCTCGCTGGCCTCGCCCAGCCAGCCGTTCGCCCAGAGGAACAGAAGGCCGGCGCCCATCACCATGGCGATGCCGAAGCCGCCGCGATAGAGGTCCGCCACGGCGAGCCGGCGCGACCGCGAGGCCACAACCCCGCCCTGTGGTGCGTTCAGGGCCTCACCGGTGCGCCGTTCGGCAAGCGCGGTCGAGTCGCCGGCGATCGCGCGCGACTGGCGCCACAGCAGCGCCGCGCCCGACGCGGCGAGGATCGCGGGCCAGATGATCGCGTCGGACCACCAGATGCCCAGCTCGCGCAAGACGAGCAGGAAGGACAGCGTCAGGAATCCAACGCCCGCGGCCACCCGCCAGTTCGACACCGGGATGCTCGCGAGCGAGCGTTCCTTGCGCCGCCCGGGCTTCGGCTCCTCACGCCCCTTCGGCTCGTCGACGGGCATCACGACCCAGGCGAACACGTAGCCGACGAGCGCCAGGCCGCCCGAGAAGAGCACGGCGAGCACGAAGAGGACCCGCAGGAGGGTCAGGTCCCACCCGAAACGACGAGCGAGCCCGGCGATCACGCCGCCGAGCTCGCCCCGCTCGCGATCGCGCGTCAGCGGGCGCGGGGAACTCGCCTGCGTGGGATCAGGGCTCACGCTCAGGCGACTCCCCCTGCTCGTCCCCTTCGGGGGCCTTGCCTTGGCCGAGGCCGCCGACCAGCAGGATCACCCCGATCATCGCGGCGTTGAGCGCGCCGATGAGGGTCGCGGTGAGCTCGATGCTCCCCGACTGATCGAGCAACAGCATCGTGCCCACCACGATCACCGCGAGCCCGGCCGCCAGCGACTCCGAGTCGAACCTGCGCCTCAACGGCCCTCCCGCTCCCTGCGGGAACCGCGCTCGCGATCGGCGCCCTCGCCCCCGCGCTCGCGCTCAGCGCTCGGCTGGTCGTCCGCCTCATCGGCCGTCCCGGCGCATGCGTCCTCGAGCGCGCTGCGGGCCACCGACGAGTCCAGGTGGTCGTCCCACGGGCCCGGCTCGTCCACATCGGCGTTGTCGTCGTTCACGAGCCGGAACTCGCCGAGGTCGATCTCACCCTCGAGCTCGAGCCGCGGGGTCGTATCCACGCCGTGGTTGAGCTCGTGGCTGGGGTCGAAGCCCGCGGTGTGGTCACCCGCGGCGTTGATCGCGCCCAGGTTCGCCGAGATGTCGGTCACGACGCACAGATCCTCCGGCACGGCCACGACAGCCTGGCCCACGCCGAGATCGACGTCGAGCGAGACCACGTCGCCCGGCTGCCAGTCGATGCTGCGCAGATCGACGACGAGGTGCCCGATGCCGAGCTCGTACTTGCGGTCGTCGGGGATCGAGTCGATCGAGGCGGGCCGATACTGCCGCTCGCCGAAGCCGCCGGCGAAGCTCACGTCGGTGGCCGCAACGAAGCCGAGCGGCAGAGCCAGCGCGAGGGCGGGGGCGATCAGCCAGCGGGCGCCGCCGTTGAACGCGGCGATCACCAACATCACGCCGATCCCGATCAGCAGGGACGCGATCACCACGCCGTGGCCCGTTGCGCCGGCCCAGAACGCGACGGCGACCGCGATCCCCAGCCCGATGAAGGCGGCGAGCCCGAAGAGGATCGCGCCGAGCCAACCGAGCTCGCGGGTGCGGCCGAAACCGCGCACGACCAGGTAGGCGCCGGCGGCCAGGGCGATGAAGAGCAGCGGGCCGCCGAAGAACCACCCGCCGCGGTCGAAGGGCCACGGGTCGAAATCGATCAGGCCCCAAGAGAGGATGAACAAGACGATCGCGATGCCGGCGACGGTTCCGAGACCGCGGGAGCGCTGGATCGCCGCCGGCTTGATCTCACCCGGGGTCTCGCCCTCCTCGGGGACGAACAGCGCGAGGGTGAGGTACGCGACGATGCCCAGGCCCCCGAACATGATCGAGAGCGCGAACAGAATCCGGACGATGTTCGCGTCGATGTTGAAGTAGTCGCCGATGCCGCCGGCGACGCCGGCGAGCATCCGGTCCCGGCTGCGCAGCAGGCGTTTGGGCCCGTCCCCCTGACCGCCGGGTGGCGGCTGGGACGGCTGGGTGTCGGGGGTGGGGTTCTGGTCGCTCATCGGGGATTCCTCCTGGCTTCGATTCGATCGATTCCAGGGTCCCGCGGGCGAGCCGCTCCGTCCATTGGGGATGACCCTAAAGGACCCCCACACGTGCCCGGGGCCACCTCAGGCGCGTTGAACGCGCCCGCTCGTGAGCGAGCCGCGGTGATGTGCAGGCCGCGGCGCGTTCAGTCGCCGCCGGCGGCGAAGTCCTCGGGGGAGACCTGGTCGAGGAAGTCCTTGAACTTCTCGACCACCTCCTCCTGGTCCTCGACCTCGTGCTCGAACTCGATCGAGGACTCCTCGATGACCTCGTCGGCAGCGTAGATCGGCGCCTGGCAGCGGACCGCGAGCGCGATCGCGTCGGACGGGCGCGAGTCGATCTCGATCTCCGTGCCGTTCACAGAAAGCGTGATCGATGCGTAGAAGGTGTTGTCGCGCAGCTCGGTCACCGAGACGCGCTCGCACTTGGCGTCGACCTGCTCGAGCACGTCGTTGAGCAGATCGTGGGTCATCGGCCGCGGCGTCGAGGCGCCCTGCAGCTTCATCAGGATCGCGGCCGCCTCGGGATGGCCGATCCAGATCGGCAGAAAGCGGTTGCCGTCCGCTGTCTTGAGGAGCACGATCGGCTGCTTGCCGACCATGTCGAAGCTGACTCCGTAGATCTGCATCTGCTGCATGGTCAGAGGGCTCCCGCCGTCGCGTTCACGTCCGAGAAAGTATAGGTGCGCACGCCAGTCGGTCCGGTGCGATTCGGCGGCGATCCGACGGGGTTTTCGCGCTGCGGGCGCGGTTTGCCGGGAGCGCGCGGCGGCTCGGGCCGCGCGTGAAGTGGGCGATCCTGGATTCGAACCAGGGACCTCTTCCTTATCAGAGAAGCGCTCTAACCAACTGAGCTAATCGCCCTCGGACGCAGCATTGTAGAAACTCCGCGCCGCGTGGTTAGCTTCACCGGCGATGTCGCCGCGGCGCCCCGATATCCCCCGCCTGGACCGGGCTCAACTCGCCGACGATCCGGTCGAGCAGTTCCGGGATTGGTGGTCGCGCGCGGTCGATGAGGTGCCGCTGGCCGACGCGATGACGCTGGCGACGGTGGACGAGCACGGCGCGCCCGACGCGCGCATGGTGCTGCTCAAGGGCTTCGGGCCGGACGGCTTTCGCTTCTTCACCAACTACGAGTCCGCGAAGGCAGCCCAGCTGGACGGCGCCGGGCGCGCGGCGCTGGTGCTCTACTGGCGCGAGCTCGACCGGCAGGTCCGGGTGCGCGGCACGGTGGAACGCCTCAGTGCGGAGGCCTCCGACGAGTACTTCGCAACCCGCCCCCGCGAGTCTCAGCTGGGCGCGTGGGCGTCGCCCCAGAGCCGGCCGATCGGCGATCGCGTGGCGTTGGAGGCGCGCCTGCGTGAAGCGGCCGAGCGGTTCGCCGACGGCGAGGTGCCTCGGCCGCCGCACTGGGGGGGCTATTTGGTGCGCCACGAGGTCGTGGAGTTCTGGCAGGGCCAGGTCGGCCGCCTCCACGATCGGTTCCGGTACACCCGCACCGGCGACAGGTGGGCGATCGAGAGACTGGGACCGTGAGCGATCTGCGCATCGACCGCGTCCTGGAGACAGTCGTCTATTGCGACGCGGCCCAGCGCGAGGCGACCGAGGCCTTCTACGCGGACACACTCCGCCTGCGCCGCGCGGCGAGCTGGGACACCGGCTGCGCGTTCCGGCTGGGGCCCGGGGTGCTGCTTCTTTTCGAGCGCGAGGCGCTCGCCGACAGCGACTCGCCCGTCTCCGCGCACGGCACGCAGGGCGCCGGGCACGTCTGCTTCACGGCCGCCGGCGACTACGAGGCGGCCCGCGCGGCGCTCGCTGACGCCGGCGTGGAGATCGAGCACGACCACGAGTGGCCCGGCGGGAAGCGTTCGTTCTACTTCCGCGACCCGGCGGGGAACATGCTCGAGCTGGCCGAGGGCGATATCTGGCCGCAGTGAGCCGCGGCGCTAGCCGCGCTGGCGGGCGAACTCGAGCAGCTCGTCGAGATCGTCGAAGTGCAGCTCGGCGCGCCAACCCGAGCGCGTGTGCTTGACGCGCACCGCGGTACCCAGCGCCGCCTCCAGGGTGTCGGTCGCGCGCTCGATCGCCTCCTGCTCGTCGGCGTCGGGCACGGCCCGCAGGCGCGGGCGCTTGCCCTCCCCCGCCGCGCGGGCGCGCTCCTCGGTCTCACGCACCGACCAGCCCTGGCGGGCGGCCTCGCGCGCCAACCGCCGGCGTTCCTCCACGCCCTTGGCGATCAGGATCGCGCGGCCATGGCCCTCGCTGAGCTCGCCCTCGGCGAGTAGCTCGAGCGCCTCGTCAGGCAGGTCGAGGATGCGGATCAGGTTGGAGAGCGACGCGCGACTGCGGCCGAGGCGGCGGCCGAGCTCCTCCTTGGTGACCCCGAGGTCCTCGATCAGCATGGCGCAGGCGCGGGCCTCGTCGACCGGGTTGAGCTGCTCGCGGGCGACATTCTCGATCAGGGCGGTCTGCAGACGCTGTGCCTCCGCCTCGTCGCGGATGATCACCGGCACGGTCTCGAGGCCTGCCTCCTGGGCCGCGCGCCAGCGGCGCTCGCCCGCGATCAACTCGTAGCGCCCGTCGCTCAGCGGGCGGACGATGAGCGGCTGGATCACGCCGGCCTCGCGCAGCGACTCCGCGAGCGACGAGATGGATTCTGGGTCGAAGCGTCGCCGCGGCTGTTTCGGGTTCGGCACGACCACCGACACCGGCACCTGGCGCAGCTCCTGCTCGGCGGCCTCCTCCTGCGTGGGCAGGATCGCCGCGAGCCCCCTCCCCATGCCGCGGCGCGAGCTCACGCCTCGACCTCCATCACCGGGCCCGGCGCAGCGCCCTCGCCGCGCAGGCGCTGGACGCGCACGCGCTCGTCGCGCTCGCGGGCGGCGAGCTCGCGCGCAAGCTCGCGGTAGGCGTCGGCGCCGCGCGAGCCCGGCGCGTGCTCGGTGACGGGCACCCCGTAGCTCGGGGCCTCGGCGACGCGGACGCTGCGTGGGATCACGGTATCGAACACCAGTTCGGGGAAGTGCTGGCGCAGCTCCGCCTCGACATCCTGCGCCAGACGCGTGCGCTCGTCGTGCATGGTGATCACAAGACCGGTCAGAACGAGCGCGGGATTGAGGTCGCGGCGCACCAGCTCGAGTGTTTCCATGAACTGCACGAGCCCCTCGAGCGCGAGGTACTCGGCCTGGACCGGGACCAGCACGCGGTCGGCGGCGGCGAGCGCGTTCACGGTGACGGGACCGAGCGAGGGCGGGCAGTCGAGCAGAGTGAGCGCGAACCGCTCGCGCACCGGCCCGAGGCCGTCGCGCAGCCGGTACTCCATGCGCTCGAGCTGCGGGAGCTCGACGGAGGCGCCGGCGAGATCGCTGCTGGCGGGGACCACCCAGAGGTTGTCGGGGCCGGCCGGACGGGCGGCTTCGGCGACGGAGCTGTCACCCACCAGGCACTCGTAAGACGATGGCTTCGAGTCGCGGTCGAAGCCGAGGGCGACGGTCGCGTTCGCCTGCTGGTCGAGGTCGACGATCAGGACCTGGTTGCCCTGCGCGGCGACGCACGAGGCGACGTTGACCGCGGTGGTGGTCTTCCCCACCCCGCCCTTCTGATTGGCGATCGCGTAGACGGCGCCCATGCGC
The DNA here is from genome assembly GCA_965652565.1 of uncultured bacterium. Lineage (GTDB taxonomy): Bacteria > Actinomycetota > Thermoleophilia > Solirubrobacterales > 70-9 > RSA11. The sequence continues at coordinate 22,703 of CBFGWL010000042.1, forward strand.
GCGTCGAATCTAGCGGTCGGCCTGGCTGGCACGGCCGGGCGCGCTCACCCGGGGTACTCCTGATTCCCGCTAAATGCGGCTTACTTAGTGCCGAGCGGGCGTTTCTTCGCGAGGCCGGGGCGCCGCGGCAGGTTCGCGGGCGTCTCTCCGGCTTTGCGCAGCACGTGCAGGTGGCGGTGCTCGTACCCCGCCAGCTCGCCCACCGCCAGGACGCGGACGAGCTCCATCGCGGTCGCCTCCTGGGCGCGCTGGAGCTCGGCTTCCTCCTCCCCGTCGCGGCGACCCTTCCAGGCGACAAGCACCCCTCCCTCCCGGAGTAGCGGCGACGCCAGTTCCGCGAGCGTCGCGAGGCGCGCCACGGCCCGTGCGGTCACCGCGTCGTAGGCCTCGCGGCCGCCCTCCGGGGGAGTCTCGCGCGCCCACTCCTCGGAGCGCGCGTTCACCGCGCGGACGTTGGTGATCCGGGCGGCCTGCGCGGAAGCCGTGATGAACTCGCACTTGCGGCCGACCGACTCGATCGCATCAATGCGCGCGCCGGGCAGCGCCACCGCGAGTGGGAACGTCGGAAAGCCGGCGCCCGCGCCCACGTCGGCGATGGCGTGGGCGGCGCGCAGCTCGGGGACCTCGAGCCCGGTCAGCGAATCGGCGACGTGCGCTCGCCAGGCGGCCTTGGGGTCGCGGACCGATGTAAGCGAGCGCGGGTCCTCGGCCAGCCGTTCCAGGACGGCCTCGAGCCGGGCGCGGGCGTCGCCGTCGAGCTCGACGGGCACCGCGGGGTGGTTACTCGTTCGAGAGGAGCGGCGCGACGATCACGCAGCGGTCGGGCTCGTCGCCCTCGCTGAAGGTCTCCAGGCCGGGCCGGTCCTTGAGGTAGTCGTGGACCACCTTGCGCTCGGTCGGCGTCATCGGCTCGAGCTCGATCTCGCGGCCGGTCTCCAGCGCCCGCTGGGCGGCGCGCTCGGCCTGGCTCACCACCTGCTCGCGGCGCCGGTCGCGGTAGCCGGCGGCATCGACGATCACGCGCTTGCGCTCGCGGGCGCCTCGCTGGGCGGCGCGGTAGCAAATGAGCTGCACCGCATCGATGGTCTGCCCACGACGGCCGATCAGCCGGCCGACGTCCTCCGCATCGACCACCGCGGTGATCTGGCGGTCGGTCTCGGTCACGTCGACGGTGCCCTCCACGCCCAGGGCGTCGATCACGCGCTCGACGATCCCCTGAACCCGTGCGGCGGCGTCAACCGGCGGCGCTGCCTGCTGCTCCTCAGTCATCAGACCCGCGACTCTATCGCGGGAAGGATTTCGCTGGCGACCCGCGAATCCCGCGAAGCAGCACCCATCCGCCCAGAACCGCAACTAACCACCGGACGTGTGGTCGGCGCGGCGTCCGCTCGGACGAGGTGCAACGGAAGTTGCGCGCGTAACACGTGAAACGGTGGCGGGTCGGTGGTCCGGTGCCTTCGATGCGCGTCGCGGGGCGCGTCGGGTCCGCGTTTAGGGACCGGGGAGTTGACCGGTCGCCCGCGGGTTGGTGGCGGCGGGGGCCCGCGTTGGCGGGGCGCGACTGCCGGTGGCCCGGGGCGTTCGGGGCGGCGGGGCCGGGGCGCTCGCACGGAAGTGTGTCGGGTAGTGCGGGCGTTTGTGGCGGCGTAGCCGTGCGTTCCGCG
>CBFGWL010000043.1:0-24286 GCA_965652565.1 uncultured bacterium
TCGAGGCGATGCTCCTCGAGGTCCTCTCCGACTTCCAGATCTCGATCCCCGAGCTGGGCGTCATCGAGTCGCGCACCCACCCGATCGTGCTGCTCACCTCGAACAACTCGCGCGAGCTCACCGAGGCGCTCAAGCGCCGCTGCCTGTACCTGTGGCTCGACTACCCGTCCGTCGAGCGCGAGATGGAGATCGTGCGCCTGCACTCTCCCGAGCTCGACGAGACGCTCGCGCGCAAGCTGGTCGAGGTCATCAACATGGTCCGCGACCTGGACCTGAAGAAGCCGCCGTCGATCGCCGAGTCCATCGACTGGGCGCGCGCCCTGCTCCTGCTCGGCGCGGACGACATCGACGCCGAGGTCTTCAAGCGCACCTTGTCGATCATCGTCAAACACCGCACCGACATCGACCTCGTCGCCGAGCGCGTCGGCGTGCAGCTCGGCGGCGAGCCGACCCGCGCCGAGGCGAGCGGTTGAGCCCAACGCCCCCCGGTCTCGCGTCACGCCTCGTCGAGCTCGGCGAGGAGCTGCGCGCGGAGGGAATGGCGGTCGGCACGAGCGAGCTGCTCGACGCGTTCGCGGCGCTCGAGGTGGTGCCGTGGACCGAGCCCGACGACTTCCGCGAGGCGCTCGCCGCGACCATCGCCAAATCACAGGAGGACCGGCGGATCTTCGACCTGGTCTTCGAGCGCTTCTTCTTCCGCGCCGTCGAGCTCGAGGCGGTCCGGCGCGACGTGCGCGAGGGCAAGCGCTACCGCGGCGGCGAGCGGATCGACCTGGACGAGCTGAGCGAAGCGGTCCGGCAGGCGATCGCCGAGGGGCGCGACGGCGAGATGCGCGACCTCGCCCGCCTCGCGGTCGTGGCGTTCGGCCGCCAGGGCGACGGCTCGGGCGTGGTCGGCGTCGACGTGCAGCGGATCCGGCGCACGCTTGGGCTGCAATCGCAGGCCGGCGCGAAGCCCGGGGAGCGCAGCCTCGACCGCAGCGAGATCGCGCGGTTCGAGCGACACCTGCGCCGCGAGCTCGAGCGACTGCAGGTCGAGCGCACCGAAAAGCTGCCGCCCTCCCGGCCGCTCGCCGACCTCGACCGGGCCCTGCCGAGCAGCCCCACGCAGGACCTGGCGGCCGTCCACCGCGCCGTCGCCCAGCTCAAGCGCCGGCTCGCGACGCTCGGCCACGACCAGCGCGGCCGGCGCCGGCGCTCGACCGTGGACGTGCGCCGCACGATGCGCGCCTCGCTGGAGACCGGCGGCGTGCCCCTGCGCCTGCGCTACCGCCCGCATCGGCCGCGACGGCCGGAGATCTACGTGCTCTGCGACGTCTCGACTTCCGTCACATCGGCGAGCGTCTTCTTCCTCTCGGTCCTGCACGCCCTCCACGACTCGTTTCGCAAGCTGCGCTCGTTCGTGTTCATCGAGCGCATCTCCGAGATCACCGAGGTCTTCGAGCGCGAGCGCGACTTCCGCAAGATCTCGGAGCGGATCAGCCGCGAAGGCGGCGTCGCCGACGTCTCCGGCTACACCGATTACGGGCGGGTGTGGCGCGAGTTTGCGACGGAGATCGCCGAGGATCTGGATCCGCGCTCGACGGTGATCATCCTCGGCGACGCGCGCACGAACGGCCGCGAGCCGCACGCCGAGGTGTTCGCCGAGATCGCGCGCAACGCCGGCCGCACGTTCTGGCTGAACCCCGAGCCGCGCCTGTACTGGAACTACGGCGACTCGGTGATGGCCGCCTACGAACAGCACTGCACCGCCGCGTTCGAGTGCTGGACCACGAAGCACCTCGAGGACTTCGTGAACGTCGTGGCAGGCGGCAAGTCCGCGCCGACCTGACCGGCGTTACGCCCGGCCGCGTAGCGGCGCGTCCGCGCGCCCCCGCGATTAGCCTGCGCGCATGGGTTTGGGGGTCCTCGCGAGGAGGACGGCGGTACTGGCGATCGCGTGCCTGGGCGCGCTGGCCGGCGTGCTGGCGCTGACCGCGGCGCCCGCCGACGCCAGGGCGCGCGGCGGCAAGGTCGGCAAGGCGGTGAGCGAGGCGCGCTACTCGGGCGAAGCGAGCCGCGCCAAGGGCAAGCCCAAGGCGCGGTCGCTGCGCACGATGCGCATCGACCCCAAGGGCGCCGCGCGCCACGCCGACGACACGCCGCGGCGCCTCTCCGCCCGCGCGATCAAGCGCAAGCGCGTCAACCTCATGCTCGCCGCGTGTACGAACGTGAAGCGCCAGGGCCGCGAGCTCACCTTCGAGGCGCGCCGGGGGGCCGCAGATCCAGGCGAAGTCGCCGCGTCGTTCGCGAGCGTCGCCGGCGAGCCGGTCGGCGGCGCGCCCAGCCGGGTCGGCCCGGTGCGCACGGGCCGCAAGCTGGCGTTCGAGATCACCGGTGCCGGCGGCTGCGCGATCGCAGTCGTCTTCGTGGACCGCGACGGCGACGGGGATCTCGACGTGGGCCGCTCCGGCGTACCCACCGAGCCCTACGGCGCCGGCGGGCGCACGCGGTTCGAGCAGGTCGGCGTCTCCTTCCAGGACGCCGGCCCCTGCGACCCGCTCGATCCCGCGGTCTGCCTGCAGCCCTTCCCCAACGACCGCTTCACGGTCGCCGACCCGAGCACCGACACCGGCCTGCGGGTGGCGATCGGGCGCTCGATGATGCCGCGCAGCAACCTCGGCGCGCCGATCGATCCCACCGAGTGGAACCGCAACGACGGGTTTTCGCCCGGCTCGATGCTGATCACGAAGGTGCCCGGGCTCGAGACCCCGGCCGCGTTCGAGCGGACCGGCGCGGTTCCGCTCACCGACCTCGAGCGCGCCTACGACGAGGATGCGCCGATCGTGGTCATCGACGCCGAGACGGGCGAGCGTCACCTGATCTGGAGCGAGCTGGACGCCAACCCGGCGAATCCGGCCGACGTGAACCTGATCATCCGGCCGGCGGTCAACTTCGAGGAGGGCCACCGCTACATCGTCGCGTTGCGCGATCTGCGCGACGCGAACGGCGAGGTGATCCCGGCCCAGCGCCCGTTCCAGATCTATCGCGATCGGGTCATGACCTCCGACCCGCTGGTCGAAAGCCGCCGCGCGCACTTCGAATCGCTGTTCAGCGACCTGGGGCGCGCCGGCATCGAGCGCGAGGATCTCTATCTCGCGTGGGACTTCACCGTCGCGAGCGAGCGCAACCTCACCGAACGCATGCTGTCGATCCGCGACGACGCGTTCGCGCAGCTCGGCGACACCGATCTCGCCGACATGAAGGTCGAGGGCCGCTCCCCCACGTTCCTGATCACCGCGGTCACCGACTACCAGCCGTGCGGAGACGACGGGTGCGAGCCCGGCCTGCAGCTGCCCGATCTGCCAATCGTCGGGCCCCTCCTCGACCCCGTGACGGGCCTGGTCAGCTCGGTGGTGAGCCCGCTGCTCGGGCTCGCGCCGGAGGACGACCGGATCCTGCGCAAGGTCCAGGGCGAGATCGTCGTGCCCTGCTACACGAACCTGCCGCTCTGCCCCACCCTCTCGCAGTTCGCCTACTCCTCGCCCGCCGACAACACGCCGGACCGCCTGCCCGGCAACGTGACGCTCGCCGCGTTCACCTGCCTCATCCCGCGCTCGGTCGCGGCGGACGGTGAGCTGCGCCAGGCGCGCCCGTCGCTCTACGGGCACGGACTGCTCGGCTCACACGGCGAGGTCGAGGCCGCGAACGTCAAGGCGATGGCGAACGAGCACAACTTCGTCTTCTGCGCGACCGACTGGGCCGGCTTCGCCGAGCAGGATCTGCCGACGATCGCGCTGATCCTCCAGGACCTCTCCAACTTCCCGAAGCTGCCCGACCGCACCCAGCAGGGAATGCTGAACTTCCTGTACCTGGGGCGGGCGATGATCCACCCGCAGGGACTGGGCGCCCACCCGGCGTTCCAGCTCGGGGGGCGTTCGGTGATCGACACCGAGCGGCTCTTCTACGACGGCAACAGCCAGGGCGGGATCCTCGGCGGCGGGCTGACCGCGGTTGCACCCGACTTCGACCGGGCGGTGCTCGGCGTCCCCGGGATGAACTACTCGACTCTTCTACGCCGCTCGGTCGACTTCGAGCCCTACGCCGAGGGCGAGTTCGTGGACGGGCTCCCCGACCTCGGGCTCGGGCTGTACGACCGTTACCCGAACGAGCTCGAGCGCCCGCTGATCCTCGCGCTCATGCAGATGCTCTGGGACCGCGGCGAGGCCAACGGCTACGCCCACCACATGACCAACGACCCGCTGCCGAACACCCCGCCGCACGAGGTTCTGCTGCACGTCGCGTTCGGCGACCACCAGGTCTCGATGTGGACCGCCGACGTCGAGGCGCGCACCGTGGGCGCAGCGACGAACCCGAACCCGCTCGACCCAAGCCGTCATCCCGATGTCGACCCGCTGTTCGGCATCCCGCGGATCGGCTCGTTCCCTCACCACGGCTCGGCGATCATCTACTACGACTCGGGCCCGCCCCGGCCGGGTGACGAAGGCGTCGTCGCCCCGCCGACCGGCAACGTCCCGCCGCGCCCGCCCGAGTACGGCCGCGATCCGCACTCCGACCCCCGCAGCGACCCCGCCGCGCGCGTCCAGAAGTCGGAGTTCCTGCGGATCGGCGGCAAGGTCGTGGACGTGTGCGACGGCGGGCCGTGCTACGCGCACGGCTGGACCGGCGCCCGCTAGGTCCCGCGACTTCGCGATTTCGTGGGATCAACCAGCGAGATCGCGCATTCGCGAGCGCGTCCGCTCCGAGTTCGCGATTTCGTGGGATTACTCGGCGAGATCGCGAAGTCGCGGGTGGGGCAAGGAGCACGCGAGAGCGCAGCGCGTTTACACTGCCCGCGACAACAGGGGGGCTCGCGGGCAAGCGGGCTGAGATAGCGCCTAACGACGAACCCCGGCGCTGACCCTTAGAACCTGTGCGGTAATGCGCGCGGAGGGAGCATGACGGCTGACTCACGGGCTCCCGCGTCGGAGCCCGAATCGATTTCGGAAGACGCGCCCGGCGCCGGCGTGGTGTCGGTGCGGGGGGCCCGGCGCTCGTTCGGGCAGCTTGCGGTGCTCGACGGCCTCGACCTGGCGGTGGGCGAGCACCAGGTCGTCGGGCTGGTCGGGCCCTCCGGGTGCGGCAAATCCACGCTGCTGGAGGTCGTCGCGGGCCTGCTCGAGCCGGATGAGGGCGCGGTGAGCGTGGGCGGCCAGGGGGCGTCCGCCGAACGCCTCGCCCGCTGCGCCTACATGCCCCAGCGCGACCTGCTCTTCCCGTGGCTGAGCGCGATCGACAACGCGGCGCTCGCCCCACGCAATCGGGGCATCTCGCGAAAGCGCGCCCGCGCCGAAGCGCTGCCCCTGTTCGAGCGATTCGGGCTGAGCGAGTTCACCGACGCGCGCCCGAGCGAGCTCTCCGGCGGCATGCGTCAGCGGGTTGCGTTCCTGCGCACGCTGCTCGCGGGCAAGCCCGTGCTGTTGCTCGACGAGCCGTTCGCGGCGCTCGACGCGATCACCCGGGACGAGATGCAGGCGTGGCTTGCGCACGCCCTCGGCGAGACGCCCCGCACCACGCTGCTCGTCACCCACGACGTCGAGGAGGCGCTTTATCTGTGCGATCGCGTGGCGGTCCTGAGCGCCCGCCCGGCGCGCGTGGTGGCGGAGCTGCGCCCGCCCGCGCCGCGCGCCGCCGACCGCACCGCGACGGTTACCGATCCCGCGTTCGCGGCCCTGCGCGAGCGGGCGCTCGAGGCCCTGCGGGAGGGCTCGCGATGAAGCGCGTCGCCGGACCCGCGCTCGTCGTGCTCGCGCTGCTCGGCGCCTGGGAGGCGCTCGCGCAAACGGGCGCGCTGGGCTCGATCCTGGGCATCGACGAGCAGACGCGCGATCTGCTCGTCCCAGCGCCGAGCGACGTGGCCAGCACGCTGTGGGAGGATCGCGAGCTGCTCGCCGAGAACGCCTGGGTGACGCTGGGCGAGGTCGTCGCCGGGTTCGCGATCGCCCTCGCCTGCGGGCTCGCATTCGCCCTGGCGATGCACTTCTCCGCGCTCGTGCGGGCCGTCCTCTACCCGCTCGTCGTCGCCTCGCAGACGATCCCGATCATCGCGATCGCACCGATCCTGGTGATCTGGCTCGGCTACGGGATCGGCCCCAAGCTGGCCGTGATCGCGCTCATCTGCTTCTTCCCCGTGACGGTGAACACCTTCGACGGACTGCGCTCGGTGAACGAAGACGCGATCCGGATGATGCGCACCCTCGATGCCAGCCGGCTCGCGATCCTGCGTCGGGTCGAGTTGCCCGCCGCGCTGCCCTTCTTCTTCTCGGGGGCCCGCATCGCGGTCGCGGTCGCGGTGATCGGGGCGGTCTTCGGCGAGTGGGCAGGGGCGAACGAGGGGCTCGGCCACCTGATGCTCGTCGAGCAGGGCCAGTTGCAGGCGGCGCGGGTGTTCGCCGCGGTGGTCGTGCTCTCCGCGATGGCGATCACGCTGTTCGCGCTCGTGTGGGCGCTGGAGCGGCGTATCGCCTGGTGGGGCAAGGAGGGGCTCAGTTGAAATCGATCGAGATCGAAAAGGAGATGAAGTGACGAGACGGGTCCAAGGGGTGGTGGGAGCGCTCGCGGTACTGGCGGCGCTCGTCGCCACCGGCTGCGGCGAGAAGGACGAGTCGACGGCCGCCGGCGCGGAGACCGAGCGGTTCGAGCTCGCGCTCGACTTCTACGTGAACCCGGACCACGCCGGGATCTACACGGCCCTCGAGCGCGGCTACTTCGAGGAGGCGGGCCTCGATGTGCGCGCTCGCGTGCCCTCCGACCCCTCGGCTCCGATCCAGCAGGTCGCGGCGGGCCGCGTCGACCTGGCGATCTCGTATGAGCCCGAGGTCTTGATCGCCCGTGACGAGGGGTTGCCGGTGAAGGCCGTCGCGGCGCTCGTCCCCCACCCTCTGACGTCGCTCATCTCGCTGCCCGAGGCCGGGATCAGGAACGCCGGCGATCTGCGCGGCAAAACGATCGTGACCGCGGGGATCGCCTACCAGGACGTCTTCCTCGACGCGATCCTCGACGCACGTGGCATCGATCCCGACACGGTGGAGCGCGTCGACGTCGGCCTCGGCCTGCTGCCCGCGGTGATCTCCGGCCGCGCCGACGCGATGCTCGGCGGATTCCGGAACATCGAGGGCGTCGACCTCGCCGAGCGCGGACGCGATCCACGCGTCGTGCCCGTGGACGAGCTCGGCATCCCCACCTACGACGAGCTCGTACTGGTCGCCAACGAGAAAGCGATCGAGGAGGACCCCGAACCCATCCGGCTGTTCCTCGCAGCGCTCGAGCGGGGCACGCGCGACGCGGTCGCCGACCCCCAGGCCGCCGCGAGCGCCGTGCTCGCCGCCGGCGACGGCCTCGACCCGAAGCTGACCCGCGCGGAGGTGGAGGCGACCCTGCCCCTGCTACTGCCGGAGCGCAAGCGCGACCCCTTCGGCTACATGCGGGCGCGCGAGTGGGAGGAGTTCGCCGGCTTCCTCGTCGATCGCCACTTCATCACGACGCGCTTCGACGCGGACGAGGTGCTCACGAACGAGCTCCTGCCGGACGGGACGGTGGACGAGTAGAGCGGCCTCAGGCCGCGTCGGCGTAGTAATCGGGGGCGAGCGGGAGACCGCGCGCCCTCGACTGCGTCCAGCCGTAGTGGCTGAGCGAGAAGATCCCGGCGAGCCCGCGGTAGGGCTCGTACCGCGCGTAGAACTCCTCGACCTCGCTCACCATCGCGCGCCGCCCCAAGCCCGCCATCACCCCGACGAGCTTCACGTACGCGAGGTCGCCCGCCGGGAGAGCGTCCGCCTCGCCGCGGCCGAAGAGACGGAGGCACTGCAGCGTCCACGGACCGATCTCGCGGATCGCCAGGAAGCGCGCATCCGCCCCGGGATCACCGGGATCGGCGCGCCCCTCCGCCACCTCGCGCGCGCAGCGGATCATCGCCAGCGCCCGCGCCGGCGCGAGATCGCACGCCGCGAGCTCCGCGGGCGCGAGGCGGGCGATCACTTCCGGAGTGGGCACGTCGCGCAGCACGGCCGCCGCGGGAGCTGCGCGCGGTGCGTGGGCGGCCCCCCAGCGCCGGACCAGCCGGCGCTGGATGACGGCCGCGCGCGAGGACTCGATGAGCTGCTCGGTGATCGCCCACGCGAGCGCCTCCCAGGCAAACGGCCGCCGGGTCGGGCGCAACCACGGACGCCGGCGGATCGCCGGGCCGAGGAACCGGTCGCGCTTGAACGCGGCGTAGAAGTCGCGCAGGTCGTCGTCGACGCCGAGCGCGAAGCGCATGCGCTCGAGCGCACGCTCGCGCGCCTCCTCGCCGCCGCGCGAGACGGCCCGCAACGCGACCTCCCCACCGCGTCGCTGCCAGGCGTGTACCACCACCGGCTCGCCGTCCACGTGCAGGAGCCGCGTGAGCACGTTGCGGTGGAGGCGAGCCACCCCATCGCGGCGCCCGCGCGTGAGCAGGCGGTAGGGCGAGGGCGGCCTGACCTCGATCTCGAGGGCGGCCGGCACGGCGTCGCCCACTAACGGCCGAGCAGGTGTACGTCGACGAGGAACGAGCGGCTGGCGACGACCTCGCGGGGACGCTCCCGCCGGCCGAGGCGGATGCGCGAGCGCTTGCCCGAGCCGCGCGAGACCACCTTGGCTGCGACCACCGTCGCCGCACCCGCCACGATCCCGCCCGCCGCGGCGATCGCGACGGCGCGCGCCTCGCTGCGCAGCGGAGCCAGCGCCGAGGGTTCAGGGCGCGCGGCCACGGCGCGCGCCTCGGCGTCCGCGTCGCCTTCCTCCTCGACGACCTCGGCTTCGAGCACCTCGTCCTGCATGGGGAGCAGTCTAGACCTGCGGCCAGCGGACGACTTTTGCCTCCAATCTTCGCCCCTAGGCCAGCGCGCTCGGCTAGTCGCCGCTGAGCCTGCGCTCGTAGATCCGGTAGCGCTGCACGACCTTGCCGCCCATCCCCTCCATCGCCCGATTCATGGGCTTGTTCGTCTCGAGGATCCAGCCCATGTGGCCGCCCTGCGGCCCGGGCCCCTGCGCCATCTCCCAATGCCGCTGGTAGAGCGCCGCCGCGACCCCAAGGTGCTGGTGCTCGGGCAGCACGCCCAGGGCGAACACGCGCAGGCGGTTGATGTAGCGCTTGCGGCGCAGGAAGTGCCACCAGCCCGTCGGGAACAGCCTGCCGTTCATCCGCGCGAGCACCTGGTTGATGTCGGGCAGCGTGAGCCCCGCGCCGACAACCTCGCCCTCCCGCTCGGCGATCATCGCCCAGTTCTCGTCGAGCACCGGCTTGAGGTTCTTGGCCTGGAAGCGGACCTCGTCCTCGGTGATCGGCACGAATCCCCAGTTGCGGCCCCAGGCCTTGTTGTAGACCTCCATGAAGCGCCGCACCTCGTTCTCCATGTCGCGGCGGCGCATGTGCCGCACGGTCACGCCCTGCTCGGCGGCGTGCTTCGCGGCCGCGTGGATCATCGGTGTGAACTCGTCGCCCTCGGCGAGCTGGCCGAACCACAGCGTCCACATCAAGAGGTCCATCGCCTTCGTCAGCCCCTGTCCCTCGATCAGCTCGCGGTAGTAGGGCGGGTGCCACGGCTCGAGGATCATCGACGGCTCGTCGTAGCCCTCGATCAGCAGGCCGCACTCGTCGTTCAGCGTGAAATTCATCGGGCCGAGCATCCGCTCGCGGCCGCGCTCGCGCAGCCAGTCGCTGGCCGCGTCGATCAGCGCCGTCGCGACCTCAGGGTCGTCGATCGACTCGAAGAAGCCGAACATGCCGTCGTTGCCGCCCTGGTACTCGTCCCAGCGGTAGTCGATGTGGGCGGTGATGCGGCCGACCGTCTCGCCGTTGCGCTTGGCGAGGAAGAGCTGCGCCTCCGAGTGGTCGAACCAGGGGTTGCGCTGCGGGTCGAGGAACTCGCGCCGCTCGAAGCGCAGCGGCGGCACCCACTGGGGGTCGTTCCGGCGCAGCCGGTAGGGCAGCTCGATGAACTCGTTGCGCTCGCGGCGGGTGGAGATGGGTTGGATCTCTACGGACATGGGCGCGCGCACGCTATCGCCTCCCTGCGACACTTGCTCGCATGACCGAGACCACACGCCCCGCTGCGGACGTCTTCGAGAAGGTCCGCACCCACGATCGCCGCGAGCAGCTCGAGGCTGCCAAGCAGGCCGACCTTCTGCCCTACTTCCGCGTCCTCGCCTCCGAGGCCGGGCCCGTCGTGCGGATGGAGGAGCGCGAGACGATCATGCTCGGCTCGAACAACTACCTTGGCCTCACGGGCGATCCGCGCGTGAAGCAGGCCGCGCGCGACGCACTCGAGACGTACGGGACCGGACTCACCGGCTCGCGCCTGTTGAACGGCACGACGCCCCTCCACCTCGACCTCGAGCGCGAGCTCGCGGAATGGATGGAGACCGACGACGTGATCGTCTACACCACCGGGCACCAGGCGAACGTCGGCGCACTGAGCGCAGTGCTCGGCCCAGGCGACACGGTGATCTGCGACTCCGCCGACCACGCGTCGATCCTCGACGGCTGCAAGCTCTCGGGGGCGAAGCTCCGGCCGTTCCGCCACAACCAGATGGAGAAGCTGGAGAAGATGCTCGACCGGGCGGCCGGTGACGGCGGCGGCGTGCTGGTCGTGGTCGACGGGGTCTTCTCGATGGAGGGCGACCTCTGCAACCTGCCCGCCGTCGTCGAGCTCTGCGAGCGCTACGGCGCACGGCTCATGGTCGATGAGGCCCACGCCGTGGGCGTGCTGGGCGAGCGCGGCGCGGGCAGCGCGGAGCTCTTCGGGCTCGAGGACCGCGTCGATCTGCGCATGGGGACCTTCTCCAAGAGCCTGGCCTCGTGCGGCGGATTCATCGCCGGCCCGGCCGAGGTGATCGAGTACCTGCGGATCGGCTCGCGCCCGTTCATCTTCTCCGCGGCCGCGGTGCCGGCCGCCGTCGGCGCCGCGCTCGGCGCCCTGCGCGTGATCCGCAGCGAGGGGCGCGAGCTCATGGACCGGCTGCTCGACAACGCGCGGTACCTGCGCCGGGGCTTCCGCGAGCTCGGCCTGCGGGTCGTCGAGCCGGGGACGCTCCCCGATGGCTCCGAGGCGACGACGCCGGTCGTGCCGGTGATCGTCGGCGAGGACTGGCAGGCGGTGCTGCTGTGGAAGGCGCTCTTCGAGGCCGGCGTCTACACGAACGTCGCGATCCATCCGGCGGTGCCGCCGGGCGGCGCGCTCCTGCGCACCTCGCTCATGGCGACCCACGAGCGCGAGCACCTCGACCGGGCGCTCGAGATCTTCGAGCGGACGATCGCCGAGTTCCCGGAGCTCCCGCGGGACGCCTGACCCGCGTCGGCGCGCTCTCGGCCTGACCCCTTTTGGGTAGTTCCGACTTGTCCAGTTTTGGACAAGGGCAAGCCGAGCACGAAAAACCTGCTCTTAGCGAACGTCGACCCTCCCCGAAGGGGGTTGTGCGTTGACGGCCTCGCCGCCGCTGGCATAGGTTGCCGCACACGCCGGACGCTTCCCGGGGCAGGGAGCGGACGGGACTGAAACTCGAGCATTCGGTCCCGCCCCGACCCTGGCGATCGGAGTCCGATCGGTGGTACGCGACCGGCGTAAAGCAATCCCTACAACGTCAAGCCCATGCTCTGGAGGAGGAGTGTCGATGGAAGCTGCCTCGACGATCGCCCATGCCCCGATGCCGCAACACATGCGTGCGCTCGCCGAAGCCAACCGGGTGCGACTTGCCCGTGCCGCGCTGAAGCGATCGGTGGCCTGCGGCGACGTCGACACGGCGGACGTCGTCAGAGAGTGCCCCTGGGAGGTCCAGACGATGACGGTTGGCGAGTTGCTCCGCAGCCAGCGTCGTTGGGGCCGCACACGCGCCCGCAAGTTCCTGGCGAGCCTGGCGCTCAACGAGAACCGGGAGCTCGGCCGGCTCACGGAGCGCCAGCGTCTCCTGCTGGCGAGCGCGCTCGAGAACAAGCGTCGCTTGAACTAACCGCGTCACCGGGGGGACGACGAGCGGGCGGCTCGGGAGAGCCGCCCGCTTCCGCCTGAGACCGGCTACCGGATCTTGATGGCGACCCCCGCGCGCCGCCGGAAGGCCCGGGCGAGCAGCGCGAACGCGGCCGCGAAGACCGCCGCCGCGATCACGAAGCGCGCTACGGGCGCCAGCGCCGACGGCGCGAAGTAGTAGAGGACACCGAGCACGACCAGCGCGCAGAAGCCGGCGAGGATCGTCGAGTGCGAGCGGTAGCCGGCGAAGTGCTCGCGGATCGAGAGCTCGAGGCCACCCAGCGACCCGAGCGCCAAGCCGGTCCCGATGAAGATCGCGCGACGGCTCTCGTCGCCCACGAAGCCGAGCACGAGCATCACGATCCCGACCAGCACGCAAATCTCCACGAGCGGGAACGAGCCCCACGGCGCCGGCGGGCGCTCGTCGGCGGCCGCGCGGGCGGCGGGGCGCTCGCGTCGCCTGGGTGGCGGAGCGGGCTGCGGCGGCGCAGAGCCGCTTCGGCGCGCGCGGCGCCGCTTGCGCTTGCGTGAGCCGCTCAACGCTTCGTCGTCGTCACGGGGCGCGCCGGCACACCTCGCGCCCCTTCGCTAACGGACATCCCGAGGAGAGCTTGACTCTCCACCAGCCGAGAAGCATGCCGATCAGGCCGAGCCGCGGCCGCGAATGCCAGTGCCTGCAGCCGGGCTCACCGAGGTGCTCGTTCGAGACGCGGACCCACCGGAAGCGAGCCGGTTCGGCGATCATCCGCTCGAGCATCCGGCGGCTCTCCTCCTGGGCCGCCGCGCGCTCGGCGACCGCCCGCTGCGCGTCGGCGAGCCGGGCCGCGAGCGCGTCGCGCACTCGCTCGAGCTCGGCGACGTCGAGCACGCGGGGACCGCCGGCGGATCCCACCTTCCAGTCGATCCCCTGGCGCGGATAAGCGCTCGCCCAGAGCTCGCCGAGGCGCCGCTCGAGATCTGCGATCTGCTCGCGCAGCTGGCGGCGGGCGCGGCGTTGTGCGACCTGGTCGCGCTCGCGCGCCGGAGAGAACGTAGGTGGCTCGTGGACGAGCTGCGCTGGCATCTGCGATCTGGCCCTTCCCTCCAGCCGAGTCTAGATCAGAAGCGCTGCCGCGTCAGGTGCGCAGCGCGCCCGCCGCGAGCCAGAGTGCCTCCTCGACCGCGATGTCGGGCACGCCGCTCACCTGGACCGCGCAGATCAGCGTCGAGTCCGTGCCGCGCGAGACCTCCCGGCCCGCCGCCGTCGCGCCGAAGAGCAGGCCCAGCGGCTCGCGCTCGTCGGCGATCACGAGCGTGCCGGCTGGCAGCTCGCTGCGCCTACCGGCCATGGTCTCGCCGGGGCGAGTCGGGCGGATCCCCGGCCGCCCCTCGACGCGCGCGGCGTCGAAGGCCCGCAGCGCGACGCCGACCTCCACGGTCGCGATCGTGAGCGCGTCCTCCGGCAGGCCCACGCTCGGGAACCCGCCACGGCGCATCCGCTCGAGCGCGAGGGCCTCGACGGGGGTGCGGTGCTCGTCGGGGTCGAGCCCGATGTGTCGAAAGAAGACGCGGTAGGCCCACGGGATCGGCTGGTGGCGCAGATTGACCGCCTGGGCGCCGCCCATCCGGCCCGCGAGCTCGCGCAGCCGCTGCTTGAGCGCGCGGGGACTGCGCCGCGCACCACCCGGGGCGACGACGTAGTGCAGCGCGAGCGCGGGGAACTCGGAGCGCAGGCCGCCGTCCACCCAGCCGCTTTGCAGTGGGGGTCCGTCGGCGGCAGGGGGCTGCGCTCCCATCACCGTGCCTCGCGCTTGCGCGACGCGGCGAGCAACTCCCGCAGCTCGCGCTCGAGCCCCTCCACACTCACCGCCTCCGTGCCGATCCGCGCCTCGTGCAGGATGCCGCCGGGATAGGCGAGGGCGATGGTCGGGCAGACGCCCACCCTGTAGATGTTGGAGACGGCACCGTCGCGATCCCAGCCGACGGGCACGCTCCAGCCGCGCTCGGCGATGATCTCGCGCACCTCCTCGCGCTCGTCGCGAACGTTGACCGACAGGAAGTTCACGCGGCCCTCGAACCGCCGCGCGACCTCGTCGAACGCGTCCTGGCTCGGCAAGCAGTCGCCGCCCCGGGTGAACCAGAACGAGATCGCGAGCGGCCGGTTGAAGAGGTCGCAGACCCGGATCGCGCCCGGCTCGTCGATCCGGCACGCGGGCACGCGCGCCTCGTCCGGCGGACACGGGTTCGCGGCGGTCTCGCAGTCGTCCTGGAAGATGTTCGCGTCGCCGACCAGCTCCCCGCGCACGTCGGGAACCGCGAACTCGGGCAGGGGCCAGCCCCGCTCCACCGCCCCCGCGCCGAGCACGCCGCCCTCCTCGTTGGTGACCGAGTTGAAAACCGCGTAGGCGATCACGCCCAGGAACACGAGCCCGACGAGCGCGGAGTAGGTCGCGCCCGGGCGCCGCTCCTTGCGCTTCGGCTCGCTCACCGCTCCGCGGGACGGGGACCTCGCCGCGTCCGCCGCGCCAGCCAGGCGGGCACGAGGCGCGCTCCACCGTCGGCCCAGACGAGCACGGCCGGCAGGACGAGCAGCACGCCGGCGAGGGCGACGGTCAGATCGAGGACGGTGACGAGCCCGAAGTCGCGCAGCATCCGGATGTCGGTCGCGATCAGCGCGGCGAAGCCGGCGATCGAGGTGATCCCCGAAGCGAGGACGGCCGCGCCGGTCCGTTCGTACGAGCGCCGCAGCGCCCCGCCGATCCCCTCCCCGGCCGCCCGCTCCTCGTAGTAGCGCGCCGAGAGCAGCACACTGAACTCCGTGGCGATCGCGATCACGAGCGCGCCCAGGGTCGCGGACATCGGGTTGAGCGGCACACCGGCGATCTCGAGCACGAGCGCCGACCAGCCCGTCGCGAAGACGATCGGGATGAGCGGGATGAGCGCGCGCCGCAGCGACCGGTAGGCGATCAGCAGAGCCAGCGCCACCGCGAGCAGGCCCGCGCCGGCGAGCAGGTATCGGTTGCCGGACAGCGCCGCGTTGGCGTCCGCCGCCAGCACGGCGAGGCCGACGACCTGCACCTCGGTCCCCGCGGGCAGGGGCTCGTCGCCCTCCGGCGCCTCGATCGCGTCGCGCATGCCGTCGATGAGCTCCTTCTGCTCGTCGAATGGCATCACCCTGATGCCGAAGGTCAGCAGGGCCGTGTCGCCGATCTCGGCGGTCTCGGGATCGACCTCGACGACCGCCTGCGCGAAGTACGGCGGCAGCAGGGCGAGCAACCCGCGGATCCGCTCGCGGTTGGGGATCGAGTCTCCCTGGCCGAAGAGGTCGGGCAGCGAGATCCCCGGGCAGAGCTTGGTCTCTTCCTCGAGGCAGGAGGCGAACTGCCCCTCGAACCCGCCCAGCGCGAGCACGCGCTGCCGGTAGTCGCGCATCCACGCGATCACGTCCGGGTCGGTCAGATCCTCCGCGGTCACCGTCACGTTGATCTCGCCGGAGACCCCGGTCTCCTCCTGCAGCGCGTCCACGTCCTGGAGCTCGGGCAAGTCGCGCGGCACAAGCTCGCGCAGATCCGAGATCACCTCGGTGCGCGTGCCGGCGACCCAGCCAACGATCGCCAGGACGGCGGCGACCGCGAGCACGCGCCGCGGGGTCGCGATCGAGGTCGCGATCGCGCGCTTGCCCACGGCGCCGACCCGGTCGCCGGCGCGCCCCCGCACGCGCGCGAGGCGCCCGCGCCAGCCGCGCCCCGGCTCGCTTTGGCCGGGACGCACGAGCGAGAGCACGGCGAGGCCCGCGGTCAGCGCGAGCGCGAAGGCGATGACGACGCCGGCGACGAGGAGCAGCCCGAACGAGCGCACCATCGGGATCGGCGACAGCAAAAGGACGAGGAAGCCGGCCGCGGTAGCCGCGCACGCCGTCGCCAGCACGGGCCCACCGGCGGCCGCCGCCTCGGCCGCAGCGCGAGGCGGCGAGGAGCCCTGGGCGCGCCGTTCGTTGAAGCGCGCGTGGAACTGGATCGCGTAGTCAACCGCCAAGCCGATCAGGATCGGCAGAACGGCGATCGACGCCATCGTGAGATCGCCGCCGGCCAGGGCGAGCCCCCCGAAGAGGATCGCGGCGGCGGCGAGCGCGATCACGAGCGGCAGCATGCGCAGCGGCGGGCCGAAGACCAAGAGCAGGACGATCGCCATCACCAGCACGGCCGCCGCGAGCAGCACGGAGATGCCGTTGCCCAGCGCCTCCGCGAGCCCGTCGACGATCACGGGGACGCCGCTCACCAGATACTCGCCGTCGCGCAGCTTGAACGCGGGATCGGCGACCGCCTCGCGGATCAGGTCGATGGCCTCGCCGCGCTCCTCCTCCGTGAGCTCCGGGCGCAGGCGGATCGAGATCAGCGCCGCCTCTGAGCTCGGGAACAGGTACGAAAAGCGCGCCTTCGGGGTGTTGTCCGCAAAGCGCGTGTCGAAGACGACCGAGCTCACGAAGTTGGCGTCGTCGATGCTCGGCAGACCCGTCTGCCCGTAGCGCGCCGCGACCGTGAGCAGCTGCTGCTGCAGCTGGACGACGACCGATTGGGCGGCGGACTGACGGGCTGCCTCGGCCTCCTCCTCCGAGAGGCCATTGCGGATCGCCTCCCGGTAGGCCTTCTGGCCGCGCTCGCGCGCCTGGATCACGGCGGCCCGCGAGCTCTCCTGGAAGAGGCGCGTGGCCTGCTGGGCGAACTGGTTGAGGAAGGTCGCCGGGCCGTACACCACGCGCGCCGGCCTGCGGTCGGCGAGCTGCCTGCAGGCCTCCGGGGTGGCGATGCGCTCCGTGAGCATGTCGGGCGGAGCCGTCCCCGCCAGGCAGCTCTCGAGGATCAGCAGGCGGCCGAGGTTCCGCGTGAGGAGCAGGCGATCGAGCTCACCGCGGACGAGCACGACGACCGGATCGTCGCCGAACTCCTCCTGGAACTCCTCGGTGGCCTCGAACGTCTCCGACCCGGTGTCGACGAGCGTCTCCGGCTCCCCGTTCGGCCGCAGCCCCAGCGCCCCCACGATCCCGAGCAGGGCAAGCAGGATCGCGAGCGCGATGACCGGCGCCGGGCGCTCCACACACGCGGCGCCAATCCGGGCGAAGATCCCTCTCATCCTGCGAGGAGGTTAGGGCGCCCACCCCCGTCGCGAGCCGCAAGCGGCCCCGGATGTCGCGCCTAGCCGTCGCGCGCGATCAGCTTGACGAGCAGGTCGTAGGTCCCCTCGGAGACCGAGTCGTAGACGGTGTGGCCCTTGCCCGCCGGATAGACGAAGAGCGGGTGGATGACCTTGAAGCCCATCCGCCGGCTCGCCGCCGCCCAGCGCTCGAGCAGCCCGCGCTGGACCTTCGTCGAGAGCTTGGCGAAGACTCGCCCGGTCTGGTTCGGCGCCTCGAGCTTGAGGACCGGCCAGGCCTCCGGGTACTTGCGCTTGACGTCGCGGATGAAGCGGCGGTCGGCCTCGACGAGCACCGAGCGCTTGCCGCGCGAGGCCTTGATGAGGCGCTTGCGGACCGCCTTGCGCTTGCCGACCAGCAGGCTGAAGCGCTTCGCGTGGGCCGCCGCGCCACTCGGCATCTTGATGCTCTTCTTGTAGCCCGAGGAGTTCGTGACGATCTTCCAGCCGCCGGCGGAACAGCCCTTGCCGCGCTTGATGCGGTTGGCGATCGCGAGTCGCTTCGGCTGCGAGCGCATGAAGTCCAAGAACAGCCAGTCGTAGAGGTGGCCCGAGCGCTTCTTGATCCGGCAGGCGTGGTTGACGACGTCCTTCACCGTGCGGCGCTTGCCGCCGACCGTGCGCGCCGTATTGATCGCGGCGCCGAGCTTGATGCCGGCGTCCTTGAGGCGCATGAGCTCATCCCGGACCTCGGGCCGGTTCGGCGCGAGCGTGTAACAGGCCCGCCGATCGCATTGATTGGCAGCGGAGGTGATGCGCAGGTGAGACGGGTTCGCCTGGAGGATGCGGTTCACGATTCCCGGGCGCGGGTCGCGGCCCTGCGTCGGGCCGCTCCACCCGCCGTGTTTGTTGATCAGAAACGCGTAGGCGATCGAGCGCACGTTCTCGCGCTTCGTCCCGGCGTCAGCCGAGGGCGCGAGCAGCAATCCGGCGAGCGCCAAACCCGCCGTGAGCGCTAGCGCGCGCACCCAGAACCCGTTCGCAGCAGAACCCATCGAAAACCGCATCGGCAGCACCTGTCCCAGCACTTAGTGGACCCCCGTCCCATTTGCACTTGTCTTAGGGCACGGCTAACCCACCGCGCCCCCCGCTAACGAGGTTTGCGTCAGTCCATCGCCAGCGGGCCGATCGTCTCCGCGTTCAGGAACTGGGAGACGAACTCGTTGTCGGAATCGAAAAGCTCGGATGACGGCCCGGACTCGACGATGCGCCCCTTCCACAGCACCGCGATGAAGTCGGCGATGCGCCGCGCGGTGCCGAGGTCGTGGCTGATCACCATGTAGCAGCCGCCGTTCTCCTCGTGGACCTCGCGGATCAGCTCGCAGAGCAGGGCGGTGCGCACCGGGTCGAGGCCCGAGTCGGGCTCGTCGAACATGACGATCGCCGGGTCGAGCACGAGCGCGCGCGCGAAGCCGGCGCGCTTGCGCATGCCGCCGGAGAGCTCGTTCGGCATCTTCTCCGTCGCCTCGGCCAAACCGACCTCGCGCAGGCGCCGGTTGACGATCTCCCCGATCTCCTCCTCGGACTTGTCCGTGTGCTGGCGCAGCGGGAAGGCGACGTTGTCGTAGATGTTCATCGAGCCGAACAGCGCGCCGTCCTGGAAGAGCAGGCCGAACTTCTTGCGCATCTCGAACAGCTCGTCGTCGGTCATGTTCGGGACCGACTCGCCGTGCACGAGGATGTCGCCGGAGTCCGGGTAGAGCAGCCCGACGATGTGCTTGATGAGCACCGACTTGCCGGTGCCCGACGGGCCGAGCACCATCGAGATCTGGTTGTCCGGCAGGCCGAGGTTGAGGCCGTTGAGGATGCGGGTGCGGCCGAACTGCTTGACCAGGTCGATGACCTCGATCGCGTCCTCGCCGCCGTGGTCGCGCTTCTCCCCCGTGTGCCAGCGGTACGGGTTGTCCTCGTCCGCGGAGACGCCGGGGATCACGTAGTCGCGATGCAGCCGCCCGAGCTCGGGCGCGGGCTCCTCGTAGGGTTCCGGCTCAACCGTGCGATCCGTCTCTGCCAACTCTCTCTCCTTTATCCGCCTATCGGCGCCCTCGGGTTCGCCCCCCAGAAGACGAGCGTCCCCATCATCCCGATGATGTGCACGAGCACGATGTTCAAGACCATGGACTTCGCGGTCGCGGTACCCACGCCGACCGGTCCGCCACTGGCCGTATATCCGTAATAGCAGCCCACCATCACGATGGCGGTGGCCATGACCATGGCCTTGATCAAGCTGAATATGAGATCGGGTGGGTTCTGGAACATCCAGAAGATCAGGAAGTAGCCACCCGCTGACACCTCGCCGATCTGCTCGACGACCGCGAGATAGCTCGCGAAAAAGCCGACGCCGATCGCCGCCAGATACATGAACGGCAGGGTCAGCCAGGCGCCGAGCAGCCGGGTGCCGCAGAGGAAGATCATCGGGTTGACGCCCATCACCTCGAGGGCGTCGACCTCGTCGGAGATCCTCATGGCGCCGATCTCGGCGACGATGCCGGTCCCCACCTTCGCGGCCATCATGTAGCCGAACGCGTACGGGATGACCTCGCGCAGATCGCACCACGCAGCGAACACGCCGGCGTAGGCGGGGGCGCCCACCGAGCGGTTGAAGTAGGCGCCCTCGATCCCGCAGGTGAGGCCGAGGATGAAGACGGCGCCCCAGATGACGAGCGTGGAGCCCAGGATCAGGATGCCCGCCTGGCGCAGCGCCTCGCCGAAGTAGCGCATGACGCGCCCCGAGTAGACGATCCCCATCACGCGCCCGCAGAAGCGGGCGATGTCGCCGAGCGAGGCGAGCCAGTCCTTCGGTACAGCCAACCAACCCATAGCTACTTGATGACCGAGATCTCCGGGTGGGTGGCCAACAGGGTCTGCGTGAAGACGTAGTTGAACGCGAACACGCCCAGGAACGCGATCACGACCGCCTGGTTCACGGCGCGGCCGACGCCCTCGGCGCCTCCGGACGCATTCATCCCCTTATACGCGCAGACCACCGCGATGATCGCGCCGAACAAGGTGCATTTCAGGATCGATCCCCACAGGTCCGTGATCGACGCGTTGTTGAAGAGCGTCGCGAAGAACCCGCCGAGCGGCTGGCCGTAGGCGAGCTCGGCGAAGATGCCGCCGGTGATGCCGAAGAGCAGGGCGTAGATGTCCATCAGCCCGGTGATCAGCATCAGCGCGAGAAACCGCGGCACCACCAGGTTCTTGATCGGGTCGACGCCGAGCACCTGCAGGGCGT
Source organism: uncultured bacterium (assembly GCA_965652565.1). Classification (GTDB taxonomy): domain Bacteria; phylum Actinomycetota; class Thermoleophilia; order Solirubrobacterales; family 70-9; genus RSA11. The sequence continues at coordinate 20,428 of CBFGWL010000043.1, forward strand.
CGAGCTCCTCGCGGATCTTGCGCGCGCCGAGGTCGGCGGTGATCGCGGTACCGGCGACGCCCGCGACGACGACCGCCGTCACGAACGGGGCGAACTCGCGCACCGACGCGAGGATGAAGAACCCGCCAAGGCGGTCGAGGGCGCCGAAGAGCGAGAGGAAGTTCGCCGCCTGCAGGCCCGGCGCGCCGAACCCGAAGGCGATCGTCGAGATCATCATCGGGAACCAGCACAGCTGGAGCGCGAAGAGAAACTGGCTGATGAACTCGCCGCCGTAGGGGTACGGCGGCTTGACCGCAGCCGTGATCGTCTTGCCGGTCAGGATCATCATGTTCCCGACCTGCTCGAAGACTGACTTGGCGGGCAGGAACGCCCTGTCGGCTACCGATCTGACCATCGACTCTCCCTGGGCCCCCAGCACCCCGGCAGCCCGTCCCGAGAGAGCGTATAGATGCGCGGATGCACCCACAACCCCCAACCGCCGCGCCCCAGAACCGGGCTTGGCGCCCGGATCGTGGTGGTATGTTGCTCGCGCCTTGGGGGAGAGAGGCGACAGCCCCCGCGGGTTGCGGGACGGGCGCCGGACAGCGCTCTCGATTTTGGCCAGCTGCCTGCTGGCCGGCGCGCTGCTGGCCGGATGCGGCGACGACGCCGAGCGCCAGGACGCGGGTGAGCCCGAGGGCGATTTCCCGGTGGAAGTGGAGACGGCCCGCTTCCCGACCAAGCAGCGCCTCGCGGACACGCGGGACCTCGTCATCGAGGTCACCAACGCCGGCGACGAGGACATCCCGGACCTCGCGATCACGATCTGGACCGGCGACGAGAAGGCGTCGGGCCCGTTCAACGTGCGCTCCGAGCAGCGCGACCTCTCCGACCCGAACCGGCCCGTCTGGATCCTCGAGCACGGCTATCCCAAGTGCGTGAGCGACGCGCCCGGCAAGGCGCCGCCGTGCATCGAGTCCGATCTGTTCGACCCGCGCGATCTGGACGAGGTCGGCTCCGCGGGCGCCGAGACGGCGGCAACCGACACGTTCGGCTTCGGCACGCTGCCGCCCGGTGAGTCGCTGCGCGCCATCTGGCGCGTCACCCCGGTCGAGCCCGGCACCTACAGCGTTCACTACGAGGTCGCCGCGGGACTGCACGGCAAGGCGCGCGCGGTCACGCCCGACGGCGGGCCGGTGGAGGGCGAGTTCGTGGTCACGATCTCCGATCGCCCGCCGCGCGCCCGCGTCACCGAGTCGGGCCGCGTCCAGCTGGACGACTGACGACCGGCCCGGCGGCTCGGCCGTCTACCGTACTGAGCGGTGCTTCGACTCCTGACAGCGCTGCTGGTCGCCTGCGCGCTCGCGCTGCTCGCGGGCTGCGGCGAGAAGGCCGAGCCCGAGATCACCGGGCCCGCCGTGCCCCAGGCCAAGAACCGGCCGGCTGAGATCGGCGACGGGCGCGGCGGCGTCGAGCTCGAGCAGATCGGCGAGTTCGATCAGCCGGTGTTCGTCGCGCAGCCGCCGCAGGGCGGGCGCGAGCTGTTCGTGGTCGAGCAGCCGGGCCGCATCGTGCGCGTGGACGGGCGCGGTCGCACCCGGGTCTTCCTCGACATCTCCAACCGCGTTTCGTGCTGCGGCGAGCAGGGCTTGCTCTCGATGGCGTTCGCGCCCGACTACGAGCGCAGCGGCCGCTTCTTCGTCAACTACACGGACCGCGACGGCGCGACACGGGTCGTGGAGTACCAGGCCCGAAGCGTCCGCGTGGGGCGCGGCCGCAACGCCCGCCGCGTCGAGCGGGTCGTGCCCGGGTCGGCGCGGCTGCTGCTGCGCGTCGAGCAGCCGTTCGCGAACCACAACGGCGGGCTCGTGATGTTCGGCCCCGACCGCAAGCTCTATATCGGCATTGGCGACGGCGGGGCGAAGGACGACCCGCGCCGCAACGGGCAGGACCTCGGGGAGCTGCTCGGCAAGATCCTGCGCATCGACCCGCGGCCCGCGGGCGGCAAGCCGTACGGGATCCCCAAGGACAACCCGTTCGTCGACCGGCCCGGGGCGCGGCCGGAGATCGCGGTCTACGGCGTGCGGAACCCGTGGCGCTTCTCGTTCGACCGCGAGCGCGGCACGCTGTGGATCGGCGACGTCGGCCAGGATCGCTTCGAGGAGATCGACGCCGTTGCCGATCCGATCGCCGGTGTGAACCTGGGCTGGTCGGCCTACGAGGGCACCGAGCGCCTCAACGAGGACGAGCGCGCCCCGAACGCGCTCGCGCCCGTGCACACCTACGGCCGTGACGGCGGCTGCTCGGTGACTGGGGGCTACGTGGTGCGCGACCGCGAGCTCAAGAGCCTGTACGGACGCTACCTGTACGCCGACTACTGCCAGGGACAGCTGCGCAGCTTTACGGCGCGCGACGCGATCGTCGGCCCGGTCCGCGACGACCGCGCGCTCGGGTTGCAGGTACCTTCCATCAGCTCGTTCGCCGAGGACGCGCGCGGGCGGATCTACGCAACTTCGCTCGAGGGCCCGGTTTATCGCCTCGTACCGGAGTAACCGCAACCGACTGGGTCCACACATGAGCCTCCTCCGTCCAGCGCACCGCTTCGCCCTTCTCACCGCGCTGGCGCTCGCCGCGACTCCGGCCGCCGCCCACGCCGGCACCCAGGCCACCGGCATCGAGGCCAACCCCGTCGGCGGTACGTTCGACGCGCCGGTCTACGTGACGAGCGCACCGGGCTTCCCGAAGTACGTGTTCGTCGTCGAGAAGCGCGGCGTCGTGCGCGCGCTGCGCGGCAACAAGCGCCTCGCCAAGCCGTTCCTGGACATCCGCGGCCGCGTGAGCAGCACCGGTGAGCAGGGCCTGCTCTCGATCGCGTTTCCCGACAACTACCGCTCGAGCCGGCGCTTCTACGCCTACTACACGGGCAAGGGCTGCAACGCCGGCAGCTGCGACATCGTGGTCGCCGAGTTCAAGCGCAGCAAGGCGAAGCCCGCGCGCGCCCTGCGGCGCACGGCGCGGCGGGTGATCCGCATCCCGCACCGCAAGGCGCCGAATCACAACGGCGGAACGGCGATGTTCGGTCCCGACGGGAAGCTGTGGCTCGCCACCGGCGACGGCGGCTTCGGGCAGCGAGGCAACGCGGCCAAGCGCGGCAACCTGCTCGGCAAGCTGCTGCGCATCGACCCGCGCAAGCCGAAGGCGCGGCGCGTGAAACGCGGCTATCGGATCCCCAAGGACAACCCGTTCGTCGGCAAGGCCGGCCGGGACGAGATCTGGGCCATCGGCCTGCGCAACCCGTTCCGGTTCTCGTTCGACGAGGGGCGCGGGATGATCGCGATCGGCGACGTCGGCGAGTCGGAGTGGGAGGAGCTCAACTACGTCGACGTGAACGCGGCGAAGGGCGCGAACTTCGGCTGGCCGCGCTACGAGGGCTTCGAGGAGCGCGGCGGGGCGCTTGGCCCCGGGCCGCTCGTCAAGCCGGTCCACGTCTACCCCCATATCGGAAACACGCCGCCGCAGTGGGCGGGCGCGTCGATCATCGGCGGGGTGGTCCTGCGCGATCCGCGCTTCGAAGGGGTCATCGATCTCGATCCGAGCATCGGCCGCTACCTGTACGCCGACGCGTACGGCAAAGTCGCCGTGCGCAGCCTCGTGATGAGCGGCGGCATGGCGGGCGACCACCAGCTCCTCCCCGGCGTGAATCCCAACTCGCCCGCCGGGTTCGGCACCGACCAACGGGGCCGCGTCTACGTCGCGGACCGCACGGCCGGCCGCGTCTACCGTCTGGACCCGACGGACTGACGGGGCGGCGCGGGCGTTGGGGGCGAGAGCGCGGCGGGCGTGGTGGCGCGACGCGTCGGGGATGGGCGGCGAAGGAGGG
>CBFGWL010000044.1:0-23918 GCA_965652565.1 uncultured bacterium
CCCCGCCCCGGGCCGACCGTTCAGCCCTGGTCGTCGTTTTTCGACGAGCACCGCTGAACGGCGCGGCACCGGACCGCCGTTTGTCGCGGCCCCGCCCGCCTCGCTCGGGGGCGCCGTGGCCCCGGCGCAGGCTCACAACGCGCCGAAGAGGGAGTCCGCGTGTGCGATGAGCGCGGCCGCGATCACGAGCAGCACCGACGGCACGAGCACCATCGCCACCACGAGCTGGATCTTGGGGGCGGCGCGCGCGGCGCGCTCCTCGATTCGCCGCCGCTCGTCGCGCCGCAGCGCCGCCGCCTGCTCGTGGAGCTGCTCGGCGAGCGGCGAGCCGTAGCGGCGCGAGCGATCGAGCGCCGCGGCCAGCGCGGCCACGGCCGCGTCGGGCACGCGCTCGCGCAGGGCGCGGAGCGCCTCGGCCTGCGGGAGTCCGCACTCCATCTCGGCCACCGCGGTCGCAAGCTCCGTGGCGAGCGGCCCGCGTGAGCGATGCGCGAGCTCGGCGAAGAGCGCCGAGGGCTGACGGCCGGCCGCGGCGCCCACCGCCAGGAGGTCGAGGGCATCCGGCAGGGCGGCCACCAGGCGGGCGGTCCGAGCACGGACCCGTCGGTCGAGCCACGCGTCGGGGGCGAGCGCGCCGCCCGCGACGAGCAGCGCGACCAGGGGCACAGCGAGGCGGCCAGGCGCGACCGGCAGGACGGCAAGCCAGGCGCACACGCCCGCGAAGGCTCCGCCCGCCTTGAGAGCGAGGAACCGCCGAGGCGTCAGGCGGCCCTCGAGTCCCGCGCGGCGCAGCCGGCCCGCGACGTCGCGACGCACGAGCCACTCGTCGAGGTCGAAACCGAGCGCGCGCCTGGTCCAACGCCGCGCGCGCCGGGCAGCCTGCTCGCGGACCCCGAGCCCGGCGAGCTCCCACGCTGCCGCGAAGGCCAGCGCGCCGCCGCAGGCTGCGAGCACCGCGCTCACGGCTCCGCCACCCGCGCGAGTCGCTTGATCGCCGCGAACCCGGCGAGCTGAAAGCCGGCGGCGAGCGCGAGCAGTGCCAGCGATGCCCCGTTCGAGAACAGGCCCGCCACGAACCCGGGCGCGAGCAACTCGGCGAGCAGGCCCGCGCCCGCCGGCATCGCCACGACCAGCAAGCCCGTGAAGCGCGCCTGCGCCGTCGCCGAACGCGCCTCGGCGACGAGCCGGTCACGCTCGGCGGCGGCCGCCGCGAAGCGCCGCAGGAGCGCGACGAGATCGCCACCCGCGATGCGCTGGGAGAGCACCGCCGCGCAGAAGGCGTCGGCGCGCGGCGAGCCGAGGCGCACGCGCAGCCCATCCAGCGCGACCTCGAGCGAGCGCCCGAGGTCGAGATCCGCCGTCACCCGGGCGAGCTCGGCGGCGGCCGGCCCGTCGAGGGCACCGCGCGCGGCGCCCAGCGCCGCCCGCGCCGAGCGCCCGGCGGCGAGGGCGTCGGCGGCCGCCGTCGCGATCGCGGGCAGCGCGCGCTCCACCGCGCGCCGGTATCGACGGGCGCGTTGCGCGAGCAGCCAGCTCACCGCCGCCGGCCCTGTGGCCGCCAGCGGCGCCGCGGGCGCGGGCCCGAGGATCCAGGCCCCGCCGAACATGAGGGCCGCGGCGCCCAGTAGGCCCAGGCGGCGCCGCTCGGCCTCGCTCGGCGAGTACCCCTCGGCACCAGCCCGCGCCAGGGGGCGCAGCGCCTCGGCGATCCACCGCGCGACGAACGGCGCGAACGGCCGCGCCTCCCGCAGCGCGAGCGCGGCGAGGCCGCCCGCGAGGCCGAAGAGACAGACCGCGGCGAGCTCTGCCCCGCTCATCCGAGGGCCCAGACCTCACGCACTGCGGGCCCGCCGACGGCGCTCGTCACCTCGGCGATCTCGACCACCCGCCGGCGCCCGTCGGGCTCGCGGCGCACGTGTACGACTAGTTCCACGCCGCGCGCCGCCTGCTCGCGGATCGCGCCGTGGGGCAGGCCGAGCTCGGCCATCAGCGCGAGCGTCTCGAGCCGCCGCAAGGCGTCCGCGGGCGAGTTGGCGTGCACGGTGGAGAGCGCGCCCTCGTGCCCGGTGTTGAGAGCGGTCAACAGGTCCAGCGCCTCGGGCCCGCGCACCTCGCCGATCACGATCCGGTCGGGGCGCATGCGCAGCGCGTTGCGCAGAAGGTCGCGGATCGTCACCTCCCCCCTGCCCTCGACCGACGGCGGCCGGCTCTCCAGCCGCACGACGTGCGGCTGCTGAAGGCAGAGCTCGGCGGCATCCTCGATCGTGATGATCCGCTCGCGCGGCTCTATCCAGGCCGAGAGCGCGTTGAGGAGCGTGGTCTTGCCCGATCCCGTCCCGCCGCTCACCAGGACCGTGCGCCGCGCGCGCACCGCGCGCTCGAGGATCTCGCGCGCCTCCGGCGCGAGCGACCCCGAGGCGACGAGTTGGTCCGGCCCGGGCCGCGAGTCGCTGAAGCGACGAATCGAGATCGCGGGCCCATCGACGGCCAGCGGCGGCACGACGACGTTCACCCGCGAGCCGTCGGCGAGACGGGCGTCGGCCATGGGCGCGAGCTCATCGACGCGGCGCCCGGTGGGCGCCAGGATCCGCTCGATCAGCTCGCGGACCTCCCGCTCGTCGGAGAACGCGACCGGCGTGGCCTCGATACGCCCGGCGCGCTCTACGTAGACACCGTGGCAGCCGTTCACCATCACCTCCTCCACGAGCGGGTCCGCGAACAACTCCTCGAGCGGGCCGAGCCCGACGGTCTCGCGATGGACCAGTTCGGTCAGCTCGGCACGACGCTCCGCCGAGAGGGCAGCGGCCTCGCGGTCCACCAGCGCGGCGATCGCAGCTTCGAGCGGCGGCGCCTCCTCCCCTGCGGCCGCATCCGCGCGGCGCTCGGCGGCAAGCCGCTCGCGCAGCTGCGCGGTCAGCGCGGTGACGTGCCGGGTCGCGGGGTCCACGCTCCTCTCAGGCGCGAGCGACCCCTGACTCTCCCCCCGGTCCGGCGCCGGATGCGTTGCTCCGAGCGTGAGTCCTCCTCCTCTCGCGCGCAGCTCGAGGCGCTGCCTTCGGCGCCGGCGTAATCCGAGGGGCGCGCCAAGATACGGTGCCATTCATGCCCGACCCCGCCCGTCCGAAAGTCGTCGTCGCCCGCAAATTGCTGCCCGCGGGCATGGACCTCCTCGTGGATTGCGAGGTGAGGTCAGGCGGGCTCGACGTGGAGCGAGCCGCGCTGCTCGAGCTCGTCGCGGGCGCGGACGCCGTGATCTCCGATCCGACGGTGCCGGTGGACGCCGAGCTGCTCGACGCGGCGGGGCCTCAGCTGCGCGTCGTCTCGAACTTCGCGGTCGGCTACGACAACGTGGATGTCGACGCCTGCCGTGAGCGCGGCGTCGTCGTGACGAACACCCCGGGGGTGCTCACGAACGCGACCGCGGAGCTAGCGCTCGAGCTGACGATGGCGGCCGCGCGACGGGCGAGCGAGGCCGAGGCGATCCTCCGCGAGGGACGCTGGACTGGCTGGGACCCGGGCGCGATGCTCGGCCTCGAGCTTTCCGGGGCGACGTTCGGAATCGTCGGGCTCGGGCGCATCGGCGGGCGCTACGCCGAGCTCATCCAGCCGCTGGCGGGCGAGATCCTCTACGTCGCCCGCTCCGCAAAGCCGGAGCGCGAGCGGGAGCTCGGCGCCCGCCGGGTTGAGCTCGATGAGCTGCTCGAGCGCTCCGACGTGGTCAGCCTGCACGCGCCCGCCGCGCCGGAGACCAGGCACATGATCGGGGCCGCCGAGCTCGAGCGCATGCGTTCGCACGCGGTGCTGGTCAACACGGGCCGCGGCTCGCTGGTCGATTCGGCGGCGCTGGCGGGCGCGCTGATCGACGGGCAGATCGGTGCCGCGGGCCTCGACGTCTACGAGCACGAGCCGCACGTCCCCGAGGAGCTCCTGCGCGCCCCGCGCTGCGTGCTCCTCCCCCACATCGGCTCGGCGACCCACACCGCGCGCGACGCGATGGCCGAGCTCGCCGCGCGCAACGCGCTCGCGGTGCTCGCCGGCGAGGATCCGCCGCACCGGGTGGCGTAGCCTGCGGCGCATGGCGACGATCGAAGTCCTCGAGACCGACATCACCAAGCTCGAAGTCGACGCGATCGCGAACGCGGCGAACACGCAACTCGCGCACGGGGGCGGCGTCGCTGGGGCGATCGTGCGCGCCGGCGGCCGGTCGATCCAGGAGGAGTCGAATCGGGTGGCACCGATCGGGCTCGGCGAGGCCGTCGCGACCGGCGCGGGCGAGCTGCCCTGCCGGTGGGTGATCCACGCCGCGACCATGGAGCCCGGCGGCCCCACCTCGGCCGAGATCATCCGCCGCGCCACCGCCAGCACGCTGCGCAAGGCCGACGAGCTCGGCGCGCGCTCGCTCGCCCTGGTCGCCTTCGGCACCGGCGTGGGCGGCTTCCCGCTCGACGAGGCCGCCGCGATCGAGGTCGAGGAGGTCCGCCGGCACATCGCCGAGGACAGCGCGCTCGAGCGCGTCGTCTTCGCGGTGCGCGGCGGCGACGCCGTGGAGGCGTTCGAGCGGGCGCTCGCCGGCGAGTAGAGCCTGGGCCTCAAGCCAGACCCAGCGCGACACTGGCCGTGCCGGTCACGGCGACCATGGCGAGCACCGTTCGGCGATGGCCGGCCGGAGAAAGCGATCGGAAGACCGTGCGCCCGACCCGATGCCCGGCCAGGATGACGGGCAGCAGGGCAGCGGCGACTACGAGACCGTGCAGGTCCTGGCCGCGGTCTCCGATCAGCGCCAGGCAGACGGCGCCCGCCAGGTTGAGCCCGAGCAGGCAAGCGGCGATCGTGTCGCGCAGCCCACGGGGCTCCAGCACATGGCGGGTGACCCAGAGCGCCAGCGGCGGGCCGTTGAGGCCGGTGCTGGTTGTCAGCGCACCCGCCGCGAGGCCGCAAACCGCGCCGCCCGGAAGCGAGCTCGCGGTGCGCGCGGACGGCCGGGCCTGCAGCTGGACGAGCCCACCGGCGACGATCACGAGCCCGACCGCGATCTGGATCGCGTCCTGCGAGACAGCGTGCACCAGATATGCGCCGGCGATCATCCCCGGAACCGCGGCGATCAGGACCACCCGGACCACGGGACGGTCGGCCACATGACGTCGCTTCTCCCCGTAGAGGACCAGCCCGGTGAGCGCGACCCCGAGCGCGAGCACGGCGATCACCGCCTCGGGGGCGGGACGCAGCGCGAAGAGCACCGGCGCGATGAAGAACGCCGAACCAAAGCCGACGGTGGCCTGCACGGTGGCGCCGAGCAGCGCCACCGCAGCCAACACACCCCATTCGACCGGCCCCATGAGCGCCCCAGCCTACGAGCAGCGCGCATCCGCGTGCCCGGGTCGACTGCCGCGACTTCGTCATTTCGTGGGATCAACCAACGACATCACGAAGTCGCGGAGGGGCTCGGCGCGACTTCGCGATCTTGTGGGATCAACCGGTGAAATCGCGAAGTCGCGGAGGCCCGGGTCAGCGCGCGGCGAGCAGGCGGATCGTCGCGCCCTCGGACTCGGCGCGGATCAGGCGGAGGGCCTGCGTGCGGTTCAGCGCGAGGGTGGCCATGTGGCGCTCGCCAAGCCCGGGCTCACCGCGCGCTCGGCGCAGGTCGAGAAGCGTGGCCGCGCGCGCCGCGAGGTAGGTGCGACGCGCGGGCCCGGGTCCACCGCCCCCGCTCACGACCACATCCACGCGACGCGCCGCCTCACCGTCCATGACGAGGGCTCCGGCGCCCGTGACCGCCAGCTCGACGGGCGTGCCCCCGCGAGCAGCGGCCCGGTCGCGCGGCGTTCGGGATCCCCCCGGCCGCTTCAGCATCCCCGCGGTCAGGTAGGAGCCCGCCGGCACGGGTACCGCGAGGCGCAGGCCGCGGGCGTCCATGGGGTCGTGAATCGCGTCTGGGGGCGCGAAGGCATCCGGGACGCGGCGCACCTCGAGGGCATCGGCGACCACCTCGGGGCTGAGCTCGGCCTCGGCGCCCAGCGCCGCCCGCGTCACGACGACCGCGCGCAGCGCTCCTCCCCCGGCCTCGACTCCCGCGCCGCCGCCCGTCGCCGCGGCGGCGAGCGCGCCGCAGACCAGCGCGCCGACCGCAAACGCCGCGCCGCGACGACGCCCGCTCACGCGCGGGTCGGCCGCCCGGTCGCGCCGGTTCCGCGACCGCGCGAGCGCGCGAGATCGGCGAGCGGCAGCTGGATCGCCGCCACCGTCCCGTGCGCGCTGCGCCGGACGCTGAGCGACCCGTTCTGGCGCTCGCTCCAGTCGCGAGCCAGGCGCAGGCCGTGCCCGCGGCGCGGATCGGTGCGGGAGCGCTCGCGCGGCGCTGTGACGCGGCCGCCCGCGTCGCGCACCTCGAGCTCGAGCCCTCCGCCCCTGGCCGAGCCGGCCACGGTGACCGTGCCACGGCCGTGCTCCAGCGCGTTCGCGATGAGGTTGTCCAGCGCCTGCGCGACGCGCACGGGGTCGACGGCGACCCGTGCGTCCCCGCAGCCCCAGCGCACTTCGATACGCCGCCCCGACCGCGCCGCGGGACCCCGCCACCGCGCGGCGGCCGCGACGGCCAGCATGCGCGCTTCAACCGGCCGTCGCTCGAGCACCGGTGGCGCCCCGTTGATCTCACGGTCGAGGTCGCGGAGCGCCGCCAGCGCGAGCTCGAGCGGGTCCGCGCCCCGCCCGCCCGGCTCGCGCGCGAGCGCGAGCGCCTGCAAGGGGCGGCGCAGCTCATGGAGCAATCCGTTCAGCGTGCGGCGGCGACGCCGATCGCGAACAGCCGCGCCGATCCCCACGAGCGCGGCTGGGAGCAGCGCGGCGCCGATCGCGCTGAGGAGGGCGCCGCCGCTCATGAGCTCACCAGGCGGTAGCCGACACCCCAGCAGTTCAAGACGAAGCGGCCGTGCTCGGGGTCCAGCTTGCGGCGCAGGCGGCTCGCGTGCGAATCCAGGGTGCGCGTGCGCCCCTCGGAGCGAAATCCCCAGACGTCGCGCAACAGCTCCTGCTTGGTGAACACGCGCGTCGGCTCCGCGGCGAGCGCGAGCAGCAGCTCGTACTCCTTGTTCGCAAGCGCGACGAGCCGCCCGTCGACGCGTACCTCGCGACGCGAGGGGTCGATCTCCAGATCCCCGACCCGCGTCGGCCCGGAGCGCCGCGATCCGCGTCTGCGCAGGACCGCGTCGATGCGCGCCGCCAGCTCGTCGTAAGAGAAGGGCTTGACGAGGTAATCGTCGGCGCCCTCCCGCAGGCCCCGCACGCGGTCGGTCTGCGCGCTGCGGCCGCTCAGGACGATGACCGGCAGGTCGGGGTCGTAGCGCCCGGTCGGTCCGTGCGCCGCGCGGATCTCGCGCAGCACGTCCAGCCCCGACGCGTCGGGCAGTCCCAAGTCGAGCACCAAGAGGTCGGGGCTGCGGTAGTGGCAATGCCGGAGGGCGTCCGCGGCGCTCGGCGCCGGCAGCGCCTCGAAACGATCGGCGCTCAGGTTCTCGCAGAGGAGCTCGAGCGTCGCTTCATCGTCCTCGCAGATCACGACTGTCCCCTGGGTGTCGCGGCGCGGCAGCGTCATTGCGGCCTCCTCCGGGCGGGACGAACTGCTCCGTATGTGGGTGCGAAGATCAGCATGCCGACCACAACCCCGACACGCCGCGGCGCGCCCCTTCGCATGAGCGGCCGCGGCAATCGCGTTGGCGCGGCGACTGGACACCCGGCCTCCGGCCGAATAGCGTGCGCGTCGCAGGGCCCGGGAGGAACGGCGCGGTGCATCCGTTGCCCGGGGCACAGCCAGAACCATGCGCGTGACCGTCGCATTGCTCGTGCTCGCCGCTCTGGCGGCGATCGTCGCGGCGCCCGAGCGCAGTGCGGACGCAACGCAGCGGGCGGGGGCATCGGCCGCCTGCAAGCGCGAGTGCGCGCAGCGTGCGGAGCGGCGCTGCGCGAAGGAACGCCCCGGGACGGCCAAACGCCGCTGCCAGCGCCGGGTCAAGCGCAAGTGCGCGCGGCGGGCGCGCTGCCGCCGCGGGGTGAGGCGCTATCGGATCGGGGGCTTCGCCTACGCCCTGCTGCTCAACCGGCACGGCGCCTGGACCGGGCCGCGGTTGCCCTCCGGCGAGCCCGACTTCTCAGTGATCGACGACATCCTCGAGCTCGCGCCGACGCACCTGCGCCTCACCCAGCCGCCGAACCGCTGCGTCCGCGGGCAGTGCGCGACGCTGCAGCCCAGGGATCCCGAGGTATTGGCCCAGCTCCTGCGCCTGCGCGATGCCGGCATCAAGATCGGCGCCGCTTTGAACATCGCGCGCGAAATCCGCGCCGGCCGCTATCGGCGCCGTTCGCCGGACGAGGTCGTCCGCCACGCCTGCCGGATCAAGCGCGCCGACGCCCACGGGCTCTACGACTGGCTGTTCTTGGACTTCGTTACCGAGGCGCCCCGCGCGCGCCAGATCACCCGGCGGATCACCTTCGGCACCCGCTGTCCGGACGCACGCTGGCGGACGATGACGAACGCCAGCGGGTACCTCGCGAGGCCCAATCTGCCGCGCGATGCGATCGCCCATGCAAAGCGCTTCAGCCTCCTGGTCGCGCCGGCGGACAGGCTCTGGAAGCGGCTGCATGCCGCGGCGGCGGGACGGCGTCCGGCGCTGATGCCCGCCGATCGCCGCTTCATCGCCGACGTCCGTCGCAAGTTCCCGCGCGCCATGCCCATCCTGAAGCTCGAAGTCCCGCACCAAGCCGGCCGGATCTTCGGCGTCCTCGATCGCGAGGTACAGGCCAGCCTCCTGCGCCGCTGGGCGCGGGCGCAATACCGCCACGGCTTCCGGATCATCTACCCCCTCTTCATCTACCCGGGTGGAATCCAGCCGAGCTACGACTCGCGTCACCACGGCACGTTCGACGTGATTGCGAACCTTCTGGCCGCCGATCTCAACAGAACGGAGCCCTGATCTGGGCGCAGGGGCGCAAACGCCCAATCACCCCGGCACCCGCTATACGCTGAGGCTCCGTCATGCCCGCACTCACCACGCGTCACGTGATCGTCGCCGCCGGCGCAGCGGTCCTCGCCGGCGCGCTGTGGTGGCGTAAGAACCCCTCTGCATGCCCGTACGGGCAGCGGTTCTGGGTCGAGGCGCCGCACCCGCTGATCACCCGCCGGCGGCTACGGGACGTGCTCACGCCGCAACCGGGCGAGCGGATGCTCGAGGTCGGGCCCGGCACCGGCTACTACACCCTCACCGTCGCCGAGTGGATCTCACCCGGCGGCCGGCTGGACATCTTCGACCTCCAGCAGGAGATGCTCGATCACACGACGCGCCGCGCGCGCGAGCGTGGGCTGACGAACATCACCGCCACACAAGGCGACGCGCGCAGCCTGCCGTATCCGGACGCCACGTTCGACGCCGCGCTGCTCACAGCCGTGCTCGGCGAGATCCCCGACCAAGAGGCGGCGCTGCGCGAGCTGGCACGGGTGCTGAAGCCCGGCGGACGGCTCGTGGTCGGCGAGCTGTTCGGCGACCCGCACTGGGTGAGCCCGGGCAAGCTCCGTGAACGTGCCGAGCGGGCCGGGCTGGCGCTCGAGCATCGCTCGGGGAGCGCGCTGGGGTACTTCGCCCGCTTGCGCCCGGTCGTCGCGCCCGCGCCCGCCGCGGAGCGCTGACGGCGAGAGGCAGCCGGGCTCAGGCCACCGCAGGCGCGAGCTCGCGCCCCAGCCACTCGACCGTCTCGAGGTCGGTGTGCTCGAGATGCTGGGCCATGATGCGCACGACCCCCGCGTCCTCGTATTCGCGCAGGCTCGCGGCCGCCTCGTCCACCGAGCGGGACTCGATCGGGTTCATCAGCGAGAGCGGCAGGCTCGCCGGGTCGCGGCCGGCCGCCTCGCAGGCGCGGTCCAGCCCCGCGCGAATCTCGCGGCAGCGCGCGGCGTCCACGTGGAAGACGTTGTACTCGTCGGCGAAGCGGGCGGCGAGCTCGAGGCTGCGCGGGCCGCCCCGCCCGCCGAGGATCAGGCGCGGGCGCTCGAGCGGCTTGGGCTGCGCGTCCAGGCCGCGCACCGTGTAGTGCTCGCCCTCGAAGTCAAAGGGGCCCTCCTCCCACTGGCGCCGCACGAGCTCAAGCTGCTCGGCGAGCATCGCGAACCGCTCGCCCGTTGGCGGAAACGGGAAGCCGTACGCGGTGTGCTCGGGCTCGTGCCAGCCCGCGCCCATCCCGAGCTCGATGCGCCCGCCACCGCTGATGTGGTCGGCCGTCACCGCCGCCTTCGCGAGCACCGCGGGATGACGGAAGGTCACGGGCGAGACCAGCGTCCCGAGGCGCAGCCTCTCCGTCACGGCCGCAAGCGCGGAGATCGTCCCCCAGGCGTCCAGCGAGCCGCGCCGCGGCTCATTCATCACCGACAGGTAGTGATCCGAGCGAAAGAGCGCTTCGATGCCGCTCTCCTCGCACGTCCGCGCGAGCGCCAGCCACTGCTCCCAGGTGACGCTCTCCTGGCCCTCGATCATCAGACAGATCCGCACGGGACTCCTTCCTGTTCGCCGTCGAGTCGGAGCGCCGATTATCCCGAGCCGCCCCGGGACCGTTCATTCGGCCGCCGGCAGCTCCAGTACCGCGCTTGCGCGCGGCTCGAACACGACCCGGTTCGGCGGCGTCCGCCGGTGTGCCAGCGGGCGCAGCTCCGCGTCCAGCAGCACGACGTCGAGGGCGAAGCGCATCCCGAAGGTGTGGATCGAGCGGCAGCTCGGGAAAAGCAGCCCAGGCGCTGCCTCCTCGAGGCGCAACCCGGCGAGCCCGAGTAGTCTCGCCCGTGGTCCGAGTGCCACCGGGACGAGCCGGCCGCACACGACGACGCGCGGCAGGCGCCGCAGGCGCGGATGGAGCTGCCGCTGCGGCGTGATCGTGGCCAGCATGCCCCACACAACCCCGCCGGACCCAGCGCCGCCCCGGGCGCCCCGGCGAGCAGCAAACCGGATGGATTCGACGCCGAGAGTGCAAACCCTCTTTCAGGCCGGCCGGCGCCGGGACGCGCGGCGCGCTCGTTCGTAAAGATGGCCGCGCTCGATGCCGCCGGACGGCGGCGACGTTGATCGGAGAAGATTGGAAGGTATGGAGAAGGCAACCCGCCGCGGAAACTACGAATCCGGCTCGGACTACGTGCTTGAGTACGGCGAGCTGCGGTTCGCCTTCAACGAGCGGGACTTTGCCCAGCGCGTCGAGCAGGCCGCCGTCAAGCTCGATTTCGTCGAGCAGGGCCTCCGCGACGAGGAGCTCCACGACCTGCTCGAGCTCGCCGTGAACGGCGAGATCCGCGAGCCCTCCTCCGCCCTCGGCGAGCACATCAACGAGCATTGGACCGAGCTGGTCGGCCCCGCCAACCGCAGCCTCGTCCATTGGATCCGCCGCCTCGTCTTCCGCGGCGCCTGGCTCGACCAGCGCGTCAAGGAGGGCGAGCTCGACGTCGTCTTCGACGAGACGACCCACACCTTCGGCTACGTCCAGCCGGATCGCGACTCCGAGCCGATCGAGCTCTCGCGCGAGCCCTCCTGGGCGCAGCTCGCCTACCGGCGCTAGCCGACCGCTTCCGCCGCCTCGCCGTATATAGTCGCCGGCCGTTCGCGGCGCGGGGAACTCCGGTGCGAGTCCGGGGCTGACGCGCAGCGGTGTGGGTGACGAACGGCTCGCGATCCCACTGGGCTTCGGCAAGGAGCCTGGGAAGGGGAGCCGGGAGGGAGAACCCGAGCCCGAATATCCGGCCGCGGACGCGTAAGGAGGTTCGCCTCGCGTCTAGGCGGCCGGTGCTCGTCGCGATCCGCGACAGCGTCGCCGCCCCGAAGAAAGGAGAGCGGTGATGAAGCACCCCTCGCGAATCCCGATCCCCCGGATCGCCGTGGCCCTCTGCGCGCTCGCCTGCGCCCTGCTCGCAGGCGCGGGCACGGCCGCGGCATACGTGACGCCCGAGCAGGCCGACGCCGCGGCGGCACGCGGCGCGGCCTGGTTCGCCCACAACCAGGGAGCCGACGGATCCCTCGCCGGCGACTGGGCGCTGACCGCGCTCGCGGCCGCGGGAGTCCACGCCGCGGACGTCCGCGTTTCGGCGACGGCGCCCAGCGCGCAGGACCACTACGCATCCGCCTGGCAGGCGCCGGGCCCGGGCGGCGTCGCGACCGACCGCGCCCGCGAGATCCTGTCGGGCCTCGCCGCCGGGATCGAGCCGCAGCGAGTCGGGATCGGCCGCAACCTGGTGGCCGAGCTCGTCGCGGAGTTCGACGGCACCCAGATCGGCTCCGCGCAGCTCCTCAACGACGACATCTTCGGCCTGCTCGCGCTCGACCACGCCGGCGCGCCGGAGCCCCTGACCCGGCGCATCGCGGCGCACATCCGCGCCGGCCAGCTCCCCGACGGCGGCTGGGGATGGTCGGCGTCCCAGACGGTCTCCGACACCGACATGACCGGCGCGGCGATCGCGGCGCTCTGCGCCGCGGGAGCCGCGCAGGACGACCCGGCCGTGCGCGCGGCGCTCGACCTGCTCCACGAGCGGCAGGCCCCGAGCGGCGGCTTCTCCGCCCCGCCGTGGATCCCGGTGAACACCGACTCGACCGCGTGGGTGGCGAGCGGGCTGCTCGCGTGCGGGCTCGACCCGCAGGCGGCCGAGTGGACGACGCCCGCCGGGAACACCCCCTTCGACTACCTGCTCGCGATGCAGCAGCCGGAGGGCTACTTCCGCTGGTCCGCCGACGAGTCCGGGGCGACCGCGTTCGCCACGTGGAACGCCGTGCGCCCCCTGGGCGGGGCCGCCTTCTCGGCGCCCGTGCCGCCGCGCGCCGATCCATCGGCGCCCCGCTGGCGCCCCGCGCCCGACGCCCCGGAGGGCGCTGAGGCGCCCATCGCGCTCCTCATCGACCACGGCGCCAGCGCCCCGCCGGCGGCGCGCCTGCGCGCGTGCAGCGTGCGGGCCGAGGTCGGCAGCGATCTCGGGGCCTTCCTCGCCTCGGCCAGGGAACAGGGCTGCGTGGAGAGCTTCGAGGTCTCGCCGGACGGCGAGCTGGTGGAGCTGAACGGCCTCGCCGCCACGGGCGAGGAGCGCTGGCGCGTCCGGACGGGCGATCGCCCCGGGCCGGGCGCGATCGCCCTGGGAGACCTGGTGTTCGTCGCGTACAGCGGCGACGAGCGGGTCGACCCGCCGTCCTCCCCCTCCCCGCCCGCCGGTCCCGGGCGGCCCGCGAAGGTGCGGGTCGGAAAGCGCGTGCGACTCTCAGCGGGGCGCATCGCCGTCGCGCTCAGGTGCCCGCGCGGCGCGGCTCCCTCCGGCTGCCGAGGCCAGCTGCGGGTGAGGGCAGGCGGCACGCGCGCCCGACGCCCGTTCGCGCTGCGGCCGCGGGAACGCTCGCTCGTGCGCGTGGCCGCGCCCAAGGGCCTGCGCCGCGTCGTCCGAGCCCGCGGCCGCGCGCGGGCACGCGTCGTCGCCGCCACCCGGAGCGGCGACGGCCGGGTGGCCGTCACCAGGGCCCGGCGCACGATCCGCCGGTGAGGGCGGGAGCGCTGGCGCTCGCGCTGGCCGCCTGGGCGCTGCTTGCGCCCGCGGCCGGCGCGGGAGCCGCCCGCGTCGACGTGCGCGTCGAGGGCCCGCGGTCGACGCTCATCGAGCGCCCCGTGCGGGTCGCGCCGGGAGCGCTGGACGGAGGCGACGGCAGCGGCGCGCACCCGTGCTCCGGGCCGCTCGGCGAGCCGCCGCGGCCCTCGGCGCTGGGCGCCCTCGATGCCGCCGCGGCCAAGGCCGGGGTCGCCTGGAGGGGCACCTGGATGCCCGCCTTCGCCGACTTCTTCCTCACCCGCATCGGGCCCTGGGAGGCCGACGCGGAGACCGGGAAGTACTGGACGATCCTCCGCAACGAGCGGATCACCGGCGGCGGCTGCAGCACTCCCGTGCGCGCCGGGGACCGGGTCGTCCTCGCCTACGGCATGCTCTGGCGGCCCTACGTGCTCCGCCTGCGGGGCCCGGAGCGGGCGCGCCGCTGCGAGCCGTTCACGGTTCGCGTGCGCGCGGTCTCCCTGGACCCCGCCGCCGACCCGCGCGTGCGGCCGCTGGCCGGCGTCAGGGTCCGCAGGGCAAGGACGGATCGGCGCGGCCGCGCCACGCTCGTCGCGCGCAGGCGCGGCACGGCCGTCCTCAAGGCGCGGCACACCGAGGCCATCCCTTCGAACGCCCTCGCGCTGCGCGTGGGCGCCGCGAAGCGGCCCTGCCGCGGCCCCTAGGGGCGGGCGGGCGCGCCTAGACGCGCTCGCGCAGACGCCTCGCCGCCGTCGCCGGGTCGAGCTCGGCGAGCTCGCGCCGCAGGTCGCGCAGCGACGAGAGCGCGAACGAGTCGAGCAGCGCGTCCTCGTCCTTCGCGTGGCACTCCGTGACGCGCACGGGCGGCTCGACGCCCTCCGCGGCGAGCTCCGGGTCGAGGGTGATCAGCGCGTTCTCGGTCGTGATCACGGCCCGCTCGGCCTCGCCGGCGTCCTCGCCCGACGCGAACACGGTCGCGATCACCGTGAGCGAGCCGGCCTCATCCTCGGCGAGCTCGCGGCCCGAGCCGAAGAGGCGCTTCACCTCGGCGACCCCGCCCGCGGCGACCGCCAGCCGCGAGAGCGAGTCGCAGAGCAAGATCACGTCGCGCCCAGCCTCGACCTGGCGGCGTGCCCGCTCGAGCGCGAGTTCGGCGACGCGGACCTGCTCGCGCGGCGGCAGGTCCGCCGGCGCAAGCGCGAGCGCCGCCTCGGGCACCGCCTCCCGCCAGGCGGGCACCTCCTCGGGCCGCTCGTCGATGAGCAGGACGGAGACGTCGGCGTCGCCCTTCGAGAGGGCGCGCGCGAGGCCGCGCAGCAGCGTGGTGCGCCCGGAGCGCGGCGCCGAGCGAACGAGCACGCGCTGGCCGTAGGCGAGCGGGACCAGCCGGTCGACGGCGCGCACGAGCGGATCGGCGTCGGCGCCGATCTCGATGCGCCGCGTCGGCGGCGCCGGCGTGAACGACTCGAAGTCGAGGCGCCCCTCCTCTTGGGGCTCGCCACCGTTCACGCTGTCGACGTGAATCAGGGCGCGATGGCGCTCGCCGCGGCGCGGGGCGCGCGCCGGGCCGCGTACGACGTCGCCGGGGCGCAGCTCGCAGCGGCGCACCTGGGACGCCGAGACATACACATCGTCGTCGCGAGCCGCGAGTCCGTCACCGCGCAAGAAGCCATGGCGCTGGCGGGTGAGCTCGAGCACCCCGATGACCTCCTCCGCCTCGGCCTCCTCGCGGCCTTCCTCGCGCTCCTCCTCGGCGGCCTCCCCGTCGAGCTCCTCGGCGCTCGGGGCGAGGCGCTCGCGGCCACGACCGCGGCCGCCGCGGCGGCCGCGGCGGCGGCGGCGATCCGAGCGCTCCTCGCGCTCCTCCCGAGTCTCGTCGCCGGCCTCCTCGGCCTCGTCAGGCTCCGCCCGAGCCGGCTCGTCGGCGCTCGGCGCGACGATCGCCTGCGCCTCACGCTCCTCGCGCTCGCGGCGGCGCCGGCGCCCGAAGCGGCGGCGGGGCCGCTCCTCCTCGCTCAGGCGTTCGATCAGCTCCTCACGGCGGAGGAGACGGTAGCCCTCGATGCCGCGCTCGGCGGCGCGCGCATGGAGATCGGCCAGGTGCAGCTCGGAAAGTTCTTGCCCGCTCATCGAGCGGGGAACATACAACGCGAGCGGCCCGTGGCTACTTCACCCGCGGTTCGCAGCAGCCCGCGCCTCGACCAGACCCTTGAGCCACTCAGCGAACTCGGGACGGGTCTCCCAGTCGGCCTTGAACTTGGCCGCGCCCGCCGTCGTGAGCGGATGAGCCAGCATCTGACGCAGCACCTTGGCCGGTGCGGTGGCGATCTCGCACCCCAGCTTCGCGGCGGCCACCATGTGCTCCGGGTGGCGGATCGAGGCCGCGATGATCTGCGAGGTCACGCCCCCGGCGCGGAACTCCTCGACGATCTCGCCGACCACGCCCACCGAGTCGATCGAGATGTCGTCGAGGCGGCCCATGAAGCAAGAGACGTACGTCGCCCCGGCGCTCGCCGCCAGCAGCGCCTGGCTCGGCGAGAAGACGAGCGTCATGTTCACCGGGATGCCGTCGCTGGTGAGCGCGTGCGTCGCCTCGAGGCCCGCCTCCGAGAACGGGACCTTGACCGTGACGTGCTCGTGCAGTTCGCGCAGCGCGCGGCCCTCCTCGATCATCCCTGCGGGGTCGTCGGAGACGACCTCGGCGGAGACCGGACCGCCGACGAGCTCGCAGATCCGCTTGATGATGTCGCCGGGCTCGCCGTCCTCCTTCGCGAGCAGCGATGGGTTGGTCGTCGCGCCGGCGAGGACACCCCACTGGGCGATCTCCTCGACTTCGGCGACGCTCCCGGTGTCGATGAAAATCCTCACGTCGTCCTCCGCTCGTCGGTTGCCGCTACCCCCTGAGATTACGCGCCGCGCCGGTCGCGGTTGGGGTCAGGAGCCCCCAGCGGGATCGATGCCCTCCGCCCGCGCCTCGCGTACCCACTCGGCCGCGGCGCCGTCGATCCGCTCCGGCCCCCAGCCGAGCTCCTCGCCGAGCACGCGGGCGACGTCGCGCACGTCGTCGGCCGTGCGCAGCGCCGGCGCGGCCAGCAGGCCCAGGCGCGTGCGGCGCAGGAGCACGTCGCCGACCGAGCGCGCTTGCTCGTGCCGGGCGGCGATCGCGACCTCGGCGAGCAGGTCGGGCATCCCCGGGACGATGGGGCGAGCCAGCTCGGGCCGCTCGGCCGCGAGCCGCAGCACGTGGCGCGCGGCGTGTCCGTAGCGGAACGCGAGCAGGTCGCGATAGCCGTCCGGCAGGGCGCCGTCGAAGCCGGCGGGCGGCTCGAGATCCCGGTCCTCGGCCGGCATGCCGAGCGGCAGCTCGTGCGTGTGGCAGGGCGCCTCGCGGCCCTCGCGCTCGACCAAGCGGTCGACCACCTGCTTGGCCATCCGCCGCCACGTGGTGAGCTTGCCGCCGGTGATCGTGAGCATGCCCGAAGAGGTCTCATACAGCTCCGCCTTGCGCGAGATGTCCACCGACTTGTGCGGGTCGCCGCTCGAGATCAGCGGCCGTACGCCGGCGTAGGCGCCGGTGATGTCCGACGGGCCCAGAGCCAGCCCGAAGAACGAGTTGACGGCGTCGAGCAGATACTCGATGTCGTCGATCGAGGGGTCGACGTGCTCGAGCTCGCCGTCGTAGTCGCGGTCGGTCGTGCCGATCAGCGTGCGGCCGTACCAGGGCAGGGCGAAGATCGTGCGGTCCTCGCCCGCCGGGACGATGCAAGCCGCCTCACCGATCGGCAGGTCGTCCATCGAGATCGTGATGTGCGTGCCGCGGCTCGGCGCGATCCGCGGCACCTCGGCCTCGTCGTGGATCTCCTCGGGGCGGATGCGATCCGCCCAGACGCCTGTGGCGTTCACGACGCTGGCCGCGCGGACCGTGAAACGCTCGCCGCTGGCGTGATCGACGCACTCGGCGCCCGCCGCGCGCCCGCCTTCCTCGAGAAGCTCGACCACCTCCACCCCGTTGGCGCCGATCGCCCCGAAGCGCTCGGCCTCGCCGAGGATCGTCAGCACGAGCCGCGCGTCGTCCGTCTGGCAGTCGTAGAAGAGGTATGCCTCGCGCGGGTCACGCGGCGCGAGCGCCGGGATGAGCTCGGCCGCCTCCTCGCCGGGGATCGTGCGGTGGCGGTCCGGCGACCAGTTCTCGTAGTGCGGGTCGGCCTCGGCGCGGTCGCGGCGGCCCTGGCCGACGCGCGTGGTCGCCATCACGTCGTACATGTTCAGGCCGACCCCGATCAGACGATTGCGCTTCTCGTCGCCGAGCGTCGGCACCAGAAAGGGGGTCGGATAGACGAGGTGCGGGGCCATCGCGACCATGACTTGGCGTTCGAGCAGCGCCTCGCGTACGAGCCCGAGGTCGAAGTTCTGCAGGTACCGGAGGCCGCCGTGGACCATCTTCGACGAGCGGCTCGAGGTGCCCGAGGCCCAGTCGGC
Source organism: uncultured bacterium (assembly GCA_965652565.1). Taxonomy (GTDB): domain Bacteria; phylum Actinomycetota; class Thermoleophilia; order Solirubrobacterales; family 70-9; genus RSA11. Next base: position 18,038 of record CBFGWL010000044.1, read on the forward strand.
CCGCTCGACGATCGCGACGCTGTACCCGCGCGAGGCCGCGTCGAAGGCCACGCCCGCCCCGGTGACCCCGCCGCCGATGACGAGGACGTCGAAACGCTCCTCGGTGAGAGCCTTCAGGGCGTCGGCGCGGGCGAGCATCAGTCCAGATAGGTCACCGTCGCCGCGGCCGGCGGGCGCTCGGGCGGCGGTTTCTCCTGGATCGCCCGGCCCAGGTGCAAGAGCCCGACGAAGCGCTCTGCGTCCGGGAGACCCACCGCCGCGCGTCCCTCCGGGGTGCGCAGCACGGCCGGGGTGCGCCAATAGCCTGCGAGGCCGCGCGCGTGGGCGCCGAGCAGAACGATGTAGGCCGCGACCGCGGTCGCGTGCAGGTCCTCCTCGTCCGCGACCGGGTCACCCGTGAGCACGCACGAGCAGACGACGAGGGTGGGCGCGCGGTCGAGCTTGCTTGCGTTCTCCGGCCCGGCGGCCTCCTTGAGGCGCTCCAGGGCCCGGGGGCCCACGACTCGAAAGCGCCACGGCACCGTCAGGTGATGGTTGGGCGCCCAGCGCGCGAGGTCGAACAGCTCGTCGAGCTGCTCGCGCGGCACGGGCTCGGGCCGGAAGGCCTTGTGCGTGCGCCTCGTACGGATCGCGGTCTCTACGTCCACGACCGCAAAGCTATCGGGAGCGCGGCCGGCTCACGGCAGACGGCGCCGGAACCAGAAGAACCCGCCGACCAGCGCCAGCGCCAGCGCCCCCAGGCCGCCGGCGACGTAGAGCCCGAGGTCGTCGTCACGGCCCGCGCCACCCCCGCCCGCACTCGACGCGGGCGTGGCCTCCACACCGGCGTCGGGCTCCTCATCGGCGCCGGTCGCCGCCGACGGCGTCTCGCGCTCCCTCTTCCGCTCGCGGGTTGCGCGCTGGCGCTTCGCCTTGCGTTCACGAGGCTCGCTCTCCCCGGTGCCCGGCGTCGTCCGCGAGGCTGGCGGCGTCTCCCCCGCCGGGGTGTCGGGTGTGGGGTTCGTGGCGCCGTTGCGCGAGCGCGGCACGGTCTCGACCGGCAGCGCCTCGCGGCTCATCGCGAGCAGCGCCTGCGCGGTCACCCACACGGGCGTCTGATCGCTCGAGGACGAGTAGCTGTACGAGCCGTCGGCGTTCTGCATCCGCGCGAGGTAGTCCAGTCCCGAGCGCCCGCGCTTGGCGACCCGGTTCGGTGGCACGCCGGCGGCGACCAGGCCCTGAACCGCCCACGCGGTCGACTGCGAGTTCGTGACGCCGGTCTCGTTGAGCCCCCAGCCGCCCTCCGGGCGCTGCGTGCGGCGCAGGTACTTCACGGCGCGCTTGAGCGGTTTGCCGCCACCGGTGAGCGCAAGGCCCTGCATGGCTGCCCCCGTTGAGTCCGGATCGGAGCGCGCCCCGGTGGTGAAGCCCCAGCCACCGTCGTCGTTCTGCGCCGAGCGCAGCCAGCGCGCCGCCGCTCCCGTTCCGGAGCCGCCGCCCGCGCGCAGGGCCAGGATGCCGTACGCGGTCAGGTTCACCTGTCGCCCGAACGAGCCGTCGCCGCGCTGGCGGCGCTGGAGCTCCGCGACCAGGTCACGGCCGCCGAACCGCCGCGAGTTGACGCCCGCCGCCTCCAGGGCGAGGATCGAGCGCTCCAGATCGCCGACCGTGCGGATGCGCTTCGCGTTGCGGCGCAGGTAGTCGACGGGCGTCTTGCCGCGCGGACCGACGTCGAGCGGGTTGCGACCGGCGGCTTCCAGGCCCAGCATGGCCCAGCCCGTCATCTGCGTGCTCGCCGCGGACCCCGGGGTCGCGGGGTACCCGCCATCGGCCTGGCGGGCTCGCTCGAGCCACTTGACCGCCGCGCCCGGCCCGGCCGCCGCTTCGGCCGGCTGCGGGGCACCGACGCCGGCGAGCGCCACGAGCGCGAGCAGAACCGGCAAAGCCCCGGCCGGGTGCCAGCGGAAGGTAAGTCGCTCCCGATAGCGCGCGATCATCGCAATCAGCGCCGGGCCGGCGGCGAGGGCGATAGCGAAGTTGCCGACGGCGTGCGCGACGTTGAACGGGATCCCGCGCGCCGAGAGGGCCAAGTACCGGTCCACCGACTGTTCACCTCCATAGGTCGCCATCAGCGAGTAATCGAGCAACGCCCCGTAGGCGAAGCCCGTCAGGCCGCACACGCAGGCGAGGCCCAGGCGGTTCACCCGCCCCCCGGTCGCGCGCGCGAACGCCGCGCCGATCAGGCCGGCCATACCCCAGCCGACCATCTCCCAGGGCGTCCAGGGACCTTGGCCGAGCCACATGTTGGAGATCGGCGCCGCGAGCGCCCCGACCGCGAATCCAGGCGCGGCGCCGAGGGCGAAGCCGGTGATCAGGGCGATGTCGGTGGTCGCCACGACGTTGGGCACGGGCGCCAACACCAGTCGGCCGGCGACCGCGAGCGCCGCCAGCGCCGCGACGAGCGCGACGAGGCGCGCGCTCGGCCGGGAGCGCTCGAACCACGTGAAGCCCACGACCAGCACGGCACAGATCCCGGCGAAGCTCGCCACCTGCCAGCTCACTGGCCCGCCTCCTCGCCGGCGCGCGCGTCGATCAGGCGCGCGCCGTGCTCGGGCAACACCGCTCCCTGGACGCCGAGAGCACGGGCTACCTCGGTCGCGAAGTACCAGCCGCCCGAGAGGACGTCCGCGGCGGGCCCGTCGGCCAGAAGCTCACCCTCCCCGAGGAGCACGACGCGATCGGCGAGGCGGGCCGCGAACTCGACGTCGTGGGTCGCGACGAGCACCGCGGCGCCGGCCGCCGCCAGGCGCTCGAGCCATTGCGCGAGCTCGCGCTTGCGGGCGCCGTCCATGCCGCGCGTCGGCTCGTCCATGCACACCAGACCCGGCACGCCGGCGGCGTCGCGCCCGGCCATGGCGAGCGCGAGCGCGAGGCGCTGGCGCTCGCCGCCCGAGAGGTCGCGGGGGTCGCGCTCGGTCATGCCCTCGAGCCCGACGGGCCGCAGGGCCGCGGACGCCGCGCCCGGCTCGAACTCGTCGGCCACCCGCTCGCGCACGAGCATCGCGGCCGGGCTCTGCGGGACGAGCGCGAACCCGCGCGGCGCCTCCGCCCAGCCGCGCCGAGGTTCGACGAGCCCGGCGATCGAGCGCATCAGGGTCGTCTTGCCGGCGCCGTTGCGCCCCATGAGCGCGACGCGCTCGCCGGCCCGCAGCTCGAGCGTGAGGTCGCGCAAGGCGTCGAGGGGCGCGCCCTCGAGCCGTACGGTGAGCCCGCGCACGCGCAGCGCGCGCTCCCCGGTGGCGGCGGGCCGCCCCTCGGCCGCCCGCGCGTCTTGGCGGCGCCGACGTCCAGCCAAGGCGGCGCGCGCCTGCTTGACGCTCACGGGGGGCGGGGCGAGGCCGGCCGCCGCGAACATGCGCGCGATCGGCGTTGCCAGCTCGGCGTCCGCGCTCAGCGCCCAGCCCAGGAACTCCTGCGGGGCGCCGTCGAACGCCACGCGCCCCTCTGCGAACGCGACGGCGCGATCGGCCGCCGGCAAACAGCGCTCGAGGCGGTGCTCGGCGATCACGACGCCCATCCCCCACTCCTCGTTGAGACGGCGCAGCAGGCCGATGAGCTCATCGCCCGCGACCGGGTCGAGCTGCGACGTGGGCTCATCGAGCAGCACGAGCCGCGGCCGCGTGACCAGGGCGGCGGCGAGCGCGACCCGCTGGAGCTCGCCGCCGGAGAGCGTCGCGGTCGAGCGGTCCAGAAGCGGGGCGATGCCTAACGCGAGCGCAACCTCCTCGACCGCCCGCGCGCGGGCGGCGGGAGCCTCGCCGCGGATCTCCAGCGGGAGCTCCAGCTCGCCGCGCACCGTCGCCGAGACCACCTGATGTTCGGGCTCCTGGGCGACGAGACCGACTACCGCGCCCAGATCGGCGGGACCATGCTCGCGAACGTCCAGGCCACACACCACAGCCTCCCCTGCGGCGTCGCCGCCGTGGAAGTGCGGGACGAGCCCGCACGCCGCGCGCAGGAGCGTGGATTTCCCCGAGCCCGAGCGCCCGGCGAGCACGACGAACTCGCCCGGCCTGACCTCGAGGTCGACGTCGCGCAGCGCCGGGGCGGACGCGCCCGGGTAGCGGTAGGAGAACGCGCGCAGGGAGATCGCAGCCGGATCAGGCATGCGACCTCCTGACCCCGAAGGGCCCCGGCCTCCGCACGGGAAGCCGCCCGGCGAGCGGCGCGAACGGCGCCGCGGCGAGCATGGGCAGCGCTGCCGCGAGGAGAAGCGTGTCGGCGCCGGTCGCCATGGAGACGAGCGGGTAGGACTCGTAGGCGAACGCGCCGGAGGCGCGCCCGCCGATCACCACGGCGAGCATGCCCGCCGCGGCAAGCGCAAACGGGGCGCTGTCGCGCCACGCCGAGGTACGCCGCGCACGGCGGGGCGCACCGCGCGAGTAACCGCGCAGCTCAAGGGTTGCCGCGACGTCCACGGCGCGCTCGAGCGAGCCGGCGACGAGGCGCCGCGCGGTCGCCCCGCGGCCCACCGGCGCGGCACCCGGGCCGCGCAGCGCCGCCGCCTCCCGGATCGCGGCATGGTCGGCGGCGGCAAGCGGCACCAGCCGCAGGATCAGCGTGGCGGTGAGCGCGGAGCGCCGGGCCAACGGGCGGAAGAGGCGCAGCAGGCGGTCGGGATCGACGCTCGCGGTGAAGACCGCGAACGCGCCGATCACGATCGCCACGCGCGCGCCCAGGATCGCGCCCTCGGCGAGCGCCTCCGCGCTCACGTCGATCCGCCCGAGGACGGGCACTTCCCCGCCCCGGAAGACGATCGTGTCGCCGCGCTGCGAGGCGATCGCGTTCGTGGCGACCATGAGCAGCGCGATCAGCCCGCCCCAGCGCAGCGCCAGGGCCAGGGCCCGGGTCGCCCGCGCGAGCAGGCCGAAGGCCGCGACCGCCGCCCCGACACCCGCGAGGACGATCGGGTTCGACACCGCGAAAGCGGCGGCGGCGAGCGCCAGCGCGTAGGCGCTGGCCGCGAACGGGCCGCAGCGATCGAGCGCGCTCCCGCGCGGCTGGTAGGCCAGCGCGGCGATCACGGCGCCCCCTCTCCGAGCGGCAGCGCGATCGCCTCGCCGCTCGCGACGGCGACGGCGTAGCGGTTGCGCAGGGCGTCCTCGTTGAGCGCGTCCGCCGCGGCCTGGACGGCGGTTGCGGAGGCGCCGGTGACGACCCAGGTGGGCGGCTCCTCGCCGTCGCGCAGCGCGGCCACCAGCCCCGCGTCGCCGGGCACGCTGCCTGCTTCTTCGCCATGCTCATCGAGCCCGATCAGGCGCCAGGCGCCCGCGTCGCGCTCGAAGCGCGCGAAGACGCCGCTTTCCGCGGGCTCGCGCTCGAGCAGCGCGGCCGCGTCGTCGCCGCGCACCGCGGGCCACTCGCCGACCACGACACGCAGCGCCTCCTCGGCGCCGGGCGCGCCGAACTCTGCCCGCTCGGCCTCGATTCCCGCGTCGGCGAGCGCGTCCTCGGCCGCGTCGCAAGCCCCCTGCGTCCCGGCGCATTCCAGCCGCACGTCCAAGCGCTCATCGGGTTCGACACCCGCCTGCAGGAACGGCTCGGGGAAGGAGCCGACGACCGCGGGCACGCGCATCGCGGTCGTCCAATCGCGGTGATCCCACCAGACGCGAGAACCGGCCCGCAACGGGGCCTCGGCCGCGCCGATCGGGGCCTCGATGCCGTCCACGTAGTAGAACCAGTCGTGCGTGCGCCCTCCGGTGCGGCCGCCCGCGATGCCGTTGATCGCCTGCACGAACCCGCCGCCGTAGCGGGTGCGCAGCTCGACGTTGCGATCGAGCGCGCGCATAACCGTGTCGCTCTCGGCCGGGTCCTCGACCGGGATCACCGTCATCTCCTCGGC
>CBFGWL010000045.1:0-23736 GCA_965652565.1 uncultured bacterium
CTCGAGCTCGCCGTCGAGCTCCAGCGCGAGCGGCTCGCCGAGCTGCAGGTGCGCCAGCGCATCCGCGACGACGTCGAGTCGGGCGCGCAGCAGCAGCAGCGCGAGTACTTCCTGCGCAAGCAGATGGAGTCCATCCGCAAGGAGCTCGGCGAGGACGAGGGCTCGATCATCGAGGAGTACGCGAAGAAGATCGAGGAAAGCGACATGCCCGACGAGGTGCGCGAGCAGGCCCAGCGCGAGCTCGGCCGCCTCGAGCGCATGGGCGACGCCTCGGGCGAGTCCTCGATGATCCGCACCTACCTCGACTGGATCCTCGCGGTGCCGTGGGGCAAGCGCTCCGAGGAGGTGCTCGACCCCGTGAAGGCGCGCGAGGTGCTCGACGCCGACCACGCGGGCCTCGAGGACGTCAAGGACCGCATCACCGAGTTCATCGCCGTGCGGCGGCTGCGCCGCGAGCGCGGGCTCTCCGAGGAGGGCCGCAACGCCGGCGCGATCCTGACCCTGATCGGGCCGCCCGGCACCGGCAAGACCTCCATCGGCGAGTCGATCGCGCGCGCGACCGGCCGTGAGTTCGTGCGCATGTCGCTGGGCGGCGTGCGCGACGAGGCCGAGATCCGCGGGCACCGGCGCACCTACATCGGGGCGCTGCCGGGCCGGCTCGTCCGCGCCCTGCGCGACGCCGGGACGATGAACCCGGTGATCATGCTCGACGAGGTCGACAAGGTCGGCGCCGACTGGCGCGGCGACCCGAGCGCGGCCCTGCTCGAGGTCCTCGACCCCGCGCAGAACCACTCGTTCCGCGACCACTACCTCGACGTTGACCTCGACCTCTCGCAGGTGATGTTCATCGCCACGGCGAACTTCGCCGAGACGATTCCCGGGCCGCTGCTCGACCGCATGGAGGTCGTGCGCTTCGACGGCTACACCACCGACGAGAAGGTCGCGATCGCGCGCGACTACCTCTGGCCGCGCCAGGTGGAGCGCAACGGGCTGCGTCCCGAAGAGGTCGAGATCGACGACGCGCTGATCCGCGACGTGATCACCGAGTACACCCGCGAGGCGGGCGTGCGCGGGCTCGAGCGCGAGCTCGGCAAGCTCCTGCGCAAGACCGCGACCCGCATCGCCTCGGGCGAGGCCGAAGCGCCGATCGTGATCGACTCGGACGCGATCCGCGAGGCCCTCGGGCGCCAGCGCTTCTTCCAGGAGGCGGCCGAGCGCACCGCGGTGCCCGGCGTCGCGACCGGGCTCTCGGTCACGGGCGCCGGCGGCGACGTGCTCTTCATCGAGACGACGCGGATGCCCGGCAAGGAGGGCTTCGTGCTCACCGGCCAGCTCGGCGACGTGATGAAGGAGTCGGCGCGGATCGCGCTCTCCTACGTACGCGGCCATGCAGAGGAGCTGGGCATCGACCCGGACGAGTTCGCGGACCGCGAGTTCCACATCCACGTGCCCGCGGGCGCGATCCCCAAGGACGGCCCGAGCGCGGGCATCACGATGACGACCGCGCTGGTCTCGCTGCTCACCGGGCGCCCCGTGCGCCATACGGTCGGCATGACCGGCGAGGTCACCCTGCAGGGCAGGGTGCTGCCGATCGGCGGCGTGAAGCAGAAAGTGCTCGCCGCGCACGCGGCCGGGCTCACCGACGTGATCCTGCCCGAGCGCAACCGCGGCGACCTGGAGGACGTCCCCGAGCACGTGCGCGACGAGATGACCTTCCACCCGGTGATGACCATCGACGAGGTCCTCGATCTCGCGCTCGAGCCCGAGCCGGCCGAGCTGCTCGCGGCAACCGGCTGAGCTTCCTCCATCCCCACCAGGCAATCGGCAACAACAGCGCGTGGCGGGCGGCCCACCAACCCTCCTCCTCCGCCCGCCACGCGCCCGCCGACGGCCGCGCGCCGGGGGCCTAGTCCTCGTCGGCGTTCTCGCGGCGGTGGCGGTCGGCCTGGCCGATCGCGTGCGCCGAGAGCGGCGCGGTGATCAGCACGAAGAGCCCGACGAGCAGCGCGCTCGTGATCGACTGGGCTTTGCCGGTGCCGATCGTGGCGAAGAGGACCAACAGCACGCTGGGCCCGGTGATCAGCCCGGCCGCGTGGAGCTGGTTGCGGATCCCGTCGAAGCGGGCCAGCCCGATGAGCCCCACGGTGGCGACGCCCAGGCCCAGGGCGAGCGCGGCGATCGCGACGATGTCGACGAGCGTCTCGAGCACCTAGAACGGCCTCCCGCGGACCACGTGCCGGCAGGCGACGAGGGTCGCGACGAACGAGAGCAGCGCGAGCCCAAGCGCCGCGTCGATGTAGTACGAGACGTCGCGCAGGAACGAGAGCGTCGTGAGCAGGACGATCACGATCGCGACGAGCACGTCGAGGACGAGCACCCGCTCGAGCGGATCGCCCGAACGCAGGATGAGCAGGCCCCCGGCGACGAGCAGCACGGTGGCCCAGCCGAACGCGATGATCGCGACGACCTCCGGCATTACGGCACCACCCTCTCCTGCAGCTCGCGGTCGGCGGCGTGCCGCGCGCGCACTCCGTCAGGGTTGCTCGCGTCGGTGAGGTGGACGATCAGCACGTCGCGCTCCTCGTCCACGTCGATGGGCACCTCGTCGGGCGCCTCGCCCGTGAGCACCGCCCAGAACGCGACGTTGTGGCGCGAGCGCCCGTCGCGCGGGATCTCCACGAACCCCGAGCGATCGGCGTCCCCGAGGCAGAAGCGAACGGTCCGCCAGGTGCCGCGCGCCATCTCGGCCGCCGTGCGCCACGCGATGCGCAGCGCGGCCAGGGGAGCGGCTCCGCCCGCGGCCATGTGCCGCCCGCTTTGCGTGCGCGGGCGCAGGGCGAGCGCCGTGCCGATCCCGAGCACGGCGGCCAGCGCCACGTCGGCCGCGTCCAGGCTGGTCAGCACGAGCAGGTAGATCGCGGCGAGGAACGCACCGCGCGCCAACACGAGCGTCATGGCAGCCCCTCCGGCAGCGCCTCGGCAGCCTCATGCGCCGGAGCGAGCAGCGCCTCCGGCCAGATCCCCGTCGCCAGCACCACGAGCGCGAGGCATACCACGAGCGCCTGCTGCGCACGGCTCGCGACCCGGCCCGGGCGCTCCTCGCGCCAGAAATCGATCTGGTAGGTCTGGAAGACGTAGAGCACCGAGAGCGCGCTGCCCAGCACGAACAGCGCGAGCAGCAGCGGCTCGTCGGATGCCGAGCGGAAGACCTCGAGCTTGCCGACGAACCCCGCCGCCGGCGGCAGCCCGGCGACGCTCAGCGCGCCGATCGCAAACGTCGCGCCCACCACCACGCCGCGCATCCGCGCCGCCAGGAACATGAGGACCTTGTTGAGCGCGTTCACGACGCTGTAGAGGACGGCGGCGGCGAAGCCCACGGGCCCGCCGATCCCGATCGCGACCAGCACGTAGCCGATCTGCCCGATCGCCGAGTAGGCGAGCATCTCCGGCGCGGTGCGACGCGAGATCGACAGCAGCCCGCCGTAGAGGATCGAGAGCGCGCCGATCACGATCAGCGCCGTCCCGGCGAGCTCGAGCTCGCGCTCCAGCAGCTCGCCGCCGAAGCGCAGCAGCCCGTACACGCCGATGTTCGCCACGGCCCCGCTCAGGATCGCGGCCACGGCCGGACGCGCGGCCGTGTAGACGGTCGGCAGCCAGAAGTGGAACGGGAACAGCCCGAGCTTCACGCTGAAGGCGACGAAGAAGCCGACCGCGATCAGGATCGCCGTGCTCGGGTCGACCGTCGCCATCCGCTCGGCGATCAGTGCCATGTCGAGGGTGCCGGTGACGTGGTAGACGCCCGCCACCGACAGCAGGAACAGGAAGGTGCCGAGCAGGTTGACGATCATGAATACGAGCGCGCCGCCCAGCTCGCGCCGCTCGCCCCCGTAGGTCGCAAGCACGTACGACGCGGTCATCGCCAGCTCGAAGAAGACGTAGAAGTTGAAGAGGTCGCCGGTCAAAAAGACGCCGGTGAGCCCCGCGGTGAGCAGCACCACCAGGCCGGGGAACGTCCGCTCGCGTACCCCGTCGAGCACCTCGTGGATCGTCGCGGCGAGGATCGCGAACGAGCTCAGGATCGCGAACACGATCCCGAGCGCGTCGGCGCGCAGCCGGATCCCCAGTCCCGGCGCCCACTCGCCCGTGGTGAACGTCACGGGCTTGCCGCCGACCGTCTCGATGCCGAGCGCGACCAGCAGGCCGAGGTTCGCGAGGATCGCGGCCACGGCGAGCCAGCCGATCGGCCGCCGCCGGCCATCGAGCACCGCGATCACGGCGCCGGCTGCCCACGGCACGAGCAGGGCGAGGGTAAGCAGCGTCACGAGTGCAGCTCCTCCTCTTCCTCCCGGTGGTCGTACGCTTCGCGGCGTTCGAGCTCGGCCTCCATCGCGACCTCCTCGGCCGCGACCTCGTCGAGGCCGGAGCCGCGGAACGCGCGGACGACGCGCAGCACCAGCACGAGCAGCAGGGCGAGTACCGCGAGCCCGATCACGATCGCGGTGAGCGCCATCGCCTGCGCCAGTGAATCGCTCACCTCGCTGCCGCCGAGCGGGTAGATCGGGGCCCGGCCCCGCGTGAGCCCGCTCGCCATCACGGTCAGCACGGCCGACTGTGAGATCACGGCCACGCCGAGCACCACGCGCACGAGGTCGCGGTGCAGCACCAGGTATGCGCCGGCCCCGAAGAGCGTGCCCGCCGCGAGCGCGAAGAGCATGTTCACGACTGCCCTCCCTCCACCAAGCGGGCCAGCGCGTGCATCACGGCCACGAGCGCGCTGGTGACCAGCACGAACAGGCCAACGTCGAACGCGACCGCGGTGACGAACTCGAGCGTGCCGAAGTGGACCACGTCCTCGCCGGGCCCCGGCACGTGCGTGAAGGGCGGGTCGCCGAAGAGCACCCCGAAGAATCCGCTCGCCAGCGCGACCAGGATGCCGGCGACGGCGAACGGCCCCGTATGCCGGAGGATCGGCAGGCTCGCCTCCGCGCGATCGACGCCGAGCGACACGTAGCGCAGCGCGATCGCGAGCGCGAGGATGACGCCGGCGCTGAAGCCGTCGCCCACGTCCGAGTAGCCCTTGACGATGATCGCCAGCGAGACCATCAGGGCCGGGCCGATCAGCCGCGGGGCCACCACCTCGATGACGACGCTCACCAGAGCCTCCCGCGTCGCAGCAGGGTCGCGACACCGAGCAGGGCCACAGCCAGCACGGTGATCTCCACCATCGTGTCGAGCCCGCGGAAGTCCGCGAGCGTGACGGTTACGACGTCGCCACCGTGAGCCTCGGGGGCCGTCGCGACGTGCTTCGCTGCGTCACCCTCGGCGAGCGGCTCGCGCGAGAGCGCCGCCCAGATCGCGACGAACGCGGCGAGCCCCGCGAAGCCGCCGGCGATCGCGTTGCGTCCGCGCCCGCGGCGGCGCCCGCGCTCGCGGGCCGGTCGCTGCGCTCGGGGCAGCCGCGCGTACACGCCGACGAACACCACGGTGAGCACGGTCTCAACGACGACGGCGACGAGGGCGACGTCCGGAGCGCCGATCACCGCGTAGACGGCCGCGAGGGCGAAGCCCAGCACCGACAGCGCCATCACGGGCCGCAGTCGGCCCGGGTCACGCGCGATCTGGATCGCCGCCAGGGCCGCGACGACGAGCAACGCGATGATGGGCAGGTCCTCGCTCTCCACCGGCCCCACGCGGTAGACGCCCTCGGCTGGCGTGGAGATGAACGTGATCGTGATCAGGATCCCGGCCGGCACGAGCACCGCGGCGAGGCTGTTGCGCAGGTCGCGGACCTCCTCGTCGTGCACGCGGTCGGAGAGCCGGTTGAGCGCGATCACGAAGGTCCGGTAGATCGCGCGCGGCCCGATGCGATCGCCAAGGCGCGCGTACGCCCGCGCCACGCCGCCCGCCAGGGGGCGCGCCACCAGGATCAGCGCGCCGAGCGCCCAGGCGCCCAGCGCCATCAGGTTCTCGGCGCGGGTGTCCAGGTGATAGGCGGGGTGGAGCTCGACCGGGGCGCCGTTCGTGACCGTGGCCGCGTCGTTTGCCAGGTCCGCGAACGGGCCGACGATCACGCCGCCGAAGAGGCTGAGCGCGCCGAGCGCGGCGATGGGCGCGACGATCAGCACCGGGGTCCGCCCGGCCCGCGCGCGCACGGGCCCCGCGAAGATCCCCAGCCAGAAGCGGGCGATGTAGGCGAGCGTGAAGCCCGCGGCGAGCACCGCGGCCACCTGCATAAGCGGGCCCTTCTCGATCGCCGCGCCGAAGAAGAGCTCGTCCTTGAAGAAGCCGATCGTCAGCGGCAGCGCCGCTAGCGAGGCTGCCGCGAGCCCGCTGGCGACGGCGAGCAGCGGCAGCCGCTTCGCGAGCCCCCCGACGCGCGAGAGCCTGGTCTCGCCGGTGGCGACGCTCACCGCGCCCGCCGTCATGAACAGTGCGCTCTTGGCGAGCGCGTGCGCGATCACGTACAGCGCCGCCGCCCCGGCGCCGGCGGGCCCGCCGATCCCGTAGAGGACGACGACGTAGCCGTACTGGGAGATCGTGGAGTGGGCGAGGATCTGCTTGAGCTCGTCCTTGGCGAGCGCGAGCAGGCTGCCCACCACGATCGAGACGAGCCCGACCACGAGCATCCCGTCCATGACGAGCGCGCTCTGCGTGAGCAGCGGGTGGACGCGGCCGATGACGAGCACGCCCGCGGCGACCATCGCCGCCGAGTGCAGGTAGGCCGAGACCGGGGTGGGGGCCTCCATCGCCCGCGGCAGCCAGAAATGCAGGGGCGCCTGGGCGCTCTTCGCGAAGGCGGCGACGGCGATCAGGGCGGCGGCGACCGTGGTCGTAGTCCCGGGCTCGACGCGCTCGAAGAGGTCGGTGAGCACGAACGTCCCGTGCGCGTCGTAGAGCAGGATCGCCCCGAGCAACAGCAACACGGCGCTCACGCCGGTGACGAAGAGCGCCATGAGCGCCGCGCCGCGCGCCTCCTGCCGCTCGCGGTCGAACGCGATGAGGAAGTACGAGGCGACCGCGGTCAGGTCGAAGAAGAAGAAGATCAGGATCAGGTCGCGCGCGCAGGCGAGCCCGACCATCGCTCCCATGAAGATCGCCATCCAGACCCAAAAGCGCGCGGCCTCGGCGCGCGACTGCCCCTCGTGGTCCAGGTGCCACGGCATGTACGCGACGGCGTAGGCGAAGACCGCGACGCCGATCCCCGTCGCGAGCAGCGCGTAGAGCGAGCCGAGGCCGTCGAGCGCCAGATCCAGGCGCAGCCCGAGGGTCGGCGCCCACTCGTAGCTCACCGCACCGCCGCCCGCCAGCGTGCCCCAGAGCGCGGCGATGAGCGCCGCGCCGGCGAAGCCGACGGCGCCCCACGCCAGCACGTCTGTCGCGCGCTCTCTCCTCACGCGCCGCCGGCGCCCGCGTTCGTCATCCCCAATAGTCATACCCGCCCGCCCCGCTGGCAGCCGTGACAGACCCCGGGGTCAGCTCGTCGCGAACGGGGCGCCCGCGAAGAAGAAGAACCACACCTGGAACGCGAGGAAGGCGAGCAGGACGACCACCACCAGCACACGCTCCAGCGCGCTCAGGTTCACCTGCTCGCCCGGATAGTGGGCGCGCTCCCCGCGCATGCTCTCCAGCCAGGGCGCGCGGCGCAGGCGATGCTTGCGGCCGGCGAGCCGGTCGTCGATCGCCGAGAGCCACGAGAGCAGGCGCGCGAGCAGGAGCGTGGTGGTTGCGAGCACGGCGATGACGACCACGACCGCTGTCATGCTGGGCGGGCCGCCGCCCTGGACCTGCGAACCTACCCACAGCGCCAGGAGCGGGCTCGCCGTCCAGATGCTCATGCCGGCCAGGCCCATACCCAGGACGACGAAGAATCTCTTGAGGCGCCGCATTCGCTCTTCCGCAGCGCAGTTTGACAAACTGCCAGGTTCATAAAGGGCGACGGTCCCGGCGGACGCCGCTGAGCACTCCCGTTTTCGCCTTTCGGCCCGTTGCGTCTAGGGAAACCCCTCTATAGACTGGCTCAACTGAGGTACGGGACCGTTTATGGAAGCTCGGTCCCAGGGCGCGGGACGCCGCGCGCCGACTGAGTGGAGAGCCAGGCACCACAGAGGAGAGAGGCAGGGGACGCTGCCGCGCCCCCTCCGGGGCGGCGTCGGAGACGCCGTTCGCGCGCCCCTGCGCTGGTTCGCCTGCTCTCCGGCCTCGGGCTACTGGCCGTCGTCGTGGTCTGCGTTGGCCTGATCGCGTCGAACGGCGCCCACCGCTACACGCTGATCTTCGAGACCGCGGGCCAGCTCGTCCCGGGCAACCAGGTGCTGATCGGCGGCGAGCCGGTCGGGTCGGTGAAGTCGATCGACCTCACCGAGGACGAGCGCGCCGCGATCGAGATCGAGGTCGAGCAGAAGCTGCACGAGGGCACCTCCGCCGTGATCCGCGCGACCGGGCTGGCGGGCGTCGCCAACTACTACGTCGCCCTCACGCCGGGTCCCAACAACGAGCCTGAACTGGAGGACGGGGCGACGATCGGCACCGACCACACCACCGCGCCGGTCCACCTCGACGAGGTGCTGAACGCGTTCACCAAGGAGGCCCGCGGCGGGCTGCGCGACTTCGTCCAGGGGCAGGCCGCGATCTTCGAGAACCGCGGCCCGGAGGCGCGGGAGACCTACAAGTACTTCGCGCCGGCGCTCTTTCAGACGAAGCGGTTCGTGGACGAGCTGAACGGCGACCAGCGCCTCTTCGAGCGCTTCCTGGCGAGCTCGGCCAAGATCTTCACGACCCTCGCCGACCGCGAGGACGAGCTCTCGAACGCGGTCTCGAACTCCCGCGTCGCGCTGGAGGCGGTCGCCTCCGAGAACGAGGCCCTCGACCGCACGCTCGAGCGCCTCGCGCCGACCTTCCGCCGCTCGAACACGACGTTCGTGAACCTGCGCTATGCCCTCGACGACCTCGACTCGCTCGTCGACACGGCGATGCCCACCACCGAGAACCTCGAGCAGTTCCTGGACGAGCTGCTGCCGTTCCTGCGCGAGTCGCGGCCGTTCGTGCGCAACCTCCGTTTGGCGCTGCGCCGCGACGGCAAGGACAACGACCTCGGCGAGCTCACCGAGCTCATGCCGAAGGTGGGCAAGCGGGCGCGGCCCGCGTTCCGGCGTGCGCGCCGGGCGATCAAGGATTTCCAGCCGGTCCTCGACTTCGCGCGCCCCTACTCGGTCGACATGGTCCAGTCGCTTGTGAAGCTCGGCGCGTCGATGGCCAACTACGACGCCGGCGGCCACTACGCGCGGAGCAACCTGATGGGCCTCAACTTCTTCGAGCGCAACGGGCTCGGCCAGCTGCAGGCGATCCCCGAGTCCGATCAGTACGCGCCGTTCGGTCCCGACCGGATCACCAGGCGCTGCCCCGGCGGCGGCACGCAGCGGGCCGCCGACGACTCGAACCCGTTCGTCGCGCCGCTTTGGCCCGAGAGCGGGCTCGCCGCCTCCGACTGCAACGCCGGGGAGGTGCCGCCCGGGCCATGAGGCGGATCCTCCTGACCCTCATGATCCTGGCCGTCGCCGCGGTCGCGCTCGTCACGGCGGCTGCGGCCGACGACGCCGACGAGGACGCCTACATCGTCCGCGCGATCTTCGACAACGGCTCCTTCCTCGTCGAGGACGAGGAGGTGCGCGTCGCCGGAGCCAACATCGGCGTCGTCGAGGAGGTCGACGTCTCCATGCCGGGCGAGCGGGTGAGCTACGAGCCCGGCGAGGAGTACCAGCCCGGCAAGGCCGTGGTGGTCATGCGGATCACCGACCCGGCCTTCCAGGACTTCCGCAAGGACGCGAGCTGCATCCTGCGCCCGCAGTCGCTCATCGGCGAGCGCTACGTGAACTGCCGGCTCGCGCGCTCGCACGTCGATGGGGAGCCCACGGAGCCGCCGCTGGAGCGCATCCCCGAGGGGGAGCCGGGCGAGGGCCAGTACCTGCTGCCGCTGGAGAACAACGGCAAGATCGTCGATCTCGACCTGATCAACAACATCATGCGCGAGCCGTACGCCGAGCGCCTGCGCTTGATCCTCAACGAGCTCGGGGCCGGCTTCGGGGGCCGCGGGGAGGACATCGCGGAGCTCGTCGAGCGCGCGAACCCGGCGCTGCGCGAGGTGAACGAGATGCTGGCGACCCTCGCCAAGCAGCGGCGCAGCCTCCAGCGGCTCACCCGCGACTCCTACGAGATCATGCGGCCGCTCGCGCGCGAGCGGCAGCGGCTGGTCGGCTTCTTCAAGGGCGCCGGTGAGGCGGCGGCCGCAACCGCGGCACGCCGGCCGCAGCTCGAGGAGGCGCTGGCCAAGTTCCCCGGCTTTTTGGCCGAGCTCGAGGAGACGATGGGCGAGCTCGGCGGGTTCGCGCGCGCCGCGACGCCGGTCACGCGCGACTTCGGCAGGGCCGCGCCCGCGCTGACGGCCGCCACCAAGGCGCTCGGGCCGTTCGCCGAAGGCGGACGCCTCGCGATCGAGAGCCTCGCGGACGCGGGCGAGGAGGCCGGGCCGAAGCTCGCCGCGGCCGATCCGATCGTGCGGCTCACCGGTCGCCTCGCGCGCACGGGCGAGCGGCCCACCCGCCTCCTCGACGCCTTCCTGGACAGCACGAAGACGGGCGGCGGATTCGAGCGGCTCATGCGCCTGATCTACAACTTCGGCGGCACCCTCAACCTCTACGACGCCGAGGGCCACCTGATGCGCACGTTCCTGACGCCGACCAACTGCGTCAACTACCAAGTCAGGCGCGACATCAACTGCGAGGGGCGGCCGAGCGGCGGCGGCAGGCCGCCCGCGCTCCCGCGCTCCGTGAAGCGGGTGGGCGAGGCCGTCGCGCGTGGCGCCCAGGCGCTCGAGGAATCGGGCGATCTCGGCCCGGGCGCCGGCGAGGCCCCGGACGCGCCGCAGGATCCGGGCGCGCCGGAGGAGCCGGGCGCGCCGGAGGAGCCGGAGGATCCCGCCGAGCCTGAGACCCCCGGCCCGGACGAGCCCGAGACGCCCGACGAGCCGGCCGGCGCGACCGAGTCGGCGCCCAGCACGACGAGCGCCGGCGCGTCCAGATCCGAAGTCCCCGACCCCGAGAGCGCCCGCATGCTCTTGGACTTCCTGCTCGCCCCATGAGGCCGCGGCACGCGACAGGCGTCCTCTCGTCGAACCCGACGTTGGTCGGAGCGGTCACCGTGCTGGTCACGATCGTCGCGGTCTTCCTCGCCTACAACGCGAACAGCGGCCTGCCGTTCGTGCCCACGTACGACCTGAACGTCCTGGTCCCGCAGGCGAACTCGCTCGTGCGCGGCAACGAGGTGCGCATCGGCGGGGCGCGCGTGGGCATCGTCCGCGCGGTCACGCCCGAACGGCTGCCCGACGGGCGCGTGGTCGCCAAGGCGGAGCTCGCGCTCGACGAGGCCGTTCGCCCGCTGCCGGTCGACTCCAAGCTGATGATCAGGCCGCGCTCGACGCTCGCGCTCAAGTACCTCGAGGTCCGCCCCGGCGACTCCGAGGAGGGCTTCGAGACGGGCGCGACCGTGCCGCTCGCCGCCGCGTCGCCCGAGCCCGTCGAGCTCGACCAGTTCTTCAACACGTTCGACGAGCGCACCCGCCGCGGCTCGCAGGGCAACTTCGAGGGCTTCGGCAACGCGCTCGCCGGGCGGGGGATCGCGATCAACGAGGCGCTCGGGGAAGCGCCTGGGGTGCTCGAGAAAGGCGAGCGGGTGGGCCGCAACGTGAACGCGCCGGGCACGCGGTTCGGGCGCTTCTGGCGCGAGCTGGCGTCGCTCGCCGCCGAGGTCGCGCCCGTGGCCGAAAACCAAGCGGGGATGTTCCGAGGGCTCGACAGCACCTTCGCGGCGTTCGCCTCGGTCGCCTACCCGTACATCCAGCGCACGATCGAGGAGAGCCCGGCCACGCTCGACGAGGGCACGCGCTCGCTCCCCGTGATGCGCCCGTTCCTGCGCCACTCGCGGGAGTTCTTCAACGCGCTCGCGCCCGGCGCCGCCTCCCTCGTCGAGACCTCGCCCGCGATCGCGGCCGCGCTGCAGGCCGGCGGCCCCGTCCTCGCCCGCACCCCGCGCCTCAACCGGCAGCTGCCGCCCACGGCCGACGCCCTGCTCGACTTCGCCCAGGATCCGGCGGTCGACAACGGCCTGCGGCAGCTCATCGACACGAACCGGATCCTCGATCCGACGATGCGGTTCCTGGCGCCGGCGCAGACGACGTGCAACTACCTGGCGCTGCTGTTCCGCAACGTCGCCGATCTGACCGCGCTCGGCGACGACGCCCAGTCGCCAAGCGGGCATTGGGTGCGCTTCTTCGCGTTCTCGGCGCCCTTGGGGCCGAACAACGAAGGCGTGCCCGCGTCGGCGCCGGCCGAAGGCGGCGGCGAGGAGGGCAACTACCTGCACTCCAACCCGTACCCCAACACGGCCGCGCCGGGGCAGACGTTCGAGTGCGAGGCGGGCCGCGAGCGCTACCTGCGCAACCGCGTCGTGATCGGCAACGCGCCCGGCAACCAGGGGATCCGCACCGAAGAGCAGACGCCCGAGCAGCGAGGGGAGGGGAAGCGCTAGATGGCGCTGCCCGAGGACGAGCGGGCGCTCTATCGCGCCAAGCACCACCGGCGCCGGGCCCGCGTGCCCGCGTGGCTGATCGGGCTGGTGCTGATCGTCGCCGCGATCGTCGGCCCGTACCTGGCGTTCCAGCGCCACGTGCCGTTCACGGACCGCGGCTTCGAGCTGAACGCCGTCTTCTCCGACTCCATGCAGATCGCGTCGGGCTCGCCGGTGCGCATCGCCGGTGTCAACGTGGGCGAGGTGCTCGAGGCCGAGCGCGAGGGGGAGAACACCCGGCTGCGCTTCTACGTCGACGAGGAGGCGTTGCCGATCGCGGAGGATGCGAAGGCGAAGCTGCGCCCGCGGATGTTCTTCGAGGGCAATTGGTTCCTCGAGCTCGATCCGGGCTCGCCCTCGGCGCCCGCCCTCGAGGAGGGCGAGACCATTCCCGTCACCCGGACCCGGGTGGCCGTGCAGCTCGACGAGGTGCTCACCGCGCTGCAGTCCGACACCCGCCAGGACCTGGCCGACGTGCTCGTCGAATACGGCAAGGCGCTCAATCGCAAGCCGCTGCCCACTGACGATCGGACCTTCGAGCGCTTCGTCCACGGCAAGACCGGCGGCGAGGCGCTCAACCTGGCGTTCGAGTACGGCGGCGACGCGGGCCGCTCGAGCGCGCAGGTGCTCGAGGCGTTCCGCGGCCGCCGGCCCGACGACCTCTCGAAGCTCATCAGCGGGGCGGCGCGCACGTTCGACGGGCTGGCGGGCCGGGAGGAGGCTCTGCGCGAGCTGATCACGAACTGGGAGGGCTTCACGGGCGCGCTCGCCGACGAGTCGGACAACCTCGCGCGCACCTTCGCGGAGCTCGCCCCGACCCTCGAGGTCTCCGAGACGTCGCTCAAGAACCTCAGCGACTCGCTGCCCTCGCTGCGCGCCTGGGCGCGCGAGCTGGAGCCCTCGCTGCGCGAGCTGCCCGGGACGATCGAGGCGTCGCTGCCGTGGTTCGATCAGGCGCGGCCGCTGATCAGCGATGAGGAGGCCGGCGGCTCGATCCGTCTGCTGCGCCGGGCGACGCCGGGGCTCTCGGCCGCTGCGCGGCACGGCCTGAACACGCTCCGCCAGATCGACCTGCTGAGCCGCTGCACGAGCGAGGTGCTGATCCCCACCGGCAACCAGGTGATCAACGACGACTTCTCGACGGGCGAGCCGAACTACCGCGAGTTCTTCTACGCCACCGCGAACCTCGCCGGCGAGGGCTCGAACTTCGACGGCAACGGGCCGTTCATCGGCCTGATGCCGGCGATCGGCGACGTGCTCGTCACCATGGAGAACCCCATCTCGGGAGCGGGCGGCCAGGGGCCGGACAACCCGCTCTACGGGCACACGACCCTGCCGCCGCTCGGCAACCAGCCCCAGCTCGGCGGCCTGCCCCCGTTCAAGCCGCGGGTCCCCTGCCACACGCAGGACGTGCCGGACCTCAACTCGGGTCTCGGCCAGCCCGGCCCACCGTCCCCCGTCGAAACGACCCCGCCAGGCCCATGAGCGAGAAGCCCCGCAAGCCCCAAGAGCCCCGCAAGGTCGAGGGCTATTGGAAGAGCCTCGAGGTCAAGCGCGACCCCGAGCGCGAGGCCCAGCGCTGGCAGCGCATCAAGGAGGCCGCGGCGGCCCGCAAGGCGCGGCTGGCCGAGGCCGAGGCGCGCGGCCCCGGACGAGCGCACGAACGCGTCGGCCGCCAGCTGCGCGGGCGCGTGCGCGACGCTGTCGCCGCGGCGCTGCTGATCGTGCTCGGCCTGGCGACGACGCTCTACATCCTGGGGGAGCAGCGCGCTGCCCTGCCGAGCTGGGTGCCGCTCTTCGGACAGGAGTTCTTCGAGTTCGAGGCTGAGTTCCGCACCGGGCAGGCGATCACCCCCGGTCAGGGTCAGGCCGTGATGGTCTCGGGCGTGGAGGTCGGCAAGATCGATTCGGTCCACGTCGAGGACGGCCGGGCGATCGTCGGCCTCAAGGTGGAGCCGAAGTACGAGCCCCTGTTGCGCGAGGACGCCGAGCTCCTGATTCGCCCGCGCACCCAGCTCAACGACATGGTGATCGAGGTCGACCCCGGCGAGTCGCCGACCGCGCTGGAGGAGGGCGAGCGGATCCCGCTCGAGCAGACCGAGCCAAACGTCCAGCCCGACGAGTTCCTGGCGATGCTTGACGGCGATACTCGCGATTACCTGACCCTGCTGCTCCAAGGCGGGGCGGAGGGCCTGCGCGACCGCGGCGAGGACCTCTCCCAGGCGTTCCGGCGCATCGCCCCGTTCTCGCGTCACGTCGCCCGCCTCAACACCGCCATCGCCAAGCGCCGCGACGCGCTCGCCGGCTCCATCCACGCCTTCCGCCAGCTCGCCACCGAGCTCGGCCGGCACAACTCGGATCTCGCGGAGTTCGTCTCGGCCTCGGGCGAGGCGCTCGCAGGCTTCGCCAACCAGAGCGAGTCGATCCGCGAGTCGCTGCGCAGGCTGCCCAACGCGCTCGCCGCCACCCGGGGCGCGCTCGAGGACAGCAACGAGCTGGCGCTGGCCGCGCGGCCCGCGCTCGATGCGCTCACGCCCCAGGCCCGCGAGCTCGGCCCGGCGCTCACCTCCTCCAAGAAGTTCTTCGAGCGCACGAAGGAGCCGATCCGCACCAAGCTGCGGCCGTTCGTCGAGGAGACGAAGCCGGTGCTGCGCCACACCGCGCAGCTCGCCGACCCGCTCGCCAACACGGTTCGCGACTTTGGCGACGCGCTGGGCCTTCTCAACTACGGCTTCAACGAGCTCGCCTACAACCCGGGGCAGAAGAAGCCGGGGTTCCTCTTCTACCTGCCCTGGCTCAACCACAACCTGAACTCGTCGTTCGCGTTCCAGGACGCGTTCGGGCCGTTCCGGCGCGCGCTCGTGATGGTCTCCTGCAACTCGACGCACCTCGCGCACGGTTTCGTGGGCACCAAGCCGCTGCTGAAGACCGTGTACCAGGCGACGAACGTGCCGACGCCGTTCGAGATCTGCCCGGAGGAGAACTGGCCGACCCCGCCGGGGCCATAGAACGATGAACAAGACGAAGCCAACAACGCTCCAGATCTCAGCCATCGCCGGCTTCGTGCTGTCGTGCTTCGGCTTGGCGCTCTATCTGTGGATCAGCTTCGGCGGGCCGACGCCGCTCGCGCCCCGCGACTACGAGGTCAAGGTGCCGTTCACCGAGGCCACCCAGCTCGCCGAGCAGGCGGACGTGCGGATCGCCGGGGTGCCGATCGGCAAGGTCGCGAAGATCGACCTGCCCCGGGGTGGCGGCCGCGCCGTCGCGACGCTCTCGATCGACGACGAGCACGCGCCGCTGCCCGCCGATACGACGGCGATCCTGCGGCAGAAGACGCTGCTGGGGGAGACCTACGTCGAGCTCGCGCGCGGCGACGATGACGGCCCGATGCTCGCGGAGGGGGACACCCTGCCCGAGGCGCAGGTCGGCGACACCGTGCAGCTCGACGAGATCCTGCGCTCCTTCGACCGCAAGACCAGGAAGGCGTTCCGCACCTGGATGCAGGACTCGGCGATCGGCATCGAGCAGCGCGGGGACGAGCTCTCGAACGCGATCGCGCTGTTCGCACCCACCTTGGAGAGCTTCGACGACCTGCTGGAGACGCTGGACTCCCAGCGGGCGGCCGTGCGCCAGCTCTTCCGCCACGGCTCGGTGACGTTCGCGGCGCTGCGCGGCCGCACGAACGATCTGAGCGAGCTGATCCGGGCGGGCGAGCGCGTGTTCACGACCACCGGTGAGCGCGACCAGGAGATCATCGACGCCTTCCGCGCCTTCCCGACGTTCCTCGCCGAGTCCCGCCAGACCCTCGCGCGGCTGCGCGAGTTCTCCCAGCACGCGGACCCGCTGGTGCGCCAGCTGACGCCCGCCGCGAAGAAGCTCTCGCCGACCCTGATCGAGATGGGCGCCCTCGCGCCCGAGCTTCAGGGGCTCTTCGACGGGCTCGAGCCGGTGATCGAGAACGCCGACCGCGCCTTCCCGGCCTTCCAGCGGCTCTTCCGCGAGGATTTCCCGCCGCTGCTCGACGACATCGACCCGTTCGCGGATCAATTCAACCCGCTGCTCGAGGTGATCCGCTCGTACCGGCGGGAGCTCGCCGCATTGCTGGGCAACGCGTTCGCCGCGACGAACTTCGAGACGATCATGTCCAAGGGGCCCAACCGCAAGTACCTGCGCACGATGCCCCACATCGGACCGGAGGCGTTCTTCACCTCGCCCGGCAGGCCCGCCTACAACCGCACGAACGCCTACAGCCGGCCTGGGATCTACTCGAGGCTCCGGAACGGCCTGCCCAGCTTCGAGACCCGGCACTGCGCCGCGCCGACCGAGACGACGATCGACGCGAGCGTCGCGAGCGATCCGAACTTCATCCCGCGGGCCAACCACACCCCGTACGAGCCGATCGAGGACCAGGCGGTCGACCTCTACGACCGCATCTTCGAGTTCGCTTGGAACAACAGCTCCTCGACGAACGGGGTGCCCGGACCGCCGTGCAAGCAGCAGGGCCCGTTCGGCCCGTTCGGCGGGCAAGGTGCGGCAACGCAGTTCCCGCATACGTTGAAGCTGCCGTAAGCAGTCGCCGGTCGCCAGTCGCCAGGCACCAGTCGCCAGTCAGGCGGGCCGCTGGTTGATGGTCGACCCTCGGCGCCGCTGAGGCACGCCATCGATCACCCGCCGGGGGCAGCAGCTTGCACCAAAGGCGTCAGCCGCGTGCACCGGCGAAGGCCCGGGCTGACCGCTACCTGACGACAACCCAACTGGCGACTGGCGACTGGCGACTGGTGCCTGGTGCCTGGCGACTGGCGGCTAGTGCGCGAACCGCCGCAGCCACTTCGGGCCGCGCCAACAGGCGTCCCCGCACAAACGCATGGTCGCGGGGAGGAGGAGCAGGCGCACGAGCGTCGCATCGAGGAAGACCGCGATCGCCAGGCCCACACCGAACTGCCGCGTGGTCGCGATGTCGGAGGTCGCGAAGGCGAGGAAGACGGCGATCATGATCGCGGCCGCGCCGGTCACCACCGCGGCCGTGCGCTCGAGGCCGTAGCGGATCGCTGCCGGCGTCTCGCCCGTGCGGAGCCAGCCCTCCCGCATGCGGGTGATCAGGAACACCTGGTAGTCGAGCGAGAGCCCGAAGATCACCGCGTAGATCGCGCTGATCGCGACCACGTCGATGTAGCCGGGACCGCCGAGGGGCGGCGCGTCGCCCTGGAAGAGCAGGGCGAGGGCGCCGAACGCGGCGCCGACGGAGATCAGGTTGAGGCCTACGGCGAGCGCGGGGAGCAGGAAGGAGCCGAAGATCGGCGCGAGCGCGACGGAGCTGACGACCGCGAGCGCCAGGATCAGCCAGATCAGCCGCGCCGACGCGCGCTCGTCGTACTCGGCCAGCGCGCCGGCCGTGCCGCCCAGCGCTGCCTCCAGGCCGAGCTCGTCGCCGAGCGCGGCGACGCGGTCGCGCAGGTCGCTGTGCAGCGCGCGGGTCCCGGGGTCGTTCGGCGCGGTCGTGGGCACGACGAGGACCCGGCCGGCCTCGCCGCCGGAGTTGACGTTCACGGCGACCTGCGCCGCCGCCCGGCGGTCGGGGTCCGTGCCGTCGATCGCGGCCAGCACGAAGTAGCCGGAGTCGAAGATGCCCCGGGTGCGGCTGAGCGCGTCGAGCGACTCCCGCGAGCGCCGCTCGATCCGCTGCGCGCCTCGTGCGCCGCGATCGAGCCCGTAGATCAGCGGCAGGACGCGGCTCTGCGCATCGGCCATACCGCTCGCCAGCTCGGCGTTCCCGTCGGCGAGCTGCTCGAGGCCGCCGGCGAGCTCCTCCGTGCCCTCGACCGCCCGGTAGAGGCCGCCCTCGAGCTCGGCGAGCGCGGCGCGGACCTCGCCCGCGCCGTCGTCAAGGCGCCCCGCGCCGTCGCGCAGGCGCCCGAGTCCCTCGGCCAGCTCGCCCGCTCCGCGTCCCGCCTCCCGCAGCTTGCGAGCGAGCTTGCGCGACGCCGCTGCCAGGCGTTCCGCCTGGCTCTGGCTCTCGCGGATGCGCTGGCTGAAGAGCTCGAGCTCACGCTCCATGCTCTCCGGGTCGTCGACGAGCGGCGCGTCGGTCGCGGGATCGCGCCGGGCGATGTCCACGTAGGCAGCGCTCACCGCTTGCAAGGCCGCCGCGTAACGCGGGTCCGACTTGCCGGTGGTCATCGCCTCGAGCTCATCGAGCGCCGACCGCAGGCTCGCCTCCGCGTTGCTCGCGCGCGGGCGCACCTCGTCGATCAGGATCGCCTGGCTCTCGAGGCTGAACGCCAGCAGCTCGGCGGCCGTGACGGCCCTGACGCTCACGGCGTCTGCCGCGTTGCGCAGGCCCCGGCTGAGGCGCTGGCTGCCGGCCTTGGCCTCGTGCAGCGCCTCGCGCATCCGCTCGCCCCCGCCGGCGAGCCGCTCGACGGCGGCGGCGATCATCCCGGCGCCGTCGGCCGCGTCGGCCAGCCGCTCGGCGAGCTGGTGTGAGCCGTCGGCGCCCTCCTCGCCCCCGGCTGCGAGCTTGCGGGCCGCCTCGGCGGCGAGGGCCTGGCCGGCGCGCAGCTCGCGCACGGCGTCCTCGGCGCGCTCCATCCCGCGCGCGAGCCGCGCGATCCCGTCTGCGCCCCGCTGGAGCTCCGCGCCCTGGCTGGAGAAGTCGGGGATCCGGTTTGCGAGCTGCCCCGGCCCGACCACGGTGGCGACGCCGTCGGTGTGCACGAGCTCGCGCTGCCAGCGCCGCAGCCTCGCCAGGCGGTCGCCGTCGGTGATGAGCCCGTTGTCGTCGACCACGAGCACGTCGAACGGCGCGGCCCACCCGGGCCCCATCACTTCGCTGACCCGCTCGAAGTCCTGGCGCGCCGGATCGTCGGCCGGGAGCTGCGCCACGTCCGGCGGCCCCGTGTTCAGGCCGAAAGCGGGCGCCGCGAGGAAGAGCAGCGGTAGCGCCACCAGGCCGGCGACGAGCCCGGGCTGGCGCAGGGCGCCGGCGACTGCGACGAGCCAGCGCGGCCGCTGGGATCGGTCGCGCGCGAACCCGAACCGGTCGATGTGCGCGCCCGCCAGCGCGAGGACCGCCGGGATCGCGACGAACGCCGACGCCAGCGCGATCGCCGTCGCCGTCAGCACGCCGACCGCGGCGGAGACCAGGATGTCGCCCGGCACCACCGCGATGCCGACGAGCATCGCCACGACCACCGCGGCTCCCGCGAACCCGACGGTGCGCCCCGCGGTCGCCATCGCCGTGGCCGCGGCGATCGGCGGAGGTGCGCCCGCCGCGGTCTCCTCGCGAAAGCGCGTGACGATCAGCAGTGAGTAGTCCACGCCGAGGGCGAGCCCCATCATCGAAGCGAGCGAGATCGCCAAGGGGTCGATCCGCAGGAACCCCGCCAGCAGCCAGATCACCCCGGCCCCGGCGAGTAGCGTGGCGAGCCCGATCGCGCCCGGGATCGCCGCGGCGATCGGAGCGCGGAAGACGAGCAGCAGGACGATCAGCAGTACCGGGATCGCGATCAGCTCGGCCTCGCGCGCGCTGTCGTAGGTCTCGCGCTTGATCGCGTTGCCGATCAGCGGCATCCCCGTCACGCTGGCCTCGACCGGCTCGCTCACGACCTCGTCGACGAGCCCACGCATCTCCTCGGCGGTGCTGTCGAAGATCTCCTCGTAGGGGCGGTTGATCGCGGCCACGACCATCGCGGCGCCCGGTTCCGGCCGCAACGCCTCGGCGCTCGGCGCCCGGTCCCAGGGGGAGAGGACCTGCGTGTCAGGCGCCTCAGTGAGCCGCCGGACGAGCTCGTGGCCCTGGCGATCCACCTCGGCCGGCGGGCCCTCGAGCAGCACGGGGATGAAGACGCTTTCCCCGAACTCCTCGCGTGAGATCTCGATCGCCCGCTCGGTCTCGCTGCCTGGGAGGACGAAGATGCTCTGCGTCAGGCGGCCCTCGACGCCGAGCCCGAGAACCGCGAAGACGGCGATCGCGACGACCCACGCGGTGAGTGCCGCGCGCGGCCTCGCGATCGCCCAGCGGCTCACTAACGCACGCCGCGACACCGCCGGGCGATCTTCGCGCTCAGCCGGCGGCCGTCTTCGAATACGCCGAAGCCCTTCGCCTGCAGCTTGCCGGTCGGGCACTTGGCGAGCAGGTAGCTGCGCCGCTTGCCGCGATGGCGCCAGCGGCGGCCGACCTTGATCACCGCGTCGGTGAGCACGCCGTTACCGCCCGCAATCGGCGGGACCTTGATCGTCACCCGCTTGCCCCACTGCTTGCCGGGCGCGTTCGTGATCGGCGCCGGCACGACGAAGGTGGTGGGCACCGGGACGTGCGCGAAGACGTGGAAGACGATTGTGTGGCGCTTGCCGCGCTTGGGTCCGTTGAAGGCGAGCAGCGGGCCGGACGCCTTGAAGGGTTCCTGGTCGGGGAAGTCGATGATCGCGCTCGCGCGCCCGCTGCCGACGAGCGCGGCGCGGCAGAGCTTCCGGGCGCGCTTGGTCTTGGTGTTCTTGAGCCGGTTCGGCTTGCAGCGGGCCAGCCCGCGGACGTCCAGGGTGCCGCGCCGGTCGAAGTCGATCACGAGCCGCTTGACGATCGGCGGCACGGTGGAGTCGTCGGTGCGCATGTGGCCCTCCGCGCGCAGCGTGATCGGCGTGAGCTTCTTCTTGTGGAGCTTCGTGGGGCTGAAGCCGCCGTCGATCTCGACGATGAGGTTGCCCGCCTTCACGATCTCGCCGTGCGCGATCGCTCCGGCGAGGGCGGCCAGGGCGACCGCGAGGGCCGTCGCCGCGTATCCGATCCTGAGCTTGCTCATCGTCTTCTCCTTCCCGGCTAAACGCCGAAGGGGCCCCGTCAGGCGGAGCCCCTTCGGCTGCGTAACGCGTCCATGCGCCTCGCGGTTTAGCCGCTCGTAGCTACTTCTTCGGCTTGCAGGGCCGCTGGATCTGCAGGTTCGCCTTGCGGCCGTCGTCCCAGTTGACCTGCGCCTTCGCGGTGAACTTGCGATCGGGGCACTTGGCCAGCAGATAGCTGAACTTCTTCTTCTTGACCTTCTTGCCCTTCTTGACCTTCTTGGTCCACCGCTTGTTGATCGTCACGTTGAACTCGGTGAGCGTGCCGTTGCGACCCGCGATGTCCGGGACGTTGATCGTCACGCGCTTACCCCACTTCTTGCCGGGGGCGTTCGAGATCTTCGCGGGGACGACGAAGGCGGTGGGCGTCGGCACGTTCGCGTACACGTGGAAGATGAGCCGCGGCTTGCCGCCCTGGGGCGTGCCGTTGAAGGCGAGCAGCGGGCCCTTCGCATCGAACGGCGCCTGGTCGGGGAAGTCCACGACCGCCACGGTGCTGCCGGTCCCGACGAGGGCCTTCTTGCACTTCCGCTTCGCGACCTTGGTCTTCGTGTTGATCAGCTTGTTCGGGTTGCAGGTCGGCAGGCCCTTCGTGAACACGGTGCCGTCCTTGTCGAAGTCGATCACGATCCGGTCGGTGATCGGCGGTGTCGACGAATCGTCGGTGGAGATCTTGCCGTTCACCTTGAGCTTGATCGGCACCATCTTCTTCTTCGGCAGCTTCTTCGGGCTCACGTTGCCGCCCGCCTTCAGGATGAGGTTGCCGACCTTGACCTGCTCGCCGACCGCGACGCCGGCGAAGGCGACCGCGGCGACCGTTGCGAGCACGGCCACGCTAAGGAAACTTCTACGCATAGGTCTGTCTCTCTCTGCTCCCTGGCCCGGGCCTGGCCTCGTGGCGCCACCGAGCCGCTCGTTGGACTACCTGTACCACTATAAACGCAGTGGTTTTTCGAAAGTTGCGCCCAGAGCGCGGCCAAGTCGCCCTCGCGTGGCGGCGAAGACGCCCAAACCTGCTTGACAGCGCGGATTCTAGGCGCCCGGCTGGACCAGGGAACGCGCCCGCTCGCGGGCGCCGGCGGCTTCGTCCTCACCCAGATAGGGCTGGACGACCCAGTACACGACGTCGGGCAGCCGGGCCGGCACGCTGCGCGCCGCGCCATGTAGAAGCTCGCTGTGCAGGAGCTCGTGGATGCCGCCGGCGAGCGCGACGGAGGTCATGCCCGGCAGGGTCACGGCGCTTTCCGAGCGGCCCTGGTCGATGAGCTCCGCGAAGCGCCGCAGGGCCGCGTCGCGGCGCGCCAGCGCCTTGGGCCCCGCGGCGAGCACTTCGACGATGCATACGCGGGCGGCCGCTGGGTTCTCGGCGAGCGCCTCCAGATAAGCGGCGAGCGCGCCGGCGATGCGCTCGGACCATGGGGCCTCCCCGGCCCGCTCGAACGCCGCGACGGTGATCTCCGTGAACCGGTCGGTCCACTCCTCGTAGGCGGCGAGGAAGCACTCCTCCTTGTCGGAGAAGAGCTCGTAGAACGTCTTGCGCGAGACCCCGGCCGCCTCGATCGCGTCGGAGATGCGGGCCTCGGCGTAGCCGCGGTCGGCAACCACCTCGATCATCCCCTGCAGGATGCGCCGCCGCTGCGAGCCGCGCACCGCCTCGCGCGGGAGGCCGTGGCGCCCGCGTGGGAGGGTCTCGAGCAGTTCTGAATCGCGCGTCGCCACCAAGTCAGACCTTACCCCGCGGCAGGGCCGGAAACGCAGGTTGTTTCTGCCCCCACTGCCGCACCGGCCCACTTGGCAGGACCGGGGCCATCCGCGCCGGGAAATCGGAGGCCCCGTCGCGGCACCGCTTTCCGCAACTCACTTGTAAACGTCACGATATCTGAGTCGACGATGCTCCTCGGTGGTCAAAAGGGCTTGATCAAGCGAAAAATAGCGTGGATGGAGCGGCTTTCTTCACCCGGGCGTTGCGTTCAGGAATTTTTGCGTTTATGATCCCGGCGCGGTCTTGGGAGGCCGCGAAGGAGAGATGTGTCGAGTCGCGACGACGCGCGTTGTCGCCTGAGAGAGGCTTAGTTCAGGGCGTTTGCGCGTCGCCGGCGCTTCGGCGTTGAGCGAAAGGAACTCGGAACGCATGAAGGGATCGCGTAGGCGTAAGTGGATGGGATTCACTGCGCTCGCCGCGGCGGCGCTGCTCGCGCTGCCCGCAGCCGCGCAGGCTTTGCCGGAGGACCGGACTTACGAGATGGTCAGCCCGCCGGACAAGAACGACGGTGACGTCGGGGC
>CBFGWL010000046.1:0-23720 GCA_965652565.1 uncultured bacterium
CCTCGGGCGGCCTGGTGCGCTGGCTGCGCGACAAGGGCTTCGAGATCCTCGACGTGCCGGTCGCCGACGCCTTCCGCCTCGGCGTGAACGCGATGTCGCTGGGCGACGACCGCGTGATCTCCACGCGTCATTCGGAGCGACTCAACGACGCGATGCGCGCGCACGGGCTCGAGGTACTCGATCCCGATCTCTCGGCATTCACGATGGGCGGCGGCGGAGCCCATTGCCTCGCGCAGGCGCTCCACCGCGACCCGGCGGGATGAGCGCGGCGCGCGAGCTCGCGATCGACGCCCGCCGCGTGATCGCGGACCTGCGCGAGCTCCAGCGCCGCACCGCCGACGCCCATGGCGCCCAGCGTCTCTGCTGGGGGCCCGGCTGGCTCGAAGCGCGCTCGTACCTGCGCGAGCTGCTCGGCGAGCTGGGGGTCGAGCTCGAGCTCGACGAGGCGGCGAACGGCTGGGCGCGGCTCGCCGGCCGCGAGCCCGGGCCGGCGCTCGCCCTCGGCTCGCATCTCGCCTCGGTGCCCAACGGCGGCTGGCTCGACGGCGCCCTGGGGGTGATGGCGGCGGTCGGCGTCCTGCGCGCCCACGCTGCCGCCGGCGGCCCGCCCCGTGATCTGGTGCTGGTCGACTGGGCCGACGAGGAGGGCGCGCGGTTCGGGCGCAGCCTGCTCGGCAGCTCGGCGTTCTCCGGCTCGCTCGACCCCGCCGAGCTCGATGCGCTCACGGACGCCGACGGGCGCCGCGCCGTGGACGTGCTCGCCGAGCACGACGTCGATCCCGCCCGCATGCGCGAGTGCGGCCGCCGCCGCGACCGGCTCGCCGCCTATCTCGAACTGCACATCGAGCAGGGCCCGCGCATGGAGGCCGACGGCACGCGCGCGGCCGCGGTGAGCGGCTGCGCCGGGGTCGAGCGCCTGCGCTTCACGTTCACCGGCCAGGCCTCGCACGCCGGCACCACGCCGATGGACATGCGCCGCGACGCGGGCCTGGCCGCCGCGGCGACGGCCCTGGCGGTCCGCGAGATCCCCGCCGAGGAGGGCGGCGTCGCGACGACCGGCGAGCTCGAGCTCACCCCGGGGATCGTCACGGCCGTCGCCGGCGAGGCGCGGCTCGCCGTGGATCTGCGCAACCCTGACGCGCAAGCGCTGGCCCGGATGCTCGAGCGCGCGCGCGCCGGGGCAGCGCGCGCCGCCGAGGCCCACGGGTGCGCGCTGAGCGAGGCGCCCGTCTGGCGCATCGAGCCGATCCCCTTCGATTCGCGGCTCGTCACCGCGGCCCGCGAGGCGTGCGCCGCCGTCACCGGCAAACCCGCCGAGCTTGCGAGCGGCGCGCTGCACGACGCCGCCGAGGTGGCGCGCGTACTGCCGGCCGCGATGGTCTTCGCGCCGTCCGCGGGCGGCATCAGTCACGCCCGCGAGGAGGACACCCCCGAGGACGAGCTGGCCGCCGCCATCGAGGCGTTCGGCGAGCTCGCCAACCGCGTCCTGGCCGATCCACCCGGCGACGGCACGTGAGCGCGATGTTCGCGCCGACTACCCGCGCGGGTACGGTTCCCGCATGAGCGACTACGAGCGCCTCGCGCAACTCCCTCTGAAAGTGGAGGGCTACTCGCTCTCCGATCACGACCGCCACTACGGGGACTTCACACGGCCCTCGACGGTGATCCACCTCCACGGCGACGGCCACGAAGGAATCGGAGAGGACGTCGTCTACGCGCCCCTTGACCACATCGCCCACCGCGACGCGGGCACGCCGCTCGACCTCACGGGCCCACGCACCCTCGGCGAGTTCTGCGACCTGATGGGCGAGCTCGACCTGTTCGAGGCGCCCCCGGAGCAGGATGCCTCCCGCCACTACCGCCGCTGGGCCTACGAGTCGGCCGCCCTGGATCTCGCGCTTCGCCAGAACGGCGTCAGCCTCCATGAGGCGCTCGGGCGCGACCCCAAGCCGGTGCGCTTCGTCTGCTCGACCCGCCTCTCGAGCTTCGAGGACGGCGCGCCGTCCAGCACGGAGCCGATCCGCAAGCGCCTCGCCAAGTACCCGGGCCTCGAGTTCAAGCTCGACCCCGAGAACGACTGGGACGCGGGCCTGGTCGCCGAGATCAGCGAGCTGGCGCCCGTCCGCGTGCTCGACCTCAAGGGGATGTACAAGGGCACGCCCGTCGACGTCGATACGGATCCCGAGCTCTACCGGCGCGTCGCCGAGGTCTTCCCGGACGCGTACCTGGAGGATCCCGACCTCAACGACGAGACTCGTCCCGTGCTCGAGCCCCACGCCGCCCGCATCACGTGGGACGCGCCGCTGCACTCGGTCGCGGACATCATCGAGTTCGCGCCCCAGCGAG
The DNA here is from genome assembly GCA_965652565.1 of uncultured bacterium. GTDB lineage: Bacteria > Actinomycetota > Thermoleophilia > Solirubrobacterales > 70-9 > RSA11. The sequence goes on from CBFGWL010000046.1 coordinate 2,347, forward strand.
CCATCAACTCCAAGCCGTCGCGCTTCGGGTCCCTGCGCGAGCTGTTCGCCGTCTATGAGCACTGCGCCCGCGAGGGGCTCGCCATCTACGGCGGTGGTCAGGGCGAGGTGCACTGCGGGCGCGGGCAGATCCAGTACCTGGCTTCGCTGTACCACCCGGACACTCCCAACGACATCGCGCCGTCGGGCTACAACGACCCGGCCGTGCCCGACGGGCTCGAGTCGAGCCCGCTGGAGCCGAAGCCGTCGGCGACGGGCTTTCGCTGGGGCGAGTTCGCCGACTAGCGCGCGGTACGTCCGCGCTAGGCGCCGGCGTCCGCCAGGGCGCGCTTCCAATCGCGCGCCCGGCGTCGCCCAGGCCGCGTGGCGATCGGCCGCGGGGGCCTGTCGCCCGTCGGCGCCTCGCCGGAGATCACCCACTTGCGACCGGTGGGGGCGCGCACGATCATCATCGCCCCGCCGCCCGTGAGCGGCCAGCTCACGGCACAGTGAGCGATCGGGTGGTCGAACGCCAGCACGGTCTCGCCGCGCCCCAGCTTCTCGGCGATGCCCTCGACGCCGAGCGCGCGCTCGAGCCAGCCGAAAGCGTCAGGCTCGGACTCCGCGTCGAGTTGAAAACTGATGCGTCCGTCGGCCAGCGACAGCACACCGGGGATGGGGACGGGGTTGATCCGGCTCTGGAGCAGCCATGCGCGCTCCTCGCGTATTTCCAAGGGGGACGCTCCTTCGGGTGGGGGCCGTCGGCGCACCTCAAAGGGTCGCACATCTGGGTTCACGCCTCTCGCGCAGGCCGGGCGGCGCGCGCGGAGGCCCCTTCGGCAAGCCGAATTCGCTCCTCTCGTTAGGGTGCGCAGACCGCGCCAATCAGCAAGGAGATCGGATGAGCGAGAAGACGTTCGCGCAGGCCTTGAACGACCACATCCCCAACGAGTTCGCCGCCCATCAGGCCTATCTGGCGGCCGCGGTCCATTACGACCGCGAGACGATGCCGCGCATGGCGGCGTTCTTCTACCGCCAGGCGCTCGAGGAGCGCAACCACGCGATGATGATCGTCCAGTACCTGCTCGACATCGACGAGCCCGTGACGATCCCCGGCGTCGAGGCGCCGCGCACCGACTTCGCCGATCTCGCCGAACCCGTCCGCATGGCGCTCGCGCAGGAGAAGCAGGTGACGAGCCAGTTCAACGAGCTCGTTGCGATCGCCCGCGCCGAGAACGACTACCAGGGCGAGCAGTTCCTGCAGTGGTTCTTGAAGGAGCAGGTCGAGGAGGTCGCCCTGATGAACGACCTGCTCGCCGTCGTCGAACGCGGGCTCGAGGCGCCGCTCGAGATCGAGGAGTTCCTGGCGCGCGAGGGCCTGGGCGAGGAGGAAGAGGACCCGACCGCCCCGGCGGCCGCGGGCGGCTCGCTCTAGAGCGGCGCGGGCGCTCAGCGCCCGGCGCCGCCGCGTTCGGCGCGGGCGGCGCGGAAGCGCGCCAGATCGACCGCGGCGTTGCGCTGCACGCGGGCGCGCACCAGCGGCGTGCCGCCCAGCAGCAGTCCCACGGTCCCGAGCGCCTGCCGCGACCAGGCCCAGAAGCTGAAGTCGTCGCGCTGGCGCGTGATCAGGCCGGCGGCGTCGAACCCGAAGTCCGAGCGCACCCGGTTCGTGACCGAGCGCCCGGTCGGCCCGAACGTGTAGCGGGCGATCCAGCGCGCGGCACCCGCCTCCGCGTCGGCGTGCGCGTCGGGCAGTTCGACGCGCAAGTCGGTGGCGCGCTCGGTCAGCATCCGCCACATATCGCCCACCTGGCTGCCGCGCAGCGCCGGGAACACGGGGTCGGAGAACTCGGCGTCCGCCGCGTAGCACGCGGCCATCGCCTCGCCGTCATGGCGGTTCAGCGCCTCGTACAGGCGCCTGATCGTGGCTTCGTTGCGCTCGGCGGGTCCCGCGCTCACTGCCGCCGGGAGATTAACCCGAGAGCTACAGCGGCCGTTCGACCCGCAGGATCTTGCTCTTCGCGCCCTTGCACTTCTGGGTCGCCCGAGCCTTCGCGTAGTAGCGCCCGGGGCTCAGGCCCGGGTTCCCGATCGACCACATGAAGCGATCGCCGCTGCGGTCGGCCGTGTCGGACGCGATGCGCTCGTCCTTGCCGGGTCGCACCCGGAACACCACGACCTTGCGGTTCTTCGCGCAGCGCGCGGGCTTGTTCGACTTGACGAACCCGAAGACCTCGCCCGGGCCCTTGATGCTCACCTTCGTCGAGGCCTTGCCGCCCGCGCCGGCGCTCGGCGCCAGGGCGAGCGCGAGCGCCGTGATCCCGGCCACCGCCGCCACCGCAACCTTCCTACTCATTGGGCTCCTCCCGTGAAATGGCGCGCCGCGGTGGCGCGCCGCCGGTCGCACGCTAACGCCGGCCCGCGCGTCGATCAAGGTTGGGAATCCACCCCGGCCGGCGACGTGCCCGACGCCGGCGGTGCGCCATGCTTTGGCCGTGCGCACGAGCGGAGAGATCGGCGGCGTGGTGCTCGCCGCCGGCGGCGGCAAGCGGTTCGGCGGCGCGAAGCAAGTCGCCGAGCTCGCGGGCAGGCCGCTGCTCGACTACGCGCTCGAGGCTGCGACGAGCGCGCTCGAGCGGGTCGTGGTCGTGTTCGGCGCCCGCGCGCCGCAGGTCCGCGAGCGCGTCACGCTGCGCGGCGCCGAGGTAGTGGTCTGCGAGGACTGGCAGGCGGGCATGGCCGAGACGCTGAAGGCCGGCCTCCGCGCCCTCGGCGACGTGCGCGCCGCGGTTGTCACGCTCGGCGACCAGCCGCTCGTCGGCGCGGCCGCGATCGAGCGCGTGTTGGCCGCGCGCGGGGGCGAGGCGCTCGCGGTGCGGGCGACCTACGCGGACGTTCCCGGGCACCCGGTCCTGCTCGAGCGCGATCTGTTCCCCCGCCTGCTGGAGCTCTCCGGCGACGTCGGGGCGCGCGCGGTGCTCTCGTCCGTGCCGGTGCGGGAGGTGCCCTGCGAGGACATCGCCGACCCGGCGGACGTCGACACCCCGGACGATCTGCGGCGGATCGCGGCGCGGTTGGCGGCCGCGGGGGACTAGCGAGGGGCGGGCTCGGTCTCGGGAGGGTGGATCGGGCCCTGGGTCTCGCGGAGGCTCTCCGCGGAGCGACCCGTGCGGACCGCGATCACCTCCGCCAGGATCGACACCGCGGTCTCCTCGGGGGTACGGGCGCCGAGGTCGAGGCCGCACGGAGCGTGGATGCGGTCGATCTCGGCTTCGGCGAGGCCGGCCTCGAGTAGCCGCTCGCGCCGTTGCTCGTGGGTGCGCCGGCTGCCCAGGGCGCCCACGTAGCCCGCGCCGCTCGCCAGCGCCGCGGTGAGCGCGGGCTCGTCGAACTTGCGGTCGTGCGTGAAGACGAGCACCACGTCGCGCGGGCCCAGGCTGCGGCCCTCCATGTAGCGATCGGGCCAGTCGATCACCACCTCGGCGACGTTGGAGAAGCGCGGGCTCGAGGCGAACGCCTCGCGCGCGTCGCAGATCGTCACCGCGTAGCCCACCTCTCTCGCCAGGCGGGCGACGGCGACGGAGAAGTCGATCGCGCCGAAGATGATCATCCGCGGCTGCGTGGCGAAGGCCTGGATGTACACGGCGAGGTCGTCGCCCATCACCTCGCCCCCGGCCCCATAGCGCCGCACGCGCGAGATGCCCTCGTCCAGAAACCCGCGCGCGTCGCGCGCCACGGAGTGGTTCAGCAGGTCGGTGACGCCGAGCTCCCCGATCACGCCGCTCTCGGTGACCGCGAGCTTGGCGCCCGCGCGCTCACCGTCCAGCAGAGTCGCGAGCGCGACCGGCCGGCCGGCCTCGAGCTCGGCGCGCACCGCGGCGAGCACCGGGGCCGCCTCGGCGGTGAGCTCGTGCACGAATACGCGGACGGTGCCGCCGCACATCAGGCCGACTCCGGCGGCCTCCTCGTCAGAGATCCCGTAGGTCGCGAGCCGCGGAGCTTGGCCGCCGAGGATCGCCTGGGCCTCCTGCGCGAGGGCGCCCTCGACGCAGCCGCCGGTCACGGTCCCCTCGATCCGCCCGTCGTCGGAGACCAGCATCTCGGCGCCCGGATCGAGCGGCGCGGAGCCGATTCGCTCGACGAGCGTGGCGGCGACGACGCGGCGTCCGGCGGCGAGCCATTCACCCGCGATCGCCTGCGAGCTCGGAATCATTCCCATGACTGCGCAAAGATTACGGAGGCGCGCAACCCGGCAGGAGTCCGGCACCGCGCCCCAGGGATGGCAGACGAGACCAAACACCCCGACCTGACGAGCCCCGACGCGGTGCGCGCCGCGCTCGCGGGCGCCGGCTACCTCGCGGACGAGGAACTGGGCGTCGCCGCCTACCTCGCGCTCGAGCTCGGCGAGCCCCTGCTCGTCGAAGGTGAGCCCGGCGTCGGGAAGACCGCCCTCGCAAAGGCCCTCGCCAAGCTCACCGACGCTCGCCTGATCCGCCTACAGTGCCACGAGGGCATCGACGTGCACTCGGCGCTCTACGACTGGGACTACCCGCGCCAGCTCCTGGCCGTGCGCGCGGCGGAGACGGGCGCATCCACCCGTGATCTCTTCCGCGACGAGTTCCTGCTGCGCCGCCCGCTGCTGGAGGCGATCGAGAGCGAGGGGCCCGTGGTGCTCCTGATCGACGAGATCGATCGCGCCGACGACGAGTTCGAGGCGTTCCTGCTCGAGTTGCTCTCCGACTTCCAGGTGACGATCCCCGAGCTCGGCACGGTGCGGGCTGAACGGCGCCCGGTGGTCGTCCTGACGTCGAACCGTACGCGGGAGCTACACGACGCCCTGAAGCGGCGCTGCCTCTACCACTGGATCGGCCACCCCAGCCGGAAGCGCGAGGCAGAGATCGTGCGCGCGCACCTGCCCGGCGTGGGCGACGACATCGCGGCGCGGGTGTGCGAGGCGGTCGCGCGTCTGCGCGCCGAGGAGCTCTACAAGGCTCCGGGGGTCGGCGAGACGATCGCCTGGGCGCGCGCCCTCTCCGTGCTCGACGAGCCCGCGCTCGAGCCGACGCTCGGCGTAGCGCTGAAGGTCCGCGAGGACATCGAGCGCGTCGTCGACTCGGGCGTGCTCGAGGGTGTCTGAGCAGCCGGGCAGCGCACCGGTCCCGCCGGCGCCCGGCGTCATCGAGGCGCGCCTCGTCGATCTGGCCAGCCTGATGCGCGCGTGTGGAGCGCGCCCCGGGTCGGGCGAGCTGATCGCCGCGCACCGCGCGCTCGCCGCCGTCGACCCGTCGCGCCCCGGCGAGGCCAAGCTCGCGCTCAAGGCCGCGCTCTGCTCCTGCGCAGCCGATCGCGGGGCCTTCGAGGAGGCCTACGCCGCCTGGATGGGCAGCGCCGCGACCGATATGGACGCGCCCCTCGAGCCGCTCGGCCCGCCGCCCCGGGTGCTCGGCGTGAAGGGCGAGCGCCCCCCGCTCGCGGGCGCCGGTGAGGACGATCTGCGCCCGGCCGCGTGGTCCGATCTCGAGCTTCTCGCCCACAAGGACTTCGCCGAGTACACGGATGCTGAGCGGGCGGCCGCGCAACGCTTGATGCGCCGCATCGCGAGCCGCGGCCCGCTGCGCCGCAGCCGGCGCACACACGCCGCGCGGCGGCGCTCGCGCCGTCCGGATCCACGCGCCACCCTGCGCGCCTCGCTGCGGCACGCCGGTGAGCCGTTCGAGCGCCGCTGGCGGACGCCGCGCCAGCGGCGGCGTCCGCTCGTGCTCGTCGTCGACGTCTCGGGCTCGATGGCCCCTTACTCGCGGATGCTGCTCCAGTACGCGCAGGCGGCGGTGGCCGCCCACGCCCGCTGTGAGGCGTTCGCGTTCGGCACCCGGCTCACGCGGCTGACCGCCGATCTGCGGGGCCGCGACCCGGACGCCGCGCTGCGGCGCGCCAGCGCCCAGCTCAGCGACTGGTCCGGGGGCACCCGGATCGGGGCCGCCTTGGGCGCGCTCAACCGCGAACACGGCGGGCGCATCGGCCGCGGTGCGGTCGTCGTGATCCTCTCCGACGGCTGGGACCGCGGCGACCCCGAGGAGCTGCGGGTGGAGGTCGCCCGTCTGCAGCGCTGCGCGCACGCGCTGGTCTGGCTGAACCCCTTGAAGGCGAGCCGCGGTTACGAGCCCCTCACCCGCGGCATGGTGGCCGCGCTGCCTTACGTCGACGCCTTCCTGGCGGCCAACAACCTCGCGTCGCTCGCCGAGCTCGCCGCCCTGCTCGAGGGCGGCCTTGACAGCGCCTCCTGAGCGGATAGGGTGCAGTGGTCAGGCCACTTGGCCACTTCGAACGCGGAGGAGGAAGACCTTGGTTGCGGACTACGTGCTGGCGAGCACGCCCGAGGAGGCAGCGGAGCTGCTCGCCGCCGACCCTGCCGCGATCGTCATGGGCGGCGGGACCACCGTCGTACCGCGGGCGACGCACGGCAAGCTCAACGGGCAGCGAGTCGTCGGGCTCGCTCGCGCCGGCCTGAGCGGGATTCAGGAGGAGAACGGCCTGCGCATCGGCGCGATGACGCCGCTGCGCGAGGTGGCGACGCTCGAGCGGCCGGCCGCGCTCGCCGCGGCGGCACGCGAGGTGGGCGGCGCGACGCTGCGCCACCAGGCCACCGTCGGCGGGAACGTGCTCTGCGAGCGCCCCTACGGCGATCTGGCCCCGGTGCTGCTCGCGCTCGACGCCGAGCTCGAGTTGCTGGGCAAGGGCGGCGCCCACCGGGTGCCCCTCGCCGAGGCGCTCGCTGCCGATCGCCCGGTGCCCGCCGGCGAGATCCTCACGGCGGTGATCGTGCCGCCGGCGGAGGGCGCGGTGAGCTTCGCGCGCTGCGCGCGGCTGGAGGCGAACGCCCCGCCGATCGTGACGGTGGCGGCGCGGGTGCGGCGCGAGGGCGAGAACGTCGCCGAGGCCCGCGTGGCCGTCAGCGCGGTCGAGCCCCGCGCGGTGCGCGTGAGCGCCGCGGAGGAGGCGCTCACGGGCACGGACGGCGGTCAAGACGCGATCGCCGCCGCCGCCACCGCGGCGACGGAGGCGCTCAACCCGGTCGATGACGCGGCCGCGAGCGCCTGGTACCGCGCCCGGATGACTGAGCTTTACGTACGACGCGCGCTTTCCGAAGCGCTGGAAGGAGGGAGAGGATGACCCCGCGAGCGATCAGCTTCGAGCTGAACGGCGAGCCCGTGACCACGCTCGCCGAGCCGCTCGAGACGCTGCAGGCGGTCGTGCACGATCGCCTGGGGCTGACCGGCACCAAGGCCGGTTGCCGGCAGGGCGGATGCGGCAGCTGCACGGTGCAGCTCGACGGCGAACCGGCGCTCGCGTGCCTGGTGCCGGTCGAGCACGTCGAGGGGCGCTCGGTGCGCACCATCGAGGGGCTCACCCCACCGAATGACCTGAGCCCGCTCCAGGCGGCCTTCCACGAGGGCTTCGCCACCCAGTGCGGGTTCTGCTCCCCCGGGATGATCACCGCGGCGAGCGCGCTGCTGGAGCGCAACCCCGATCCGACCCGCGAGGAGATCGCGGAGGCGCTCTCAAACAACATCTGCCGGTGCACCGGCATCGAGCCGATCATCGAGGCGGTCCAGAACGCGGCCGCCCGGATGCGTGAGCTGGAGGAGGCCGCAGCATGACTACCCAGGCCAAGCCGTTCGACGTGATCGGCCGCTCGCAGGAGCGCCAGGAGGCGCGCGGCCACGTCACCGGCGACACGATCTACATCGACGACCTGAAGTTCCCGCGGATGGCCCATATGAAGGCCGTGCGCAGCCCGGTGCCGCATGCGCGTATCCGCGGCATCGACTTCTCGGAGGCCGAGCAGGTCCCCGGGTACATCGGGCACCTCACCCACGAGGACGTCCCGAAGAACACGTACACGATCCTCTGCCTGATCGGAGTCGAGCCCGACGAGGAAAAGGTCCTCGCCGAGGATCGAGTGCGCTACGTGGGCGAGCCGATCGCGGTGGTCATCGCTGAGACCGAGACGGCGGCGTTCGAGGCGGCGAGCAAGGTGAAGCTCGACCTCGAGGAGCTGCCGGCCGTCTTCGACGTCGAGGAGGCCCTCAAGCCCGACGCGCCCGTCGTTACCCACTGGGGCACGAACTACTTCGTGTACGAGGGGCACCACTGCCGGCGCGTCCGCTACGGCGACGCGGAGGCGGCGCGGGAGCAGGCCGACCACGTGATCACCGGGCGCTACCAGATGAGCCCGATCGAGCACGCGCCCGTCGAGACCACCGGTTGCATCGCGAAGCCCGAGGCCGACGGACGGGTCACGGTCTACACGAACACCCAGGCGATCTTCTTCACCCTGGACAACACCGCGATCATCCTGCAGATGCCGCCGCAGAACCTGCGCTTCGTCGGCGGCACCGTGGGCGGTGGCTTCGGCGGCAAGGTCGACGTGATGACCGAGCCCCTGGCGACGCTCGGGGCGATGAAGTTCGGGCGGCCGATCCGCTACGTGTACACGCGCGAGGAGGAGATGCAGGTCTCCTCGACGCGCAGCGCCAACCGGATCTACATCACCGACGGGGTCAACTCCGACGGCCAGATCGTCTCGCGCGAGGTGATCACCTACGAGGACTGCGGCGCATACAGCCGCCACACCCCGTACGGCGTCACCAAGCACGCGGCGAACGCGTCGGGCCCGTACACGATCCCGAACGTGTCGATCGACGTGCACTGCGTGTACACGAACCGGCCGCCGTCGAGCGCGATGCGGGGCTTCGGGGTAACCGAGGCGTCGTTCGCGATCGAGATGCAGATGGACAAGATCGCGCGCCAGCTCGAGATCGACCCCTGGGAGCTGCGGCTGCGCAACGCGTACCGCAACGGGGACGAGCGCCCGTACCGCAAGACCACGCAGGACGCGACGCTCGTCGAGACCATCCAGGCGGCCGCCGAGATGGTCGGCGTGGAGCTCTCCGCCGAGCTTCGCGCAATGTCGTCCAACGACCGCGAGGAGGCGAACTGATGGCCCTGCTGCGCGGCCGCGGCATCGCGGCAGTGAACTACCCGACGGGCATGAACCTCGGCGGTGATCCGAGCCAGGCCCTGATCCACTCGACGCCCACGGGCGCATTCATGATCACCCTCTCGAGCGTCGATCTCGGCCAGGGCCTGCGCACGGTGATGCAGCAGATCGGCGCGGAGGCGCTGGGCGTTCCGTTCGAGACCGTCCACGTCGACACGGCCGACTCCGACACCGGTCCGCATTGCATGGGCACCTTCGCGAGCCGCGCGACCCACCGGGTCGGCAACGCGATCATCAACGCCGCGAACGAGGCGAAGGAGGCGCTCTTCGAGGTTGCCGCCGAGGAACTCGAGGCGGCCCCCGAGGACCTCGAGACGGACGGCGAGGGCAACGTGCGCGTGAAGGGCGTGCCCGACCGCTCCATGGCGATCACGGACATCGCGCTCGCCGCGCACTTCAAGCACGGCCGCACGATCTCCGGACGCGGGATGTACATCAAGCCGAAGAGCGACGTCGATCCCGAGACGGGCGCGATGGACCCCGACTCGACCGAGGCTCACGCGTGCACCATCGCCGAGGTCGAGGTGGACACCGAGACGGGGCACGTGCGGGTGCTGAGCCTGCGTAGCGCCTACGAGATCGGTCGCGCGCTCAACCCGGCGCTCGTCGAGGGCCAGATCCACGGCGGCGCCTGGATGGGGATGTCCCACGCGCTGTACGAGACGACCGCGCCGTACTACCCGGAGATCGACCACTCGCCCGGCGATTTCACTCACTACCTGATGCCGGGCGCGGCCGAGCTCCCCGAGATCGAATCGCGGATCCTGGAGATCCCGTCGGCCAACGGCCCGTACGGGATGAAGGGCGTGGGCGAGATGACCGCCAACTCGCCGATCCCGGCGATCGCGAACGCGATCACGGACGCGATCGGCGTGCAGATCACGGAGCTCCCGATCACGCCCGAGAAGGTCCTGCGGGCGCTCGAGGAGCGGGAAGCGCAGGAGGCATGATGAGCCGCAAGTCGCCGTTCGGCACCTTCAACGGTGTCGACACCTACGAGTTCGCGCCCGGCGTGCACATCCACGCCGTGGGCGGCGAGCAGGTGCTGATCTGCCGGGCCACCTACGAGCCCGGCAAGACGGTCAAGCGCCACAGCCACGAGCACACGGAGCAGGTCATGGTGATCCTCGACGGCGAGGTGACGATGACCGTGGAGGACGAGACGAAGACGCTGCGCGCGGGCGACACGGTGGTCGTCAACCGCGGTTTGGAGCACGAGCTCTACTCCGAAAAGGGCTGCACCTTCATCGAGGCGCTCGCGCCCGTGCCGCTCGATCACGTCCCGGATCCCGAGCGCGACCTCGTGCTCGGGCCCGACGGGGGCGCGACCCACGTCGAGGCGTAATCTGCGGGAGCACGACCGGGACCATGCAGGGCCGAGCGGGGGAATCGACGGACGGCGGCTTCGCGCCGCTGGCGCGCCGTGGGTTCACCACGGACACCGTCAGCGCGATCAAGGGGATGATCCTGGACGGGCGCCTGCGCCCGGGCGATCAGCTCCCCTCCGAGCGCGCCCTGAGCGAGGCCCTCGGCGTGAGCCGGCCAACGGTGCGGGAGGCAATCCGCTCGCTGCAGGCGATGAATATCGTCGAGACGCGGCACGGCGCCGGGACTTTCGTCTCGTCGCTGTCCGTGGAGGAGCTCCTGCGGCCCCTGCAGTTCGCGCTGGCGCTGTCGGACTTCGCGATGGAGCACCTCTTCGAGGTTCGGCTGATGCTCGAACCCGGGGCCGCCGAGCTCGCGGCCGAGCGGGCGAGCGACGACGAGATCGAGGAGCTGCGCGAGTGCGCGCGGCGGGGCGGCGCCGACGGCCTGGAGCCCGATGAGCTCGCCGCGCTCGACATCGAGCTGCACGAGCGCATCGCCGCGGCGGCGCACAACCCGTTGCTCGAGCGCCTGCTCGCCAGCATCTCCGAGCTCGCCGAGGAGAGCCGCGCGTTCACCGTGCGGCTCCCCGGCGTCGCCGGCAAGACGGTGAGCGAGCACGACGAGATCGTGGCGGCGATCGCTGCACGTGACCCGGGTCGCGCCCGGTACGCGATGACCGCGCACATCGCGCGTATCAGCGAGGCGGCGGTGGAGTACCGGCGCAGCACCCACGTGAGCAAGGCATAACACCGGGCCACACCGGTGGATTGGACGGAAAGGAAGGCATGCGAGTAGGAACGGCACGGCACGACGGCGGCCTCGTCCCCGTCGCGGTCGAGGGTGAGGAACTGCGCGCGCTCGACGCGCCCACGCTCCTGGACTGGATCAAGGACGGGGGCTCCGGAGAGCCTGCCGGGGCACCGCTCGCGGGCGCGAGCCTCGCCGCCCCGCTCATCCCCGGCAAGATCGTCGCGATCGGGCTCAACTACCTCGATCACGTTCGCGAGAGCGACGGCGAGCCTCCGGAGCGGCCGCTCGTGTTCACCAAGTTCACCTCCAGCATCATCGGCGACGGCGAGGAGATCCAGCTCGACCGCTCGATCACACAGCGCGCCGACTGGGAGGTCGAGCTCGCCGTCGTGATCGGCAAGCGCATGCGACGCGTGTCAGTCGAGGACGCGCTCGGTTACGTCTTCGGCTACACGGTGGCGAACGACGTCTCGGCGCGCGACGTGCAGTTCAGCGACGGCCAGTGGGTCCGCGGGAAGAGCCTCGACACGTTCTGCCCGCTCGGGCCGGTCGTCGTCACGGCCGACGAGATCCCCGACCCGCAGGCACTCGCGCTGCGCACCCGCGTGAACGGCGAGCTCGTGCAGGACAGCTCGACGGCGGAGATGATCTTCAACGTCGCCCAGCTCCTCTCGTTCTGCTCGCACAGCTTCCCGCTCGAAGCGGGCGACGTCGTGCTGACCGGCACCCCGTGGGGCTGCGGCGAGTTCATGGAGCCCCGCCGCTCGCTGCAGGACGGCGACGTGGTCGAGACCGAGATCGAGGGCATCGGCACGCTGCGCAACCCGGTCGTGGAGCTGAACGCGACGTAGATCGTCGCAGTCGCGGGGCGTTCCACGACCTCGCGATTGTGTGGGATCAACCAACAAGATCGTGCGGTCGTGAGATTGCTCGCCGCGACTTCGCGATTGTGTGGGATCAACCAACAGGATCGTGATCTCGCGAGATCACGGTCCTGTGGCGCAGCGGCCTCGCCCTAGACGGCCGCGGCGATCTCCGCCTGCTTCGCCTCGAGCTGGGCGAGCAGCGGGGCGGCGTCGAGGGGCCCGCCCGTGATGCGCTCGATCATCTCGGCGGGCTCGAACTTGGCGCCGTGCCGGTAGAGGCGCTCGCGGAGCCAGTCGCGCAGCGGGACGAGGTCGCCGCGCTCCAGTTGCTCGTCCAGATCCGGCAGCTCCGCGCGGATCAGCTCCCAGAGCTGGCCGGCGATCACGTTGCCGAGGGAGTACGTCGGGAAGTAGCCGAAGATCCCCGCCGCCCAGTGGACGTCCTGCAGGACTCCCGAGGCGTCGTCGGGAACCTCGATGCCCAGGTACTCCCACATCCGCTGGTTCCACGCGTCCGGCAACTCGCGCGGCTCCAGCTCGCCGCTCACGAGCGCGACCTCGAGCTCGAACCGCAGGATGATGTGGAGGTTGTAGGTCACCTCGTCGGCCTCGACGCGGATCAGCGACCGCTCGACCCGGTTCGCCGCCCGGTAGAGGCGCTCGGCATCGACGTCGCGGAACGCGTCCGGGAAGAACTCGCGCAGGATCGGCAACAGGTGCGAGAGGTACGGACGCGAGCGACCGACCCAGTTCTCCAGCAAGCGGCTCTGCGACTCGTGGAAGCCCAGCGAGAGCCCCTCGCCCACCGGCACCAGCGCGGCGAGCTCCGCCGGCACGCCGTTCTCGTACATCGCGTGTCCGCACTCGTGCAAGAGCGACCAAACGGCCATGGCGAGGTTGTCCTCGTCGTAGCGGGTGGTAATCCGCAAGTCCCCGGGCGCGATCGCGCTCATGAACGGGTGTGCCGTCGTGTCGAGCCGGCGCTCGTCGGCCGGGATCGGGATCCCGGCGAGGATGCGCTCAGCCATGGCGCGCTGGCGCTCCGCCGGGAACTCGCCCCGTAGAAACCCGTCGTCCTCCCCCGCGCCGGCGTAGCGGTCGACGAGCGGGCGCAGGCCGTCGCGCAGGGTCGCCAGGACGCGCTCGAGATCGGCGGTGGCGAGCCCTGGCTCGTAGTCGTCGAGGAGCGGGTCGTAGGGATGGTCGTAGGGCGCGAAGCACTCGATGTAGCGGCGGCGCAACTCGATCTGGCGCTCCAGGTGGGGCCGGAACGCCTCGAAGTCCGAGGCCGCCCGCGCCTTCACCCAGGCGTTCTCGCCGAGCGAGGACGCGCGTGCGAGCTCCCCCGAGAGCTCGGTGGGCACGCGCCGCGCCCGTTCGATCTCGCGGCGGGCCACCCGCACGAGGCTCGCGTCGTCGGAGTCGTAGGGCAGCTCGGCGACCTCATCGGCCGCGCGCTCGCACAGCGTGGCGAGCTCGTCTGCGGTGAGCAGCTCGTGTGCGAGCTCGGCGAGCGTCGCCTGCTGCTCGGCGCGGGCCGGGGCCCCGCCGGCGGGCATCATCGTCCGCTCGTCCCAGGCTGCCAAGCCGGCGGCGCGGTCGATGTTCTTGATGCGGGCGAGGCGGCTCTTGAGCTCATCGATGGCGCTGGGCATGGGTGGAAGGTATCGAGGCCGGGTACCTTCGCCGCGTGGCGGTCAAGCGCGGCGTCCACATCGCACCCTTCGACGAGTTCGCCGAGCCGGGCGTCCTGGTCGAGCTCGCGCGCAGCGCGGAGGAGGCCGGCTGGGACGGCTTCTTCCTCTGGGACCACGTCGCCTACCGGCCCCCGGTGCGGGCGCTCGCCGATCCGTGGGTCGCGCTCGCGGCGATCGCGACGGCGACGGAGCGGGTGCGGATCGGGCCGCTCGTCACGCCGCTGTCGCGCCGCCGCGCCCAGAAGGTCGCGCGCGAGACCGTGACGCTCGACCGGCTCTCGCGCGGCCGGCTGATCTTCGGCGTGGGGCTCGGCAGCGATCGCAACGGCGAGCTCGAGCCGTTCGGCGAGATCGTCGCGCCGCGCGAGCGCGCGCGCCTGCTGGACACCGGCCTCGAGCGCCTCGCGTCGTTTTGGGCCGGCGAGTTCGAGCCGCCACCCCTGCAGCGACCGCGCATTCCGGTCTGGGTCGCAGGCCGGTGGCCGCGGCGCCGTCCCCTGGAGCGCGCCGCGCGCTGGGACGGCTTCTTCCCGATCGAGCTGCCGGGTCCCGACGCGCTCGCGGAGCTCGTCAGCAGGATCCGCGAGCTGCGCGGTGGTTCCAGCGAGCCCTTCGACGTGGTCGTCGAGGTGGATCCGGGTGAGCCCAGCGCGAGCTGGGAGCGGGCCGGCGCGACGTGGACGCTGACCAGCTTCGGCAGCAAGCCCGATCCAGCCCTGGTCCGTGAGGTGGTCGAAGCGGGGCCCTGACGCGGCCGCGTCAGGGCGCTTCGCAACGGGAGCGACGGGACTCGAACCCGCGGCCTCCGGCGTGACAGGCCGGCGCTCTAACCAACTGAGCTACGCCCCCGGCGGCAAGCAGTTTAGGGGCTTCCCGCTTGAAGTTGCCTAGTCGCTCGGTGCGGCGGCCGCGAGGGACGTCCCAGGCGGCCGGAGTTCACCGGGCTGCGCTTCGCAGAGAGCTGATCGCGCCCTCGTCCGCCGCCGGATCGGTTGGCCCGAGCAGCCCGCTGCGCAGCAGGAAAGCGTCCGCCGCGCCGGCGTCCAGAGGCTTGGAGAGCAGGTACCCCTGGCCGAGCTCGCAGCCCAGCTCGAGCAGCCCGTCGCGCTGCTCGGCGCGCTCGATGCCCTCGGCGACGGGCCGCAGCTCGAACACGTCGGCGAGGTCGAGGATCGCCTTGAGGATGCGCGGGCGGGCGTCCGGCCGGGCGATCTCGTCGACGAAGGTCTGCGCGATCTTCAGGTTGTCGAGCGGCAGGCCCTTCAGGTAGCGCAGCGACGAGTGGCCGACTCCGAAGTCGTCGACGGCGATCTCGATCCCAAGCTGCTTGAGCTCGGTGAGCCGGTGCGCGGCGGCAGCCAGGTCGAGGTCGTCCATGAGCACGGTCTCCGTGACCTCGAGAGTGAGGGCGGTCGGGTCGAGGTCGGTCGCCTCGAGCACCCGTGCAACGTCGCGGACGATGTGCGGGTCGCGCAGCTGGGCGCCCGAGAGGTTCACGCCCATCTTCAGGCCGGGGATCCCGGGGTACTTCGCGCGCCAGAGGGCCGCCTTCTGGCACGCCTCCCGCAAGACCCACAAGCCCAGGTCACGGATGCGGCCGCTCGCCTCGCACAGCGGAATGAAGCGATCTGGAGAGAGCACGCCCCGGGTCGGATGCCGCCAGCGCACGAGCGCCTCCAGGCCGACCACTGCGCCGGTCGTCATCCCGATGATGGGCTGATAGACGAGCGTGAGCTCGCTGTCGCGGATCGCGCGCTCGATCTCGACGTCGAGCTCGAGGCGCTCCACCGCGGCTTCATGCATGCTCGGCTCAAACGTCTCGAAGCGGCCCTTGCCCTGCTCCTTCGCCTGGTACATGGCGAGGTCGGCGTCGCGCAGGAGCGTCTCGGGATCGCTCGTCCCGGTCGCGACCCCGATGCTCGCGCTCACGCGCACCGCCCGTCCGCCGAGATCCAGCGGCTCGTCCAAGGCGCCGAGCAGGCGCGCCGCGGCGCGCTCGGCGTCGTGGGGATCGGCGATCTCCTCGAGCAGGAGGGCGAACTCGTCGCCACCGAGGCGCGCGAGCGTGTCGGAGGGGCGCACGCACGCCGCCAGCCGGCTCGCCACCTCGACGAGGAGGGCGTCGCCGAGGCGGTGCCCAAGGCTGTCGTTCACTGTCTGGAAATCGTCGAGGTCGATGACGAGCACGGCCGCCGCCGCCTCCGATCGCTGGGCGCGCGCGATCGCGTGGATCACGTGATCCACGAACAGCGAGCGGTTGGCGAGGCCGGTCAGCGAGTCGTGGAAGGCCTGGTGCGCGAGATCGTCGAGCGCGCGGGCGTGGTTGAGGGCGAGCGCGACGTGCTCGGCCAGGGCCGCCAGCGCGTCGTGGTCCTCCTCGCTGAAGCGGCGGTCGGCGTCGCGCGTGGCCACGCCGAGGCTGCCCGCGACCGTGCCGCGATCTGGAACCGGCGCGACGAGCCCGCCGCGCAGCCCCTCGGCCGCCCACTCGCGCGGGTCCAACTCGCCGTCGCCCTCGGTCGCGACGACGCTGCCGCGCTTGCGCGCGATGAACCCGGCGCCGTCTCCCTGGGCGCGCCTGCCCTCGCCGAGCAGCCGGTGCGCCGCGCCGCGCGAGGCCACGACGCTCGCCAGATTCGGGTCCGCGGGGTCGCGGAGGCGCAGGATCACAACCTCCGCCGCGAGCACGTCGGCCGCGGTAGCCACGATCACGTCGAAGACCTCGTGCAGGGCGCGCTGGGCGACGATCGCCCGCTGCACCTCCAAGAGGCGCCCGACAAGTGCGTTGCGCTCTGCGTACCGGGATCCCATAACACCCAGGCGACTCCCCTAAGCCCCGGTTGCGAGTGTAGGTACCCAACGCTTCGCGTTGCAACCGATAACCGGCTCATGGACGCGCGTTTGCCGAGCGGTTGACGGGGGTGGTTCAATCTCGCCATGGACCCCCGCGACCAGCTCGCGCGGCGAGCGGTTCTGGCGTTCCTGGGCCGCCTGCGCGGTGGACGACTCACGGTGGTCGAGGGGGGTCGCACGCACGAGTTCGGCGAGCCGCACGCGCAGCTGCGCGCGACCGTCTTCGTCGAGAACCCGCGCGCCTGGCGGCGGATGCTCCGCGGCAGCCTGGGCGCCGGCGAGGCGTTCGTGGATGGCGACTGGCGAACCGACGATCTCGTCGCCGCGCTGCGGATCGTGGTGCGCAACCTGCACTCGCTCGACCGCCTGCGCCGTGTCGCGCACCCGGTGACGGGACCGCTGCAGCGCGCCTTCGCGCGCGTGCCGGTCAACACGCTGCGCGGGGCGCGCGAGAACATCTCGGCGCACTACGACCTCGGCAACGATCTGTTCGCCGCCTTCCTCGACGAGCGGATGATGTACTCGTGCGCCTACTTCGAGACGCCGGACGCGAGCCTCGAGGAGGCGCAGCTCGCGAAGCTGGAGCGCATCTGCTCCGCGCTCGAGCTCTCCCCCGACGACCACCTCGTCGAGATCGGCACCGGCTGGGGCGGGCTGGCGATCCACGCCGCGAGCGAATACGGCTGTCGGGTCACGACAACGACGATCTCCCGGCGGCAAGCGGAGTACGCGCGGGCACGCATCGACGCCGAGGGGCTCGCCGATCGTGTCGAGGTGGTCGAGCGCGACTACCGCGAGCTTCCGGGCCGCTACGACAAGCTCGTCTCGATCGAGATGATCGAGGCCGTTGGCTGGCAGTACTTCGGCGAGTTCTTCAAGCGGTGCGCCGAGCTCCTACACGACGACGGCCTCATGTTCCTGCAGGCGATCGTGATCGCCGACGAGCTGTATGAGCACGAGAAGGCGGCACGCAGCTTCTCGAACACCCACGTCTTCCCCGGTGGCTGCCTGCCCTCGCGGCGGTTGATCCGCGAGCTCACCGCCGCGCAGGACCTGCGGGTGGTGAGCTGGGATGACATCACCGCGCACTATCCGCCGACGCTGGCGGCCTGGCGGGAGCGTTTCAACGCCGCCGCGCCGCAGCTGCGCGAGCACGGCTACGACGAGCGCTTTGCGCGCCTATGGAACTTCTACCTGGGCTCCTCCGAGGCGGGCTTCCTCGAGCACCGAATCGGCGATGTGCAGGCACTTTTCGCGAAGCCCGGCTACAGCAGGCGCAAGACGGCGCAAACCGCATCAGCAAGCGGGGTTAGGGCGACCTAAGCGCGTTGCTAGCCTGCCCGGGTGGCAAAGACCAAAGAACCGCGGCTGGTCAAGACCAAGAAGAAGTGCTGTAAGTCCAGCCCGCGGTGCAAGCGCTGCCCCGCCGCGATGCGCAAGCTGGAGCGCCGCGGCCTCGCGACCCGGACGGGCAAGCGCCATTACCTGATCTCCGTCGACGCCACGAAGAAGGACATCAAGCGCGCCCGCAAGCGTTGAGCCGGGGGGCATGATTAGGCGCGTGACCGGCCGCTACGCAGCTGATCGAAAGGGGCGCGCATGATCCTCCAGCGCACCGAGGAATCCAACTTCCTCGCGAACGCCTACCTCGTCGTCGACGAGATCGGCGGCACCGGCGTCTTGATCGACGCGAACGGTGCAACGGACCCGCTGTGCGAGCGCGCCGAGCGCGAGGGCACCGACGTCACGCACGTGCTGCTGACGCACGGACACTGGGATCACGTTGTCGACGTGCAGCGGGTCGCCGAGCGGCTGGGCGCGCAGATCTACGCGCACGCGGACGTGGCGCGCGAGGTCGAGGGCGTCGCGCAGACACTCGCTGACGGCGATGAGCTCACGGTCGGGGGCCTGCGCATCCAGGCGCTCGCCACCCCCGGCCACGCCGCCGGCCATCTGGCCTTCCTGATCGACGGGACCGACTGCGTGGTTGGCGACACGCTGTTCCGCGGGACGGTCGCGGGCACCCGCGCGCCGGGGGCGTCCGGGTTCGCCGATCTGCGGCGCACGATCATGGAACGCCTGTTGGCGTTCCCCCCGCAGACTCGCATCCACCCCGGGCACCGCGAGCCGACGACGGTGGCTGCCGAGCTCGAGGAGAACCCTTTCGTGCGCGTCTGGCGCGGCCTCGACCCGGAGGGCAGCGAGCCCTGCCTGGTCGGCCCGCCGGACTCGGACCAGCGCGAGGCCACGCTCGTGCTGTGGGGGCCGGACTACGACGGCGGGCACAAGGCCTGGGTCCGCTTCCCCGACGGCGAGGACGCGATCGTGGGCGGCTCGCAGGTGCGGCGGGTGCGCAGCTAGACGACCGCGTCCACGCGTGAACGCGCCGCTCACCGACCTCGCTGCCCGGCGCGCGGCGGCCCAGCTGCTGCACCGTCCGCGCCGCCCCCGCCATCCGGCGGACATCCTGCGCGCGATCGCCGGCGCGCAGGCCCAGGAACCGCGCGCCGGCCGGCTCGCGCTGCGGGCGCGCAACGCCTCGGTAACAGCGGCGGAGGTGGACCGCGCCCGCAACGAGGAGCGTTCGGTGGTCAGGGCCTGGGCGATGCGCACGACCATGCACCTGCTCGCCGCGGACGACGCCGCGTGGATGGTCCCCTTGTGGGAGCCCGTGATCCGCGCCGAGGCTCGCAGGCGGCTCGCCCAGCTCGGCGTGGACGCCGCGGCGCAGGAGCGCGCGCTCGCCGCGATGGATCGCCTGCTCGCGCCCGGCGAGCCGCGCTTGCGCGACGAGCTGGTAGCCGCCGTGGAAGGGCTCGGCATCGACGTCACCGTGGAGGTCCGCACGCACCTGTTCCGCCTGCTCACGGCCGAGGGCAAGGCCTGCGCGGGCCCCGACCAGGGTTCGCGAGCCACCGTGATTCGCCCCGAGGCCTGGCTGGGCGAGCGCCCCGCGCGCGAGCGCGAGGCCGCGTTGCGCGAGCTCGCCGTGCGCTACCTGCGCGCGTTCGGCCCGGCGACCGAGGCCGACTTCGCGGGCTGGGCAGGGCTGCCGCTGCGTGACGTGCGCGCGGGGCTCGCGGGTATCGCCGAGCGCGTCGCGGAGCGCCGAGTCGGAGACGCGCGGCTGCTGCGGCTCAAGGGCACACGGGTTCGCCCGCTGCGCGGCGTGGTGCGGCTGCTCCCGGCATTCGACACGTACCTCATGGGGCACCGCGATGAAAGCTTCATGGCGACCCCGGAGCAGTGGAAACGCATCCTCCCGGGTGGTGGCATCCTGCGGCCCGTGATCGTCCGGGACGGGACCGCCATCGGCCTCTGGCATGCGCGACGGCAGGGACGGCGCCTGCGCGTGCGCGTCGAGCCATTCACCGCGCTGGACGCCCAGGTGAGGGCGGAGATCGACGCCGAGATCCAGGACGTGGGGCGCTTCGAGGACGCCGTCGTCGAGCTGGAGGAAGCAGGTGGAAGTACACGGTAGGCGCCGGGTTCTGAGCCGCCGCGTCCTGGTTGCGGCGCTGATCCTGGTCCCGGTCGTGGCCGTCGCCTTCCTGCTCTTGCGCGGCGACTCGGACCCGGCGCGCGAGCAGGTTGAGGCGTTTTTCGCCGCCTGGGCCGCGGGCGAGTACGAGGCCGCTGCCGCGCGCACGGATGGGGACTCCGAGCCGGTCGCCGCCGCGCTGGAAGCGAACGTGAACGGACTCGACGGCGCGTCGCTCAAGGTTTCGGCCGGAGAGAGCGCGGAGCGCAAGGACCGCCGCGTCGTCCCGGTGGACGTCACGTGGCGGCTCCCGAACGATTTCGAGTGGTCCTACCGCAACGAGATCCCTGTCACTGAGGGCGACGACGGCTGGCGCATCGCCTGGAGCGAGCGGGTCGTGCACCGGCAGCTGCGCGACGGAGAGCGTCTGGGCACGACGAGCGAGTTCGGGCCCCGAGCGCCGATCCTCGACCGCAACGGCCGCGAGCTCACGCCAGAGCGACCGGTCGTCGACGTCGGCGTAGTGCCCGGCGAGGCGGGCGATCTGCGTGCGACGGCCGCTGCCGTCGCGGAGCTGACCGGGGCGGACCGCAAGCCGTTTTTGCGCGCGCTTCGCAACGCGGGTGACGATGTGTTCGTGCCCGCGATCACGCTGCGCCGGGAGGAGGTGGATCCGATCGAGTCGCAGCTTCTGCGCATCGACGGCGTCCAGCTCGCCGGCCGTGAGCTCGCGCTCGCGCCGAGCCGCGAGTTCGCTCGGGCGACGCTCGGCACCGTCGGCCCGATCACCGAGGAGCAGCAGGAGGAGTTGGGGCCCGACTACGGGATCGGCGCCCAGGTCGGTCAGTTCGGCCTGCAGGCGCGCTTCGAGCGCCGCCTCGCCGGCACGCCGACCTTCTCGATCCTCATCCGCCGCGCGGACGGCGCGCCGGTGGAAACGCTCGAGGAGGTCGAGGGCGAGCCCGGCAAACCGGTGCGGACAACGCTCGATCTCAAGGCGCAGCAGGCCGCGGAGGCCGCGCTCCGCGGCGTCGACGCCGGCGCGCTCGTCGCCGTTGAGCCGTCGAGCGGCGACATCCTGGCGGTCGCAACCCGGCCGGTCGAGGACACCTTCAACCGTGCCCTCGAGGGGACCTATCCCCCGGGCTCCACGTTCAAGGTCGTCTCCACGACCGCGCTTCTGCGCGCCGGGCTTGACGTGAACGAGACCGTGAACTGCCCGCCCACCGCGAACGTCGGCGGCCGGTCGTTTCGGAACTTCGAGGGCGGCGCGGAGGGCGCAGTGCCCTTCGCCCGTGACTTCGCGGTCTCGTGCAACAC